>NZ_CP015449.1:641000-961500 GCF_003096075.1 Dietzia lutea | reverse complement strand
CTGAGCCGCCCGCCCGGCGCGCCGCACTCCGCCGCCGCGCGCCCGCGGACCGGCCCCTCACCCGGCGGCGGGACCGGTGTGAAATAAGCGTCACGGGACCGTGATCCGACGCCACAGCATCGCAACACCTCCTTCCTAACCTGTTCCGCACAGGCTCGCCAAGGAGGTCCAGGAATGACTGAGCACATCGTCGTCGTCGGGCACGGGATGGTCTCCCACCGCTTCGTCTCCACCCTCGGCTCGCGGTACGCCGACGCCGACGTGGCCGTCACGGTGATCGGCGAGGAACCCGATCCCGCCTACGACCGTGTGGGACTGTCCGCCTACGTCGGCGCGTGGGAGCGCGACGCCCTGCACCTCGACGACGCGCGGCACTCCGGTGACCCCCGCGTCACCGTGCGTTCCGGCCGGCTCGTCACCGCGATCGACACCGCCGCCCGGCGCGTGGAACTCGACTCCGGCGAGTACGTCGACTACGACACGCTGGTCCTGGCGACCGGCTCGCGCGCGTTCGTCCCGCCCGTCCCGGGCCACGACCTGCCCGGGTGCCACGTCTACCGCACGCTCGACGACCTCGACGCGATCCGCGCGGCCGCCGAGCGGGCCGGTGCTGGCGCGCACGGAGTGGTGGTCGGCGGCGGCCTGCTGGGCATCGAGGCCGCCAACGCGCTGAGCCTGCTCGGCCTCGTCCCGCACGTCGTCGAGCGCAACGACCGGCTCATGCCCGTTCAGGTCGACGGCCGCGGCGGCGCCCTGCTGTGCGACCTCATCCGCGACCGCGGCATCGACGTGCACCTCAGCGTGACCGACACGGTCATCGAGGAGAGCGCCGCCGGCGAGGCGGACGCCGCGGGGGGTGACGGCGCGGCCGCCGCGGGGGGTGGCGACGCGTCGGCGTCCGGTGACGCCGGGCTCCGGGTCGCCCTGACTTCCGACGACGGCGAGACGGATGTCGTCGACGCGGCCCTCGTCGTGTTCTCCGTCGGAGTCCGGCCCCGTGACGAGCTCGCCCGCGCGGCGGGGATCGCCGTGGCCGAGCGGGGCGGCGTGCTGACCGACCGGGCCTGCCGCACCTCGGACCCGCACGTCTACGCGATCGGCGAGTGCGCGGCCATCGAGGGCACCTGCTACGGCCTGGTCGGGCCCGGATACACCTCCGCCGAGGTCGCGGCCGGCCAGATCACCGGCGACGCCGGCACCGAGTTCACCGGGGCCGACCTCGCCACCAAGCTCAAGCTCATGGGGGTCGACGTGGCCAGCTTCGGCGACGCCCACGGGCGTACGCCCGACTGCCTCGAGGTGGTGGTGGACGACCCGGTCGCCCGCACCTACAACAAGCTCGTCCTCAGCGACGACGCCCTGACCCTGCTCGGCGGCGTGTTCGTCGGCGACGCGGGCCCCTACCAGCTGCTCAAGCCCCTGCTGGGCCGCACCTTGCCGTCGTCCAACCCCCTGTCCCTCATCACCCCGGGCGCGGCGGCCGACTCCGGCGTCGGCGTGGACGCGCTGCCCGACGACGCGCAGATCTGCTCGTGCAACGCCGTCTCCAAGGGCGACCTGCGCGAGGCCATCTGCGGCGGCGCGTGCGACGTGCCCGCCCTCAAGGCGTGCACCCGGGCCGGCACCTCGTGCGGCTCCTGCCTTCCGCTCATGCGTCAGGTCCTCGAGGCCGAGGGCGTCGAGCAGTCCACCGCGCTGTGCGAGCACTTCGACCAGTCCCGCTCGGAGCTGTACGAAATCGTCACCGTCACCGGCATCCGCACGTTCTCCGGCCTGATCGGGCGCTTCGGGCGCGGGATCGGCTGCGACATCTGCAAGCCGACGGTCGCGTCGATTCTCGCCTCGACCAGCTCGGACCACGTCCTCGACGGTGAGCAGGCGGCGCTGCAGGACACCAACGACCACTTCCTGGCCAACATCCAGAAGAACGGCACCTACTCGGTGGTGCCGCGGATGCCCGGCGGCGAGGTGACGGCCGAGCAGCTCATCGTGATCGGCGAGATCGCCCGCGCCCACGACCTGTACGTCAAGGTCACCGGCGGCCAGCGCATCGACATGTTCGGCGCCCGCGTCGAGGAGCTCCCCGCCATCTGGCGGCGTCTGGTGGACGCGGGCATGGAGTCCGGGCACGCGTACGGCAAGTCGCTGCGCACGGTCAAGAGCTGCGTGGGCACCTCCTGGTGCCGGTACGGGCAGCAGGATTCGGTCGCGATGGCTGTGCTGCTGGAGACCCGCTACCGCGGACTGCGGGCGCCGCACAAGATCAAGATGGCCGTGTCCGGGTGTGCGCGCGAGTGCGCGGAGGCCCGGGGCAAGGACGTCGGCGTGATCGCCACCGAAAATGGCTGGAACCTGTACGTGGGCGGCAACGGCGGCGCGACCCCGCGGCACGCCCAGCTGCTGGCCGGCGACCTCACCGACGACCAGCTCATCCGCTACATCGACCGCACCGTGATGTTCTACGTCCGGACGGCCGAGCGGTTGCAGCGCATGGCGCCGTGGCTCGAGGCGCTCGAGGGCGGGCTCGACCACCTACGGGAGGTCGTGTGCGACGACTCGCTCGGCCTGGCCGCCGAGCTCGAGGAACGCATGGAGGCGCACGTCGCCGGCTACGTGGACGAGTGGGCGGCCGTGCTCGACGATCCCGACAAGCTCGCCCGGTTCGTCTCGTTCGTCAACGCCCCCGAGGCACCGGACCCCACCGTGCAGTTCGAGCAGCGCGACGGCCGCAAGGTGCCGGTGCTGCTCGGCTCCCCCGCCATGCCCGTCCGCAGCTGAGCACACGCGCCCGACGCGCCGGGCCCCCGTCCCCGCCTTCGACCCGACATCCACCCGCCCACACCCGAGGAGTTCGCCATGACCGCAACCCTGTCCCGCCCCGCCCGCGCCGGCGCCGCCCCCGAGATCGCCGTCTGCGCTGTCGACCGCCTCATCGCCGGGCGCGGGGTCGCCGCCCTGCTGCCCGACGGGCGCCAGGTGGCGGTGTACAAGCTCGACGACGGCGAGGTGCACGCCGTCTGCAACATCGATCCCGTCGCCCGGGCGGCCGTGATGAGCCGCGGGCTCGTGGGCGACCGTGCTGGCGTCCCCGCCGTGATCTCGCCCATCGGCAAGCAGGCGTACGCGCTCGAGGACGGTCGCGGCCTCGACGACCCGTCCCGCGGGATCTCGGTGTTCCCCACCCGGGTCGCCGAGGACGGCACGGTCTACGTGGCGACCGAGCCCGCGGTCCGCCACGCCCGCGCCACCGCTGCGTAGGGCGAACTCCCGGTCGCGCTGCCTCTTCGACCTACGCTGCCGGACTGCTCGAACATAGCCCGGGTGCGCTGGCCGAATGGACCCTTCAGCCAGCGCGAGCCGAAGAGCCAGCGCACCTCGCGGGACTCGCGCTGCGAGCTCGCCGGAGGCCACACCGGCCCGCAGGAGGCCCGCAGCCGAGCGGATGCGCTGCGGGAACGCCCGGCCGCTGACAAAGAGGCAGCGCGACCCCGCCCGATCGCGCTGCCTCTTCGACCTACGCTGCCGGACTGCTCGAACACAGCCCGGGTGCGCTGGCCGAATGGACCCTTCAGCCAGCGCGAGCCGAAGAGCCAGCGCACCTCGCGGCAGTCGCGCTGCGAGATCGCCCGCCGAAGGTCGCCGCCCCGCCGCGAGCCGCCCGCACCCGCCGAAGGCCGCCGCCCCGCCGCGAGCCGCCCGCGCCCGTCGCAGGCCGCCGCGACCGCTCAGATGGTGAGCCGATAGCCGCGCTTGACGACGGTCGTCACGAGGTCCGGCACGCCGAGCGCCCGGCGGAGGCGGCCCATCGCGGTCTCCACCGCGTGCGGGTCGGTGCCGTCGCCGGGCAGCGCCGCGAGCAGCTCGTCCCTGCTCACGCACGCCCCCGGGCGCCGCGCGAGCACCCGCAACAGCGCGAGCTGGGCCGGCGTGACCTCGACCGGTCGGCCGTCGACCAGCACCGCCGCCGCGCACACGGTCAGCTGGTGCCCGGCCACGTCGATCGGCGCCGTCCGGGCGGCGAGCTCGTCGGTGGTGTGCCGCATGAGCGAACCCAGGCGCATCCGGTCGGGGCAGGTGAACGGCACGTCCAGGTCTGCCAGCGGGGCCGCGGTCACCGGGCCCACGCACAGGGCGGCGACGGGGCCGCGCAGCGCGTCGAGCAGGTCGTCGAGCAGCCCGAGCGCGTCCGCACGCGAGAGCACGGCCACGACCGCCGGCGCGGCGGTGAACGTCACGCCGTCAACGCCGTGACGGGCGATCGTGGTCACGAGCTCGTCGAGCGCGGCGAGATCCTCCGGGAGCTCCCACCGGTAGACGGGCACCTCGATCACGTCGGCGCCCGCGTCCCGCAGGCCGTCGAGCAGGGGGGCCATGGGGTTCCAGCCGGAACCCGCGCCCTGCACCTGCACGCCGATCGTCAGCCCCGCGACGCCCCGCTCGAGCAGCATCTCCAGGAGCTCCGGGCTGGCCTCGCTGACCGCGGAGGCGTGCTCCCGCAGGCCGGCGGCCCGGATCGCCCCGGTCGTCTTGGGACCGCGCGAGTACAGCGGGATCCGACCCATCAGCTCGAGCAGCTGCCCGGCCAGGCCCCACTCCTCGCACACCTGCATCCACCATCGCACGCCCGCGGCGGTGGTGAGCACCATGAGGTCGGCGGGCGTGGCGAGCAGTCGCTCGGTGGCCTCGCGGACCACGGAGTCCTCGGCGATGGGGATCATGTGCATCGCGGGCGCGTGCAGGACGGTCGCGCCGCGGCGCTCGAGCAGGGTGCGCTGCTCAGAGGCCCGCCGGGCGGCGGTGACGGCGACCGTGCGCCCCAGGAGCGGGAGATCGGTGCCGGCGGTGGTCACGTCGGAATCGGTCACTCCCCCATCATGGCCGATCTCTGTTGCCGGGGTGTTTCGCCGCCCGCCGGTCGCGCCGCTCATCTCCGTCTCCTCCACTGGTCCGATTCCTCCACCCGGCCCTAACCCGCTGCGCTCTACCCCGCCGCCGCGAGCCACCCGCAGATCCCCTCGACCGCCGCCGAACACCCGCCGCAACCCGTTCCGGCGCGGGTGCTCTCGGCCAGCGCGTCGCGGTCGCGGGCGCCGTCGGCCCACGCCGCGACGAGGTCGCCCTTGCTGACCCCGTTGCAGCGGCACACCACCGCGGCGGCGGGCATGGTCGACGGCGTCTGAGCGGCCACCGCCTCGGCGCGCCCCAGGATCACCGACACCACGTCGTCCGGCACGGGCAGGGCGTTCTCGTACAGCTGGGTGAGCACGCCGACCGGCTCGGGGTGGCCGATCAACGCGGCGCCCACCACGCGGCCGGCCACCACGTCGACGCGCGCGTAGCGACCGCGCGCGGGCTCGCAGAGTGTGGTGACCTCGGTGGCCTCGTCGTCGCCGCCCGCCGAGCCGTAGACGTCCTCCGCGAACTCGCCCAGCGCGACCACGTCGAGCCCGTGCGCCTTGAGCCTGGTGACCGGGGTGCCGCCGGAGTATCGGGCGTCGGGGTCGGCGCCGCTCAGTCGCGCGGCCAGTACGACGGCCTGGTCCCACGCCGGGGCCACCAGGCCGCTGACGACGCCCCGGTGCTGAGCGCAGTCGCCGATCGCGCTGATGGCGGGATCGCTGGTGGTGAGCTCGTCGTCGACGACCACGCCGTGGCCCACCTCCAGGCCGGCGTCGCGCGCGAGGTCCGCCCGGGGCGCGGACCCGGCGGTGAGGACGACCGTGCGGCAGCGCACCTCGCCGTCGTCGAGTCTCAACGTCGCCCCGTCCCAGCTCGTGGCGCGCGCGCCGGTCACCGTCCGCACGCCGAGCGCGGCGAGGGAGCGGACCAGGACGGCGCCGGCGCCGGCGTCGAGGCAGCCGTTCATGGGCCAGGCGCGGGGATGGACGACGACGACGTCGTGCCCGGCCGCGGCCAGTGCGCAGGCGACCTCGAGGCCGATGAAGCCCGCACCGACGATCGCGACGGGCCCCGGGTGGGCCGCGAGATGAGCGGTCAGCTCTCTCTGACCCGCGGCGTCCCGGAGGGTGAACACGCCGGGCGCGAGGCCGCCGCCGGGTGAGCGGATGCCGTCGACGGGCGGGATGCGGGGCGCGGCGCCGGTGGCCAGGACGAGGTGGTCGTAGCCGACCCGCTCGCCGCCCGCGAGCTCGACCTCGCACGTGACGCGGTCGAGCGCCGCGACGGGCGCCGAGGTGCGCAGGGTGATGTCGTGACGGTCCCACCACCCGGCGGGCTTGAGCCGCGCCACCGGGGTCGCGCCACCGGCAGCACCGGGGGCCCCGGCAGCACCGGACGCCGCGGCGGCGTGGGAGAGCATGATGCGGTTGTACGGCTCCTCCGCCTCGGCGCCGAGCACGGTGACCGACAGCCGCGCCGGGTCGGGCTCGCCCGCGCGCAGTTCCTCGGCGAGGCGCGCGGCCGCCATCCCCGCGCCGACGATCACCACGCGGCGGGGTGCCTGCCGGACCACGGCCGCGCTCACGCCGCCGCCTCCAGCCGCACCGCGCACACCTTGAACTCGGGCATCCGGCTGTGCGGGTCGAGCTCGGGCAGGGTGAGCAGGTTGGCCCGCCCGGTGCCGGCGAAGTGGAACGGCAGGAAGAGGGTGTCGGTGCGCATGTCCTCGTCGCAGCGGACCTCGGCCTCGACCGAGCCGCGCCGGGACACCACACGCGCGGCGGCGCCGTCGGTCAGCCCGGCCGCGCGGGCGACGACGGGGTGGACCTGCACCCACATCCGCGGTTCGGCCGCGGCGAGTTCGCCCACACGGCGGGTCTGGGCGCCGGACTGATAGTGCGCGAGCAGCCGCCCGGTGGTGGCGAGCAGCGGAAACGCGGCGTCGGTCGGTTCGGCCGGGGTCCGCGGGGCGTCGATCATGAAGCGGGCGCGGCCGTCGGGCGTGGCGAACCGGTCGAGAAACAGTCGCGGGGTGCCGGCCGGGGAGTCGGCGCCGCACGGCCAGTGCAGCACCTCCCCCGCGTCGAGGCGGTCCCAGTCGACGGCCGAGTAGTCGGCCTTGCCGCCGGCCGAGGCGCGGGCGAGTTCGTCGAACACCGCGCGCGGGTCGGTCGGGAAGCGCTCGGGCCCGCGGTCCAGGCGGCGGGCGAGCTCGTGCCAGATCCACAGTTCGTCGCGCGCGCCGGCCGGCGGGGTGATCGACCGGCGGCGGCGCAGGACGCGGCCCTCGAGGTTGGTGAGCGTGCCCTCCTCCTCGGCCCACTGCGGCACGGGCAGCACGACATCGGCGAGCGCCGCGGTCTCCGACAGGACGAAGTCGGCTACCACCAGCGTGTCCAGCGCGCGCAGCCGCTCGGCGACGCGGTCGGCGTCCGGCGCGGAGACCACCGGGTTGGAGGCGTGCAGGAGCATCGCGGTGGGTCCGCCGGGCTGTCCGAGCGAGTCGAGCAGTTCGAACGCCGACAGGCCCGGGCCCGGGATCTGCTCCGGTTCCACGTCCCACACGGCGGCGACGTGAGTGCGGGCGTCGGGGTCGGTGATCATCCTGTACCCGGGGAGCTGGTCGGCCTTCTGGCCGTGCTCCCGGCCGCCCTGCCCGTTGCCCTGCCCGGTGAGCGTGCCGTAGCCGGTGCGCGGCCGGCCGGGCAGGCCCAACGCGAGGGCCAGCGCGATCACCGCTCCCACCACGGAGGTGCCGTCGGCGTGCTGTTCGGCGCCGCGGGCGGTGAGGATGTAGCTGCCGGCGCCGGCGTCGCGGGCGTCGGCGAGGAGCCGCACCGCCCGCTCGAGGAGGGCGACGGAGACCCCCGTGACGCGCTCGGTGCGCTCCGGCAGCCATGCGGCGGCGTGCGCCCACGCGTCCTCGAATCCGGTGGTGCGGGCGGCGAGGTACCGCGTGTCGACGGCCCCGGTGACGACGACGAGGTGCAGCAGCCCCAGCGCGAGGGCCGCGTCCGTGCCGGGGCGCAGGCGCAGGTGCACACCGCCCCCGTCGAGGGCGCGCCGCGCGGTCGCACTGAGCCGCGGGTCGGCCACGATGAGCCCGCCCGCCGCGGCCGCGGTGCCGAGGTGCTGGAGGAACGGGGGCATGGTGTCGGCGGGGTTGGCGCCGATGAGCAGGACGGCCCGGGCGCCCGAGAGGTCGGTGACGGGGAACGGCAGGCCGCGGTCGAGGCCGAAGCTGCGGTTGGCGGCCGCGGCGGCCGAGGACATGCACCAGCGGCCGTTGTAGTCGATGAGCCGGCTGCCCAGCGCGAGCCTGGTGAACTTGCCCAGCTGGTAGGCCTTCTCGTTGGTGAGTCCGCCGCCGCCGAAGACCGCCACACCGTCCGGCCCGCCGGCCGCCTGCGCGCGCCGGATCCCGTCGACGACCCGGTCCAGGGCGGTGTCCCAGTCACAGGGCTGCAGTCGCCCGTCGCGCCGGATGAGCGGGGTCGTGAGCCGGTCCGGGTGTCCGAGCAGGTCGCCGGCGGTCCAGCCCTTGCGGCATAGTCCGCCGCGGTTGGTGGGGAACCACTCGGGCGTCACCTCGGCGACGCCGCCCGTGGTGGGCGTGACGCTCATCGCGCACTGCAGCGCGCAGTACGGGCAGTGCGTGTGGCCGGGTCGCTCGGCATCCTGTGCCCCGGGCCGGTCCGGCGTCACCCGGGCGGTGTCGACGCTCGTCATGGTGATCTCCTCGTCGTCGTCCTCGTCGGTCTCGTCGCACCGCCCCCGCGGCCGGTCAGCGCGTGGCGGTCAGCGCGTGGCGGGGACCGGCTCCGCCGCGCTCGGCGCGGCGCCGGCCGCCCCCACCGGCGACGTCCCGGTGGCCACCGGCGCGGGCGCGGCGGTCGGGCGCCGCAGGTACACGGCCCGGGTGACAACGGCTGCCACCACGTAGAAGGCGGTGAACACCACGAACGCCGCCGTCGCCGATCCCGACGACTGGTACGAGCTGCGCAGGGTCATGTTGATGAGGAAGCCGCCGAAGGCCCCGACCGCGCCGGCCACGCCGATCAACGCCCCCGAGTGGGCGCGCGACCACGCCGCCCGCGCCGCCTCCGGCAGGTCCAGGCCCCGACTGCGGGCCTCGTAGACGGTGGGGATCATCTTGTAGACCGACGCGTTGCCCATCCCGGTGAGCGCGAACAACGTGAGGAAGGCCGCGAAGAACAGCACCAGCGCGCCGCCGGAGAGCCGGCCACCGTCGGCCGACTGCATGCTCGAGGTGACGATCAGCGCGACCGTCGTGACGGCCATGCCCAGGAACGTCGCCAGCGTCACCCGCGCGCCACCGAACCGGTCGGCCAGGCGCCCACCGAGCATGCGGGTCAGCGAACCGAGCAGCGGGCCGAGGAACGTGATCTGCGCGGCGTGCAGGGCGGCGTCCGACGAGGACTCGCCGTTGCCGGTGAACGTCATGGTGAGCATCTGCCCGAACGCGAAGCTGAAGCCGATGAACGAGCCGAAGGTACCGATATAGAGCAGTGACAGGACCCAGCCGTCGCGGTCGGTGGCCACGTCGCGCATGCTCGCCACGTCGACCGTCTGGTGGCCGAGGTTGTCCATCTTGAGCGCAGCGCCGATCCCGGCCACGACCAGCAGGACCAGGTACACCGCGATCACCCAGTGCGGCGACCGGTTACCCGCGGCGGCGATCACCAGCAGCCCCACCACCTGGATGGTGGCCACGCCGAGGTTGCCGCCGCCCGCGTTGAGGCCCAGGGCCCAGCCCTTCATCCGCTGCGGGAAGAAGGCGTTGATGTTGGTCATGGACGAGGCGAAGTTGGCCCCGCCCAGGCCGGCGAGCGCGCCGACCACCAGGTACAGCCACAGCGGCTGGCCCGGGTTGGCCATGATCCACAGCATCGCGCCCGCCGGGATGAGCAGGACGAACGCGGAGAACATGGTCCAGTTGCGACCGCCGAACGTGGCCGTGGCCAGCGTGTAGGGGATGCGCAGGAACGCGCCGGTGAGGGTGACGACCGCGGAGACGAGGAACTTGTCCGGGGCGTCGAGCCCGTAGACGTCCTCCGGCATGAACAGCACCATGACCGCGAAGAGGGTCCACACCGAGAACCCGACGTGCTCGGCGAACACCGACCAGTAGAGGTTGCGTACGGCGATGCGTCGACCGCCCGAATCCCACTGTCGCCGGTCCTCCGGATCCCAGTTCTCGATCGTGCGTGAGCGCGTCATGCGCGTGGCCCCTCCCCGCCGGTGGGCTCCCCTGTCCGGTGCCCCGTGCGGGCAACCGTAGGAACGGGCTGTTTCCCCTGCGCTACTCGTGGTGACGGTCCCGTCACGGTGTACTCACGTGCGGCCGTTCCGCCTGTGAGGGGGCCCCGGCCGTGGTGGACTGAGGCATGTCCTCCCGCGTCACATCCCGCGCCACCGCCCGCGTCATAGCCGCCGGCGCCGCCGCACTCGCCCTCGCGGCGGGCGTCGCGCCCGCCGCTTCCGCCCAGTCCCTGGACGATCCCGCCTGGCCGGCGGACCGCCCGTTCCCGCCCGCCACCGAGGGCCCGAACAAGTGGGCCGAGCTCTCGTACTGGCCGTACGCCATCACGCCGTCGGACCCGCATTTCTGGGCCCCGAACAGCGCGCCCATGCGCGTGCTCTCCCCGTTCGGCACGGACACGGAGATCTGGTGCTCCAACTACGTGCTCGAGGGATCGGACTGCTGGCAGCGCGACCCGTCGGGGGTGCCGCACAGGCTCGACCGCGTCACCGTTCTCGGGGACGTGATCACCGGATCGACCGGGTCCGCGGCCGACGGGAGCGTCCGGGGCGCTTACGCTCTGGCCACCGAGAGAGGGTGGCCCACCACGTCGGGCGGCGTCTTCATCCCCGGCGGCACCGTCCCCGGCTTCGCCACCGGCACGTGGGTCTCACTCATGCCGTTCGCCCCGTTCCGAACCGATTCCCGATACCTGGACGTGTGGGTGTACCCGGGGTTCGTGCCCGGGAGCTGAGTAGCCTGAGGGTTCCGCTCGCCCCCGGATGAGAAGGATGCCCCACGTGCCGTTCCCCCTGGATGTCCCCGAGTCCGTCCTGCGCAGGCGCCGCAGCCAGAAGTGGCAGGCGTACCCGGAGGACGTGCTGCCGCTGTTCGTCGCCGAGACCGACGTCCTGCTGGCTCCCGCGATCCGGGATCGTCTCGCCGCCGCCGTCGCCGACGGGGACACCGGGTACTTCACGGAGATCGAGCGGTTGGCCGGGGTGTGCGCGCGGTACTACTCGCGGTTCGGGTACGAGGTGCCGGAGGACACCGTGGTCCCGGTCAACGACGTGGGGGTCGGCGTTCGCGAGTCGCTGGCGCGCATCCTGCCGGCCGGGAGCGGTGTCGTGTACACGCCGCCGGTGTACATGCCGTTCGGACCGTGGATCCGGCGCGTGGGGATGTCACCGGTCGCGGCGCCGTTGATCGGTCACGACGGCGAGGACCCGCGCCTCGATCTGGCGGGCATCGAGCAGGCGTTGGCGGGCGGGGCCCGGGCGGTCCTGTTGAGTCATCCGCACAACCCCACGGGCGTCCTCCACTCGCAGGCGGAGTTGGGCGAGCTCGCCCAGATCGCCGCCCGGCACGACGCCGTGGTGGTGTCGGACGAGATCTGGGCGCCCCTGGCCATGCCGGACGTGGACTTCGTCTCGTTCCTGGCGGTCTCGGAGACCGCCCGCGAAGTTGGATTGGCGATTTCGTCGGCGTCCAAGGCGTTCAACCTCGCCGGGTTGAAGTGCGCGTTCGTCGTCAACGGCAATCCCGAGAAGTTCGCCATCCCGCGTTCGGCTCTGTCCGGAGCAGTGGGGCACTTCGGCGCCCTCGCCGCCGAGGCCGCGCTCACCGAGTCCCTCGACTGGCTCGTCGACATGCGAGCCGCTCTCTCCTCCAATCTCGACCTGATGGAGCGGCTACTCGCCGAGCACCTGCCCCGGGCGCGGTGGCGTCGGCCCGATGCGGGGTTCGTCGCGTGGATCGATCTGCGCGCCTACCCGGGTCTGGGCGACGACCCCGCCGCCGCGTTCCTCGACGAAGGCCGGGTCGCCCTGAGCCCCGGGCCGGCCTTCGGTTCCCAGGGCAAGGGCTTCGCCCGCGTGAACTTCGCCTGCTCCGAAGAGCTTCTCTCCGAGGCGTTTACACGTATGGGGCGGGTCGCGGCTGCGCGAGACTGAGGTCAGCGCCCTGCGGGCCCCTAATGTGACATGCAACACACCCTTAACTAAGGCAAGCCTTTCCTTAATCGATGGATCTAAGGTAAGGCTTGCCTCAATTCCGGGGCAGTCTCTCCGGCGCATCAGGCGCCGGATCGAACCTCCTAAGGATGTCCGCATGTCTCATGTTCTCTCGCGGTCCGCCGCCGTTGCGCTCACTTCTGCCGCCCTGATGGGTCTGTCCGCCCTCGCCGTGCCCGCCACGGCCGGCGCAGCCGACCTCGATTGCGCGCCGTCCGAGGCCACTTACGAGGTGACCGGCGGATCGATCAAGTGGGGCTTCAAGCAGTCGTTCCGCAACTACTTCTACGGCTTCGCCCACGGCACTCACACGTTCGATGGTGTCTCGTTCGAGGGCACGGACAACGCCACGGACGGGAAGTACGTCTGGCCGGTCACCGCCGGCACGGTAGACGGGCCGGGCTCCGCCACCGCGTCCGGCGAGGGCTCCGTGAACTTCAACGCCCACGGCGGAGTCCTCAACACGACCATCTCCAATCCCACGGTCGAGATCGACGGCACGGCGGGCGTGCTCAAGCTCGACTGGGAGGGCAACGAATTCACCACGGATGAGGACGCGGAGCCGGTCAAGATCGGCGGTGAGCAGGTCGTCGCCGCTACGTTCGCCCTGCCCGCCGCCAGCGACTTCCACGCCCCCGGACAGATCACCGTCACGTCCCCCGCCTCGGTCATCGGCGAAAATTTCGTTCCCGCCTTCAACAACTACCCCTCGGGCTCCGCGCTCGACCCCGTCACTCTGGTCCTCGACATCACGGCTACGTGCGAGGCCGCGCCCGGCGGCGACGACGGCGGGGATGACGACGACGATCAGGGCACGAGCCCCGAGGGCATCTTCGGCTCGCTGGGCACCCTCTTCGGTTCCCTCGGCGCCTGAGTTCCGGCTCCGCACAGCTTCTGGCCGCGGGATGGGTCGAGCCCTCGGAGAGGGCCGGCCCGCCCCGGGGCAGCGGCGCACCGGCCTAGCCGAGTGGAGGCGTGGCGACCGGATCATCCCGCATCGCCGCCTGCAGACCGCGTCGCCAGACGAAGACGACCAACTCGGCAGTGAGAACCGTCGTCGCGTCCGTGCGATGCATCTCCATCTCCAATCGCACGCGACCGCGGGAGTCGTCGAGGCTCACGTCGCCGATGATGACCGAGCCGGTCAGCGTGTCGCCCGGCCGCACCGGGGCGGTGAAACGCACCTTGTCGAACCCCCGCCCCGCGATGACCGACCAGCGCGAGTAGAACGACTCGACGCAGAGTCGTTGGAGGACCGCGAGTGTGTGGATGCCGCTGGCGAAGAGCCCACCGTGGTGCCCCCGGCCTGCCGCCTCGGGGTCGGTGTGGAACCGCTGCGGGTCCCACCTGCGAGCGAAATCGATGACCTCGTCCTCCACGAGAGTATGCGCCCCGAGCGCGATTCGATCCCCGACTCTCAATTCCTCGGCGGTAATAGCGTGCGCCTTTTCTTCCGACACCCGAGAGACTCCCATTCCAGGAAGACCGAAAGCCCGTAGTTGACGCTTTCGACATATGAATTCGATATAGCCATTCGCCGCCCAGTGAAGTAATCTCATGGGGCGAAACTAACCAGCCCGGAGGACCCATGGAGACGACCATTTCCGCTCCCCTGTCGAGAGCGTTACACGACTCGACAATGGTGGCACACGACCAGGCGGAGAATGCCTCGTTCATCACCCGCCTGATGTCTGGCGCGGGCACCGCGGACGGACTCGTGGCATTGCTGCGGCAGTCACTACCCGTCTACGAGGCGCTGGAGGACGCGTGCCGCAGCGTCGGAGCGGACCCCCGCCTCTCCGCGATTCTGGATCCGCGGCTGGACCGGACCGAGGCCCTTCGGGCTGACCTGGCGACCCACGCGGCGCAGGGTCGCGCCTGCTCGACCGTCGTGCCGACCGTCGAGGCGTACGTCAGCGAGTTGCGGGCGTGCGTCGCCGACCCCGCCGCACTCATCGGCCACCACTACGTCCGCTATCTCGGCGACTTGTCAGGCGGCCAGATCATCAAGACGATGGTCCGCCGACACTACGGGATCGAGGACGGACTGAGCTTCTACGAGTTCGACATCGACAAGCCCAAGGTCTACAAGGACGCCTATCGCTCAGCGTTGGACGCCCTCCCCCTGAGTGAGTCGGACCGCGAGTCCGCGCTCGCGGCCGCGTCCCGCGCCTTCGAGCTCAACCACCGGGTCTTCCTCGACCTGGAGGCCGCGGGCATCCGCTGACCACCCCTCACACGAGCAGTGACGCCCCGGCCCCTCAGCGGGTCCGGGGCTCCTGTCTACTCTGACTCGTCGCGACCACAACCGGGTGTCCGTACAGCGGCGCTGAGCGCGCTGCCGGGAACGACGCGGCCCCGACACCTCGAGGAGGTGCCGGGCCGCAGCGCGACTAACCCGAGATGTCCTCCACGTCAGAACGGGAGCAGACCCGTCAGGCTTCCGAGCGAGCCGCTCGCCTCAGCAGCGGGTTCCCCGAACGTGATCGGCTGGTAGAGCTCCCACGGCGCGTGCTTGGCTCCGCCACCCGGGTAGGTGTAGATGCCGAGGTTTCCGGCCGCCGTGCCCGCCACCTCGTCGACCAGCGCCTTCGACACCGTGATGGTCGCGGTGAAGGTGCCGTTCGGGAGCAGCTCGATCGCCCCCTTCTCCGGGCCGCCGATGGTCTCCATGGACTCGGCCGGCACCGCCCACTTGGTGGAGATGATCGTGCGCGCGGACGACGGGACGCCGGCGGACGGCTTCCACTCCTCAGCGAACTTGCCGAGGACCACGTAGACGCCGACGTTCTCCCCCGCCAGCGGCGGCCTGGTGCCGACGACCGAGTCATCGGTGAATCCGCTGCCGGTCACCGTCACCTCGTGCTCGCCCTCTTCGTCGAGGACGATCTGAGAGACCTCGATTCGTGGACCGGGCTCCTGGGCTGCCGAGGCCGACTCGGTGGCCTGCGAGAACTGGGCGAACAGGGCAGAGCTGAGGTCCTGAGCGCCGGCCGCGGGGGCCGCGACGGTGCCGCCGAGCAGCGCGAACGCCGCGCCGGCCACCGCACTACGGCGACCCGCGAGCCCGAGCCGCGAACGAGAAAGTGTCATTTCAGTCCTTCCGACGAACTGTCTGAGAGAAGAGCACCGCCGCGAGCGCGAGCAGTGCTGCACCAACCCACCACTGCCACTGGGCAAGGGGGTTCCCCGCCTTCAGCGAGGCGGAAGTCTGCGCGTAGACGACGTCGGTGAGCGGGAGATTCGCCGCGACCGGCATCGTCGTCTGCTCCGATAATGGAGAGGCCGCGTCGGAGCCGGAAGCGGGGGCGGCGGCCACACTCCCCGGGGATCCGGCCGGCGTAGAGGCGGGAATCGCTGCGACGGTTCCACCCACGGTTCCGGCGGTCATCGCCGACGTCGAGGTGTAGTACTCCTCGTGGTACTGCCCGAACGTCTCGTCGACAACGACCTCCTCGGCGGCAACAGCCGTCTGCGGGGGAACGTCTGCGCTCGGAGCCGCCTTCACCGCCTCGGGCTGCAGCGGCTTCCACGCCTCGTCCATCCACGCGGCCGCCGTGTCCGCGACATCGGTCCCCGCGGCGCGGAGGATGTCCTCGACGGTGTCGTCGAGGACCCGACCGAGAAGGCCCTTTGAACCGCCCGGTTCCGTGACATCGGCAGGGTCGTCCGAATCCCAACTCACGGTAATCGGAAGAGGCCTCTTCTTGGGATCAGCTACCCCGCCGGTCGAATAGAAGAAAGCGCCGATCCCGACATCGTCAAGGTAATCGACAAATGGTTCCGGGAACGAACCCGGAATATCGGATTTACTATAGGTCACATCGTCGTATTCAGGAGAGATACTGAATCCGGTCTCATCGTCGAGTTCGACAGCTTCTCGATCGATAGTCGCGATCACGACACCGGACCTCGCGTCCGTCTTCTCCCACAGCGATGAGTCGGTCCGTGAGCTCCGATACCCCCCGACCGTCGCGGTGACTTCTGCCGAACTCTCCGTGACCGTCAGCTCGGGATCGCGGAGTGTGAACACCGAGTCGCCCTGGTAGTAGAGCACCGTGACCGACCCCTCCCACGAGATCTCCGCGGTACCGGCAGCCACGTTCACCTCGCCCTCGCCGCCGCGGAACACCATCTCGACACCGTTGTAGGAGTCGACACCACTGCTCAATTCGCCGCCCGAGCGATCACTGCGCAACCCGTCCCAGTCGGCTTCGGTCAGTTCTCCGTCGCTCCACCGCTTCTCGAGGGTGACGTTCCCGTCCCGACCGGACCAATCCGCCTCGGTGATCCGCTTCGGTTCCGACATCGTCAGGAGGCCAGCGGACATCATGTTGAAGGCTGTCGGATCATGTGACCGGCTGCCTGTCTCAGGGTTGACGCCCCACCGGAACTCGGCGTCGTCCAGCGTGCGGGCTCCGTTGCCCGCCGCCTGGTCGGTAGCGCCCTGCGCATGCGCCGCAGGGGCGATGAGGACGCCGCCGCCGCTCAACGCGACGGTGAGCGCCGCGGCTAGCGCCGAGCTCCGGCGGACGGCAGAGAACGAAACCCGGTTCATCGGTGATCCTCTTCTCGGAGAAGCGTCGCGGTCTGTCCGGACGGCTCATGACTGTCGCGGGCCGGATGGGGCTCCTGCGACCCCGCATCGTGGACATCGTGGGTGTCGTCGCCCGGACCGTGGTCCGCGTCAACGCCGGCGCCATCCTGGCGGCGCTTGAGGAACAACGCGCCGGCCGCGAGGAGAACCAGAGCGGTGATCGCCAGGAAGACCCAGCTCAGCGACCCGCTCAGCCCGGCCGAGGACGCGGCGGTCTGGGCGATGTCGACCCGCACGGGGAACCGTTCGACCGCTTCGAGGCCCGAACCGGCCCCCGCGGCGCGGATCTCGTGCGTCCCCGCCTCGATGTCCGCGGGTACGACGATCACGCCGGCGACCTCCCCGTCCACACCCGCGATCACCGGGCCCACGGCCGCGTCACCCTCACCGAGCACCACGTACACCTGCTCGCCGGGCCAGAACCCGGCGGCGGCGAACCCCATCGCTCCACCGGGACGTGCGGACTTGCGGTCGACCTCGATGACCGCGGCCCCGCTCACCGTCGTCCCGCCGGTGGCGCCGACCGGCCCGTCTGCGGTCGGCGCGTCGCCACCGCCCTCGGCCGGTGCCTGGCCGTCCGCCGCCGGCGCGGCGGGATCGACCGCCGAGGCCTGCGCGCCCGGTGCCTGAGCGGGCGCGGCGACGCGAGTGCGGGATGCGGTCCGCCCTGCCTGCGCCGGTCGCCCGCTCGTCGCGCGGCCCGCGGCCGCCGGGACCTCGGACTCCGCGGACGTCTCTGCTGCCTGATCGGCTGCCGGGGCAGCGCCCCCCTGGAACGTCACCGGGGTGAAGGTCTCGTTGGCACCGTTGCGGACGCCGTGCGCGCCCCAGGTGAAGAAGCCGCAGGTCATGGTGAGGCAGTCGATCCGCCTACCGCCGGCCCCCGTGAAGGTGGGCCCGGGAACCGACATCTGGATGCGGAACGATCCGTCCTTGCTCATCGTCCCCTGCGCCTCACCCGCGGTCGACGACCCCGGGAACGCGACGAACGACTGGTACCCCTTGTTGTTCTTGGACTGGTCGTCCGGGACGTAGTCATAGGACCGGCCGGTGACTCCGCCGTTCGACGGCCCCCAGCTGGACCCGCTGACCCAACCGAACCCCACGTACACGCCGCCGAATCCGCCGTCGATCGCCTGGAAACCCGAACCCGAGACGGTGAAGGTCGTCGTGCCGGACGTGGAGGCCACCGCTCCCCCCAGCGAACTGCTGACGCTCAGCCGGGCGGCGGCGTGCGCCGGGGCGGCCGAGGCCACGGTGAGCGTCGCGGCCGCGAGCAGCACCGCGACGAACGCCGCACGCATCCGCCGGGCGGCTCCGGGCGTCGATCGGGATCTGGTGTCCATCACGAGAACTCCTTGACGAGAGGCGGTTCGGGGGCGGACGCGCCGGCGCGTCGCAGGCCCCGCCGATCCGGGGTGACCAACAGGTCCCCCGTGACGGGATGACGGTGGATGAGGACGGGCTGCTGATAGACCTCTTCGACCAGCTCGGGGACGAGCACCTCCGCCGGGGCGCCCTGCGCCCGGATCCGGCCGTCGGAGAGCATCACCATGCGATCGGACCAGGCGGCGGCCAGTTCGAGGTCGTGCAGTACCACCACCACGGCGCCGCCCGCGTCCGCGACGGACCGCGCCAGCTCGAGGACGATCTCCTGGTGCCGCAGGTCCACCGCGGCGGTGGGCTCGTCGAGAAGGAGCACGCCGGCCCGCTGGGCCAGGGCCCTGGAGAGCGACGCGCGCGCCTTCTCGCCACCCGACAGCGTCGGAAAGGTCCGGAGGCGCAGATGCGAGGTGTCGGTGGCGGCAATCGACTCGTCGATGATGACCTCGTCGTCGTCGTCCTCTGGCCGGCCCGCCCACGGCGCGCGCCCCATCGCGACGACCTCACGCACGGTGAAGGGGAAGGCGACGGCGTTGGCCTGGGTCAACAGGGCGCGGCGACGCGCCAGGTCCGTCAGCCGCCAGCGTCGCAGGTCGGTGCCGTCGAGCGTGGTGCGGCCGGAATCGGGCTCGGTGTCTCCCGCGATGACACCGAGCAGCGTGGACTTACCGGCCCCGTTCGGGCCGACCAGCGCCAGCACCTCGCCGGCGTGGACGTCCAGGTCGACGGCGTCGAGCAGCACGCGCCCGCCGATGCGGACGGTGACGGACTCCGCCGACAACACCGGCGTGCGGTCCCCCCGGGCGCTCATCCCCACCCTCCCGCGGTGCGGCGGGTGCGGTGCAGCAGCCAGAAGAAGAACGGCCCGCCGACGGCGGCGGTGACCATCCCGAGCGGCAGTTCCGCGTAGTTCACGGCCGTGCGCGCCAGCAGGTCGGCGGCGAGCAGGCACACCGCCCCGCCGAGCGCGGAGGCCGGCAACAGGAGACGGTGACCGGGCCCGGCGATCATGCGGATGAGATGCGGCACCACGAGCCCCACGAACGAGACGATGCCGCAGAAACTCACCGCGGCGGCTGTGAGCAGGCCCACCAGGAGGATCGACACGATTCGCAGGCGCTCGACATCGACGCCGAGATGGCGGGCAGGCCGCTCCCCCAGTGACAACAGGTCGAGCGGGCGCGCCAACCGGGCGGCCGCCACCACGCCGACCAGTGCGAGCGGCGCCACCACCAGCACGTGCTCCCACCGGCTGCCGTTGAGGCTTCCCAGCTGCCAGAACACGATCTCCTCGCGCGCCTGCGTGTCGCCGAGGAACATCAGCAGCGCCAGCGCGGCGCCCGCGACCGCGTTGACCGCGATCCCCGTGAGGACCAGTGTGACGACCTCGGTGCGGCCGTTACTACGGCTGAAGAGGTAGACCGCCGTGGTGGTGATGATGCCCGCGACGAACGCGCAGACGACGCTCGTCCACGCCCCGAAGGTCGTCAGTCCGAACACGATCGCCGAGGCGGCGCCCACCGCCGCGCCCGCGGACACGCCCACCACGCTGGGCTCGGCGAGCGGGTTACCGAACGCGCCCTGCATGAGCGCACCCGCCACGGACAGGGCCGCCCCCACCACCAGCGCCATGGCCACCCGCGGGAAGCGGACGCTCCACAGCGTCGCGTCGGCGCGGGGATGGCTCGCCGGCGGCCCGGCATCGACACCGAGGCCCCGGAGGAACCCCGACGCCACCTCGGCGGCCGGGATGGACAGCTGACCCGACGCCGCTGCGACCACGGACAACACCACCAGGGAGACGAGCAGCCCGCCCACCAGCAGCCCACCGGCGAGCATCCGGGTGGAGACCCCGCTCTCCCGGGCCGGGGTCCGGTTCGGGCGGACGGCCGGCGCACCCGGCGTACCAGACGCGCTCGCTGCGCCAGGCGCGCTCGGCGCGCCGCGGTCGGTGACGGTCACAGCGCGTCGGGGGCGTAGAGCGCCACGGCGAGCGCGTTGAGGACGGCCGGCGTGCGGGTGCCGAACGACAGGACCAGGTCGTCGTTCATCGCGATCACGCGCCGGTTGGCACCCGCCGGCGTCTGGGCCATGGCGGGGAACTTCTCCAGCAGGCCGTCGACGCCACCGACCGAGTCGAGGCCCTTGTTCATCATGAAGATGACGTCGGGCTGGGCCGCGATGAGCCCTTCGTCGTTGGCGGGCTTGGCGCCCTTCCAGCCGACCTCCGAGGACACGTCGTACCCGCCCGCCGCGGTGATGAGCTCATCGGCACCGCTGTCCTGGCCGAACATGTAGTACACGCCGGCGGATCCACGGGCGTAGAGGAACACGGTGCGCAGCTGCCGGCTCTGCGACTCCGGCGTGATGGTGGCGATCGACTCCTGCGCCTGGTCGATCCGCGCGCGGGTCCGCTCGCCGAGCTCGCGGCCCAGGTCCGGCACGCCCAACGCCGCGCCGACCGCGCCGGTGAGCTCCCCGACGTTGCCCGGGGACCGGTGGGAGTCGACGACGACGACGGGAACGCCTGCATCGCGCAGCTGCAGGATCACGTCCCACGGGCCGAGCGAGGTGTCCGTGAGGATCACGCTGGGGTCCAGCGCGAGGATCGCCTCGGCGCTGAGCTGGTGTCCGTCCTGCGTGACCAGGGGCCGGTCGGCGATCTCGGGGAAGGACGACGAGAGGTCGCGCCCGATGACGTTCTCCCCCAGCCCCAGCTCGTAGACGATGCGGGACAGGGTGCCGTAGATGTCCAGCGGCAGGATGCGGGAGACGTCGGTGACCTCGACGACGGTCCCCTGGTTGTCGGTCACCACCGCCGGCAGCTCCGGGGCGGGGTCCGTGGCGACGGGCTCGACCGGGTCGTCGACGAGCTGCAGCTGGAGCTCGCCCTGGAACGAGCGGGGATCCTCGATCGCCGAGACCTCCGAGGCGAGCGGGATCCCCGAGATCCGTTCGGCGTCCCCGTTCAGCCCGGTGGCGACGCCGCACGCGGTCAGCGAGAAGGCCAGAACGGCGGTCACCGCCACCCGGGCGGAGCCTGTGCGCTTTCTGAACATGCGGTCACAGTAGCACTACATCTGAGGCAAGCCTAACCTCTCTTTGCCTAGCCTTCCCTAAATTAGGCTCGAGCAGGTGAGCGTCCTACCCGACGCGCGACGGTGCCCTCACTGTGATGTGGGACGCCGCCGCGTGCCGGATAAGGGTGACTCCACTGAAGGGCTAGCCCGTCACCGTGAAGGCGAACGACGTCGTGTGCTCACGTCCGTACCGATCCGTCGCCGAGACCTCGGCGGTGTGCTCGCCCGGCTCGAGATCCCCGGGCAGCGCGATCCGCCACAGGTGGGAGCTGGACCGGCCCAGTGCGGCGTCGGTGATGAGGTTGTGGGTCCCCGAGACGGTCTCGGTGTACTCCCAGCCCACGTTGAGGGCCTCGCCGGTCGCCGGCTGGGTGTGCTCGGCGGCGACGGGCTGCCCGCCGTCGATCGACACCCGGACGCTGGCGTCCGTGGATCCGCCGAAGAAGCTGGCCGCCAGCCACGCCTCGCCGGTGCTCACGTCCGCGGTGCTCACGGAGTCGGTCGCCACGGGAGCCGGCGCCTCACCCTGCCCTCCGTCGTCCTTCCACTGCTGGTAGGCCTCGGCCCACTCCCGCCACGCGGGGCTGTTGATCCCCGTCAGGAACTGACGGTCGATCGACTCGTTGCGCACCGTGTAGTACTCGGAGCGCTCGCGTCCGTCGAACTCGATGGTCAGGGCGCCGGGCTCGGCGGCATCGGACGTGTACGAGTAGGGGACGCCGTTGTCGTTGAGCTCGCCGGAGTACCACGAGCCGGAGACCGCGCCGGCCACGAGCTGGTCGTGGGTCAGCTCGGGGATCCCCGCGTCGATCCACTCCTGCCTGGAGTCACCCGCCAGCAGGTGCTCGAGGGTGTGGGTGTGGCCGCCGACGGTCACCGCGTTGGGGTAGTCGGCGAGGATCTCGTACAGCTCGGTGGCGTTGTCCGTCGTGACATCGCGGTAGTCCACGATCGGCGCGTGCGCGGCCACCACGATGTTCTTGTCGCGGTCGACGTGCTCCAGGTCGTTGCGGAGCCACTCGAGCTGCTCCTGGGAGATCGCCTCGGAGTATCCCCCGTTGGAGCCGTCGGCCTTCCGACCGTTGTAGACGATGTTGAACAGGCCCACGAAGTGGGTGTCGCCCACCTCGTACGAGTAGTACGGCGCGCCGAAGTCGCGGCGATAAGTGTCGACGGCGTGGGTGGCGTCGGCCGCGTCGAAGTCCATGTCGTGGTTGCCGGGAATGGCACGCACGGGACCGTTCGAGTCGGCGTAGAGGTCTTTGACGGGCTGGTTCAGGCTCAGGTCGTCGCCGACGTTGTCGCCCAGGAGCAGGATGCCGCAGCCCGCGTAGTCGTCACGGGCCGCGAGATCGGCCGGCACGCCGCGGCTCGCGTACCCGACCTCCTCCATGTCGTACGTCTGGGTGTCGGAGGCGATCGGGCAGGACTGCCTCGGATCGGCGGTCGCGGCCGACTTCGCCAGCGGGAAGTTCACCGCCGCCGGCAGATCGCCGGTCGGCTCCAGACCGCCGAAGCGCAGCTCCGGCGAGCCCTCGGGCAGGTGGTTGTAGCTGAACTGGGCGAACATCTGCTCGTCGACCGGCACCTGCCACCCGGCGGGCTGCGTCACGAACGCGGTGAAGTTGTCGGTGGCCGGCAGCTCGTAGCGTCCCTGCTCGTCGGTGGTCACCACGTCGCGACCGTTGGACACCCGGACATCAGGCACGCCGACTTCCCCATCGTCGTGCACCGAATTGCGGTTGGCGTCGTCGAACACGCGCCCGGTCAGGACGGACGGGTCCGAGGCGGGACCATCCACGACCTCGACCGATCCCGTGTAGAGCCCGTCGTTGGTGCCGGGGGCGGAGCTCCCCGGCGCGGCGCCGAGCGAGCCGCCCGGGTCCGCCGAGCCGGTGCCCAGCGAACCGGTGGGAAGTGCGTGTGCGGGGGCTGCGCCCACGATGATCGTGGCGGCGAGCGCCAGGCCGGTGGCGCGGCGTCGGTGTCGGTGCGGATGCGGTGTCTTCGCTGACGGCATCGTCTCTCCTCGTTCCGGTGGTGTACGACCTGCTCGTACGCTTGGCGAACGCTAGGGTCGCTGGTCGACATCCAGGTGACAGGCCGCGGGCGGGATGCTGAACCCCGCGTCGCCCGCAGGCGACGTCCCGTCCCGTCGCAGGGACTATTCGAAGGAACTTATCGGAGTATTTTCTCTTCACGATCGCGCGCACGAGCCCGGCTGAAACCCCAACGCCCCCACCTGTTGCCCGGGGCGGGACAACAGATGGGGGCGCGAGGTGCCTTCGTTGGGTGTCAGCCCTGCTCGGACGCCAGTGTCCTCAGCGACTCGGTGGGGGCGAAGCGCTCGCCGTACTTCGCGGCCAGTTCCTCGGCGCGGGCGACGAAGCCCTTGTAGCCGGTGGCCACCTTCGCGCCCGGCTCGGAGTAGTTCTTCGCGTACTGGCGGGTGCCGCCGGTCCACGCGGGGAAACCGATACCGATGATCGAGCCGATGTTGGCGTCGGCGTCGTCGACGATCAAACCCTCGTCCACGCACTTCTGCGTCTCGAGGACCTCGGCGAAGATCATGCGGTCGACCAGATCCTGTAGCGGCGGGGAATTGTCGGGAGAGGTGTTGAACGCCCCCCGCAGGCCCGGCCAGAGTCCGCCGCGCTTGCCGTCGGTGTACTCGTAGAACCCGGCACCGGACAGGCGGCTGCTGCGGCCCAGCTCGTTGACCATCTTGGCGGTGACGCGGTCGGAGGCCACCTCGACGAACTCCTCGCCCGCGGCCGCGGCGGCCTCGCGCGCGGTCTCCCGGATCTTGAGCATGAGGTTGAGGTTCAGCTCGTCCGAGAGCTGCAGGGGCGCCGCCGGGTAGCCGGCGATACGGCCGGCCTGCTCGATGGTGGACGGTTCGATGCCCTCGTCGAGCATGCCGATCGCCTCGTTGACGAAGGTGCCGATGACCCGGGAGGTGTAGAAGCCGCGCGAATCGTTGACGACGATCGGGATCTTGCGGATCTGCAACGTCAGGTCGATGGCCTTGGCCAGCGTCTCCGGCGTGGTTTTCTCGCCTCGGATGATCTCGACGAGCTGCATCTTGTCGACGGGCGAGAAGAAGTGCAGGCCGATGAAGTCCTCCGGCCGCTTGACGCCGGTGGCGAGGTCGGAGATCGGCAGCGTCGAGGTGTTGGAGCCGAGCAGCGCCTCAGGCGCGACGATGTCCTCGATCTCCTGGAAGACCTTCTTCTTGAGATCGGGCGACTCGAACACCGCCTCGATCACCAGGTCGCAGCCGGCGAGCGCCTGCGGGTCTGTGGTCGGAGTGATGCGGGCCAGCAGCGCGTCGGACTTCTCCTGCGTGGTGCGGCCCCGCTCGAGGGCCTTGGCCTCGAGCTTCTCGGAGTACGCCTTCCCCTTGTCGGCGGAGGCCTGCTCGACGTCCTTGAGGACGACCTCGATGCCGGCCTTGGCGCAGACGTAGGCGATGCCGGCGCCCATCATGCCCGCGCCGAGGACGCCGACCTTGGTGAACTCGGTGCGCGGGATCTCCGAGCCGTCGGCCGCCTTCGGGCGGGCGCCGCCGGAGGAGCAGTGCTGCATGTCGAAGAAGAACGCCTGGATCATGTTCTTCGCGATGGGGCCGGTGACGAGGGAGACGAAGTAGCGCGCCTCGATCTTCTCGGCGGTGGCGAAGTCGACCTGGGAGCCCTCGACGGCGGCAGCCATGATGGCGCGCGGGGCCGGGGCGGGCGCGCCCTTGGTCTGCTTGCGCATGTTGGCGGGGAAGGACGGCAGGACGCCCGCCAGCGCGGGGTCGTCGATCGTGCCGCCGGGCAGCGTCCAGCCCGTGCGGTCCCACGGCTGGGTGGGCTCGGGTTCGGTGGCGAGCCAGGCCTTGGCGGCGTCGATGAGCTTCTCGGGCTCGACGACCTCGTCGACCAGGCCGGCCTTGAGGGCCTTGTCGGGCGCGAAGGAACGGCCGGACATGAGGATGTTGGGCACGGCCTGGGCGAGGCCGAACATCCGGACGGTGCGGACGATGCCGCCGCCGCCGGGCAGCAGGCCGAGGGTGACCTCGGGCAGTCCGACCTTGGCGCCGCGGGCGTCGGCCATGACGCGATGGTGGCACGCGAGCGCGAGTTCGAGGCCGCCGCCGAGGGCGGCGCCGTTGATCGCGGCCACGACGGGCACGCCGCAGGTCTCGAGGGCACGCATGCGGCCCTTGATGCCCATCGACCGCTCGTACAGTTCGTCGGCCTGCTCGGGGCCGGCCTTGATCATGGACTTGAGGTCACCGCCGCCGAAGAAGCTCTTCTTGGCGGAGGTGAGGACGACTCCCTTGATGGAGTCCTTCTCGGCCACGATGCGGTCGACCGTGGCGGAGAAGTCGTTGATGAAGCGGGAGTTCATCGTGTTGGCGCCGTGGTCGGGGTCGTCCATGGTGAGGGTGACGATGCCGTCGCCGTCCTGATCCCACCGGAACATGTTGTCGCTCACTGGTCTTGTACTCCTGTATCGCTGTGGTGTCGGTGGGTCAGACGCGTTCGATGATGGTGGCCACGCCCATGCCGCCCCCCACGCAGAGGGTAATGAGGGCGCGCTTGCCGCCGGTGCGCTCGAGTTCGTCGAGGACGGTGCCGGTGATCATGGCGCCGGTCGCACCGAGGGGGTGGCCCATGGCGATGGCCCCGCCGTTGACGTTGAGCTTCTCGTCGGGGATGTCCATGTCCTTCTGGAAGCGCAGGACGACGGAGGCGAAGGCCTCGTTGAGCTCCCAGAGGTCGATGTCGTCGGCGGTCAGGCCGGCGGTGGCGAGGGCCTTCTTGGCGGCCGGGGTCGGGCCGGTGAGCATGATGGTGGTGTCGGCCCCGGAGGTCGCGGCGGCGACGACCCGGGCGCGCGGGGTCATCCCCATCTCCCGCCCGGCCTTCTCCGAGCCCACCACGACCAGCGCGGCGCCGTCGACGATGCCGGACGAGTTGCCGCCGTGGTGGACGTGGTTGATCTCCTCGACCCAGTGGTACTTCTGCAACGCGACGGCGTCGAAGCCACCCATGTCGCCGACCATGGCGAAGGAGGGCTTGAGTCCGGCGAGCGCCTCGACGGTGGTGCCGGGGCGCATGTGCTCGTCGTGGTCGAGGATGGTGATGCCGTTGATGTCCTTGACGGGCACGACCGACTTGGCGAACCGGCCCTCCTCCCAGGCGCGGGCGGCGAGTCGCTGTGAGCGCTCGGCGTAGCGGTCCACGTCCTCGCGGGTGAAGCCCTCGAGGGTGGCGATGAGGTCGGCGCCGATGCCCTGGGGGGAGAAGTAGGTGTCGTAGTTGGTGGCGGGGTCCATCGCCCAGGCGCCACCGTCGGTGCCCATGGGGACACGGGACATGGACTCGACCCCGCCGGCGAAGACGACCTCGTCCCATCCGGAGCGGATCTTCTGGGCGGCCATATTGATGGAGGTCAGCCCGGAGGCACAGAAGCGGTTGATCTGCACGCCGGCGACCGTGTCGGGCATGCCGGCGGCCAGGGCCGCGATGCGGGGCAGATCCATCCCCTGGTCCCCGAGGGGGGTGACGATGCCGAGGATGATGTCCGAGATGCGGTTCTCGTCGAGATCGGGGAACCGACGACGCGTCTCCTCGATGAGGCCGACCACCAGGTCGATCGGCTTGACCCCGTGTAGGGCACCGCCGGGCTTGCCCTTACCTCGCGGTGTCCGGATGGCGTCGTAGATGAATGCCTCGGTCATGGGTGGGCCACGCTCTTTCTCTGGGCGAACAGGTTCGTGTCCCGTCAGGCTACGTGGTGCGGCCCGGTTTCGCGGAGTGTGGTCCGTTTCCGTCGACCGGCGCGTCGACGACGCGGCCGATGGCACAGTGGAGCGCGTGACTGCGAATGACATCGTCTCCCCTGTCCTGGCCGAACTCGCCGAGGTGTGCGGGGTCGCCACGAGTTACGACGACGCGCAGGGCGTGCGCCGGGAGATCTCCGCCCGGACGGTGCGTGCGGTGCTCGCCGCGATGGGCGTACCGGTCGCTGTCGACGACGACGACGAGCTCGGCGTCTCGGAGCACGAGGCCCTGGAGGCCGTTCGCGTGCGCCCCTGGCGGCGTGTGCTGCCGCCGTCCCTGGTGGCACGTCAGGGCACCGCCATAGGGTGCCCGGTCCATGTCCCGCACGGCGCGAAGGTGACCGTCTCGGTCCTGCTCGAGGACACCGATGTCCCGGTGACCCTGCTCCCCCTCGATGAGCCGCGGGCGGCCCGTGAGGTCGACGGCGTCACAGTCGAACGGGTGACGCTCCAGGTGCCGGCCGCGCTGCCCGCCGGGTGGCATCGCGTCTCGGCCGTGGTGGAGGTACCGGACCGCGAGCCGGAGTCGTGTGAGTGCACACTGCTGGTCTATCCGCCGACGATCCCGGTCCCCCGCGGTCTGGGAGAACGCAGGGCAGTCGGCCTGGCCGCGCAGATCTATCAGGTGCGTTCGGAGAAGTCGTGGGGCGTGGGGGATCTCGCCGACCTCGGCGTCCTCTGCGGCTGGGCCGGCCGGGAGACGGGCGCGGATTTCGTCTTGGTCAATCCGATGCACGCCGGCGAGCCGTTCCCGCCGGTCGGGCCGTCGCCGTACCTGCCGACGACCCGCCGCTTCGCCTCTCCCCTGTACCTGCGCCCGGAGCTGGTACCGGAGTATGCGGAGCTACCCGCCGCCGCTCGCGCGCGGGTCGATGCGCTGGCGCGGGAGGCAGCGGAATCCAACGAGAAGGACACCATCGACCGGGACGCGTCGTGGTCCGCGAAGCTCGAGGCGTTGCGCCTCCTTTTCGCCGTTCCGCTCTCGCCGAGACGTTCTGAGTCGTTCGACCGGTTCGTGGGCGGACAGCCGGGGCTGAGGGGGTTCGCCACATGGAGCGCATTGGCCGGTGAGCACGGGCCGGACTGGTCCGGATGGCCGGAGGAGCTGAGGGATCCGGACTCGGAGTCCGTCGAGCGCTACGCCACCGAGCACGCGGATGAGGTGCGTTTCCATGAGTGGTTGCAGTGGCAGGTCTCGCAGCAACGGGGGCATGCGCAGAAGGAGGCGGTCGGAGCCGGTATGCGGCTGGGCGTCCTTCATGATCTGGCGGTCGGTGTGCATCCGACCGGGGCGGATGCGTGGTCCTTGAACCGGTCGCTCGCCCGCGGGGTCTCGGTGGGCGCGCCGCCGGATGCATACAACCAGCTGGGGCAGGACTGGTCGCAGCCGCCGTTGCGACCGGATGCTCTCGCGGAGGAGGGTTACGCGCCGTTCCGCGACATCGTTCGCGCCGCGCTCCGCGATTCCGGCGGGGTGCGTATCGACCACATTCTCGGGCTCTTCCGGCTGTGGTGGATTCCCGAGGGCGCATCGCCCACCGAGGGGACGTACGTCCGGTACGACCATGAGGCCATGCTCGGTGTGCTCGCGTTGGAGGCCACCCGTGCCGGCGCCGTGGTGGTCGGTGAGGACCTGGGCACGGTGGCCCCGGGGGTCCGGGAGACCTTGTCCGAGCTCGGGGTGCTGGGTACCTCGGTGATGTGGTTCGAGAAGCGTGACGACGAGCCCGTTCCGCCCGAGCAGTACCGCCGCCTGTGTATGGCGTCGGTGACGACGCATGACCTCCCCCCGACGGCCGGCTACGTCGATCTCGTCCACGTGGATGTTCGCGAGGAGCTCGGGCAGCTCACCGGTGACGTCGAGGAGGAGCGTCGGTCCGCGGCGGCCGAGATCGAGGCGTTCCGGAAGGAGGTCCGCGACCGGGGTCTCCTCGAGGGCAATTCCCCTGAGGATCTAGTGGTGGCGTTGCACCGATTCGTGGCGCCTGCGCCGTCGTTGCTCGTGGCGGTGTCGGTGTCGGATCTGGTGGGTGATCGCCGCCCGGTGAACATGCCGGGTACGTCGGACGAGTATCCGAATTGGCGTGTGCCTCTGACGGACGCCGATGGCGGCTTGGTGAGCCTCGAGCAGCTCGTGGATTCGGCGTTGGCGCGTCGCGTGATGTCTGTGGTGGTGGGTGGGTGAAATGGCGGGAACCCCCGGCCTGTGGGGGTCGGGGGTTCCGGCTTGTGAAGTTGTGTTCGGCGGTGTCCTACTCTCCCACACCCTCGCGAGTGCAGTACCATCGGCGCTGGCAGGCTTAGCTTCCGGGTTCGGAATGGGACCGGGCGTTTCCCTGCCGCTATGGCCGCCGTAACTCTGCGAAACAAGGCCCACATCGTTTCCGACTGTTGTCGGTGTGATGCGGGTGTGTTGTTTCAGATACTGCACAGTGGACGCGTTCATTCTTGAAAAGCTGTTTGTGTGTAAGTCCTCGGCCGATTAGTACCGGTCACCTGCACGCATTGCTGCGCTTCCAGTTCCGGCCTATCAACCCCATGGTCTGTGGGGGGCCTTAACCACGCGAAGGTGGTGAGAAACCTCATCTTGGAACAGGCTTCCCGCTTAGATGCTTTCAGCGGTTATCCCTTCCGAACGTAGCTAACCAGCGATGCTCCTGGTGGAACAACTGGCACACCAGAGGTTCGTCCGTCCCGGTCCTCTCGTACTAGGGACAGCCTTCCGCAAGTTTCTTACGCGCGCGGCGGATAGAGACCGAACTGTCTCACGACGTTCTAAACCCAGCTCGCGTGCCGCTTTAATGGGCGAACAGCCCAACCCTTGGGACCTACTCCAGCCCCAGGATGCGACGAGCCGACATCGAGGTGCCAAACCATCCCGTCGATATGGACTCTTGGGGAAGATCAGCCTGTTATCCCCGGGGTACCTTTTATCCGTTGAGCGACACCGCTTCCACATGCCGGTGCCGGATCACTAGTCCCGACTTTCGTCCCTGCTCGACGTGTCAGTCTCACAGTCAAGCTCCCTTGTGCACTTGCACTCAACACCTGATTGCCATCCAGGCTGAGGGAACCTTTGGGCGCCTCCGTTACTCTTTGGGAGGCAACCGCCCCAGTTAAACTACCCACCAGGCACTGTCCCTAACCCAGATCATGGGCCGAGGTTAGACGTCCAATACGATCAGAGTGGTATTTCAACAACGACTCCACACACACTGGCGTGCATGCTTCACAGTCTCCCACCTATCCTACACAAACCGAATCGAACGCCAATACCAAGCTATAGTAAAGGTCCCGGGGTCTTTTCGTCCTGCCGCGCGTAACGAGCATCTTTACTCGTAATGCAATTTCGCCGAGTCTGTGGTCGAGACAGCAGAGAAGTCGTTACGCCATTCGTGCAGGTCGGAACTTACCCGACAAGGAATTTCGCTACCTTAGGATGGTTATAGTTACCACCGCCGTTTACTGGGGCTTAAATTCTCAGCTTCGCCTTGCGGCTAACCGGTCCTCTTAACCTTCCAGCACCGGGCAGGCGTCAGTCCGTATACATCGACTTACGTCTTCGCACGGACCTGTGTTTTTAGTAAACAGTCGCTTCTCTCTGGTCTCTGCGACCACCCCCAGCTCCCACCGCGAAGGTGTTCACCGAGCGTGGTCCCCCTTCTCCCGAAGTTACGGGGGCATTTTGCCGAGTTCCTTAACCACAGTTCTCTCGATCGCCTTGGTATTCTCTACCTGACCACCTGTGTTGGTTTGGGGTACGGGCCGTGTATGAACTCACTAGAGGCTTTTCTCGGCAGCATAGGATCACTGAATTCCCCACAACGGGTACGCATCAAGTCTCAGCCTTGTATGTGACACGGATTTGCCTATGTCACGGCCTACACTCTTACACCAGTACAACCACTGACTGGCCCAGCTACCTTCCTGCGTCACCCCATCGCTTGGCTACTACCAGATCAGGTCCCGCGCATCCCCACCACGCGGTCCGAAGACCGTCTAGGTGGCTTTGGGCGGTTAGTCTCACTGATTCACCATGGGCGCGCATACACGGGTACGGGAATATCAACCCGTTGTCCATCGACTACGCCTGTCGGCCTCGCCTTAGGTCCCGACTCACCCTGGGCAGATTAGCTTGACCCAGGAACCCTTGGTCATCCGGCGGACGAGTTTCTCACTCGTCATTCGCTACTCATGCCTGCATTCTCACTCGTGTGGCCTCCACACCTGGATCACTCCGGCGCTTCTATGGCCACACGACGCTCCCCTACCCACCCACACACCTGCCCGGAGGAGGTTCAACGTGTGAGTGCCGCGGCTTCGGCGGTGTACTTGAGCCCCGCTACATTGTCGGCGCAGGACCACTTGACCAGTGAGCTATTACGCACTCTTTCAAGGGTGGCTGCTTCTAAGCCAACCTCCTGGCTGTCTCAGCGATCCCACATCCTTTTCCACTTAGTACACGCTTAGGGGCCTTAGCCGGCGATCTGGGCTGTTTCCCTCTCGACTATGAAGCTTATCCCCCACAGTCTCACTGCCGCACTCTCACACCTCGGCATTCGGAGTTTGGCTGACGTCAGTAACCTTGTAGGGCCCATCGGCCATCCAGTAGCTCTACCTCCGAGGTGAAACATGCGACGCTGCACCTAAATGCATTTCGGGGAGAACCAGCTATCACGGAGTTTGATTGGCCTTTCACCCCTACCCACAACTCATCCCCTCAGTTTTCAACCTAAGTGGGTTCGCGCCTCCACGACGTCTTACCGTCGCTTCACACTGGCCATGGGTAGATCACTCCGCTTCGGGTCTAGAGCATGCCACTCAAGCGCCCTATTCGGACTCGCTTTCGCTACGGCTTCCCCTCGACGGGTTAACCTCGCGACATACCACTAACTCGCAGGCTCATTCTTCAAAAGGCACGCCATCAGCCCGAAAGCCTCTGACGGATTGTAAGCACACGGTTTCAGGTACTATTTCACTCCCCTCCCGGGGTACTTTTCACCATTCCCTCACGGTACTAATCCGCTATCGGTCACCAAGGAGTATTCAGGCTTACCGGGTGGTCCCGGCAGATTCACAGCAGATTTCACGGGCCCGCTGCTACTTGGGTACACAAATCGCCCCGCCGCAAGGTTTTCAGGTACGGGACTCTCACCCTCTCCGGCCGACCCTTCCAAGTCGTTCCCCTAACCCACGGTCATCGGCGCCCGGTCCGGCAGAGCCAAGGACATCGCGCCCCACAACACCACACACGCAACCCCTGCCGGGTATCACACGCATGCGGTTTAGCCTCCTCCGCGTTCGCTCGCCGCTACTGACGGAATCACTGTTGTTTTCTCTTCCTGCGGGTACTGAGATGTTTCACTTCCCCGCGTTCCCTCCACACACCCTATGTATTCAGATGCGGGTAACACGCCATCACGCGTGCTGGGTTCCCCCATTCGGACACCCTCGGATCACAGCTCGTTTGGCAGCTCCCCGAGGCTTATCGCAGCCTACTACGTCCTTCATCGGCTCTTGGTGCCAAGGCATCCACCGTGTGCTCTTACACACTTACATTCACAAACAATTAAAGATGCTCGCGTCCACTGTGCAGTTCTCAAACAACACACACCAACCCCACCCACACCCACGGTCCATAGACCACATCAGGTGCATCGGGAATCAGTGCCACCAGAAACAACCACACCCCTCTCAGGGCATGACGGTGTTGTTTCAGACACCCAACAGTGTGTTTCGTCCCGGACACCCACTCCCCGACACCGAGTGAGCCCTGAGCTCACCGGATCGGATCCAGGCGGGTCCTTAAGCGATAGTGTTCCACCCAATTGAGCGGCCGACCCGATCCACATTCGGGACCGCAGGCCGGCACCAGACTCTGACCACCACAACCGTGGTGGTGAGTGCTCCTTAGAAAGGAGGTGATCCAGCCGCACCTTCCGGTACGGCTACCTTGTTACGACTTCGTCCCAATCGCCGATCCCACCTTCGACGGCTCCCTCCCCACAAGGGGGTTAGGCCACCGGCTTCGGGTGTTACCGACTTTCATGACGTGACGGGCGGTGTGTACAAGGCCCGGGAACGTATTCACCGCAGCGTTGCTGATCTGCGATTACTAGCGACTCCGACTTCATGGGGTCGAGTTGCAGACCCCAATCCGAACTGAGACCAGCTTTAAGGGATTCGCTCCACCTCACGGTATCGCAGCCCTCTGTACTAGCCATTGTAGCATGTGTGAAGCCCTAGACATAAGGGGCATGATGATTTGACGTCATCCCCACCTTCCTCCGAGTTGACCCCGGCAGTCTCTCACGAGTCCCCACCATAACGTGCTGGCAACATGAGACAGGGGTTGCGCTCGTTGCGGGACTTAACCCAACATCTCACGACACGAGCTGACGACAACCATGCACCACCTGTATACAAGCCACAAGGGAAACGACATCTCTGCCGTCGTCCTGTATATGTCAAGCCTAGGTAAGGTTCTTCGCGTTGCATCGAATTAATCCACATGCTCCGCCGCTTGTGCGGGCCCCCGTCAATTCCTTTGAGTTTTAGCCTTGCGGCCGTACTCCCCAGGCGGGGCGCTTAATGCGTTAGCTACGGCACGGAATCCGTGGAAGGACCCCACACCTAGCGCCCACCGTTTACGGCATGGACTACCAGGGTATCTAATCCTGTTCGCTACCCATGCTTTCGCTCCTCAGCGTCAGTTACTACCCAGAGACCCGCCTTCGCCACCGGTGTTCCTCCTGATATCTGCGCATTTCACCGCTACACCAGGAATTCCAGTCTCCCCTGTAGTACTCAAGTCTGCCCGTATCGCCTGCACGCCCCCAGTTAAGCTGGAGGATTTCACAGACGACGTGACAAACCGCCTACGAGCTCTTTACGCCCAGTAATTCCGGACAACGCTCGCACCCTACGTATTACCGCGGCTGCTGGCACGTAGTTGGCCGGTGCTTCTTCTGCAGGTACCGTCACTTGCGCTTCGTCCCTACTGAAAGGGGTTTACAATCCGAAGACCGTCATCCCCCACGCGGCGTCGCTGCATCAGGCTTTCGCCCATTGTGCAATATTCCCCACTGCTGCCTCCCGTAGGAGTCTGGGCCGTGTCTCAGTCCCAGTGTGGCCGATCACCCTCTCAGGCCGGCTACCCGTCGTCGCCTTGGTAGGCCATTACCCCACCAACAAGCTGATAGGCCGCGGGCTCATCCTGCACCGAAAAACTTTCCAACACCCACCATGCGGCAAGAGTTGAATATCCGGTATTAGACCCGGTTTCCCAGGCTTATCCCGAAGTGCAGGGCAGATTACCCACGTGTTACTCACCCGTTCGCCACTCGTGTACCCCGAAGGGCCTTACCGTTCGACTTGCATGTGTTAAGCACGCCGCCAGCGTTCGTCCTGAGCCAGGATCAAACTCTCCATAAAAGCTTCTCAGCACTACGAAAAGCACAATCCAAGCAACAAAACAACCCAAAACTGGCTGTTTCAAAAAAACGCGACCCCCACGACAGGGATGTGAAAGGGTCGCAACCAAACAAAAAATTTGGCACTATCACAAACAAAACACACTGTTGAGTTCTCAAACAACACCCACACACCGCTCCCCAGCAGCCTCAGCCACCATCTCGCGGGGTAGTCTCGCCCTTTCGGGGCAACTCCTCCAGAGTAAGTCACCAACCCACCCCAGTCAAACCGGGTGGACCACTTCCCACTCTGGCCCGCCACCTGCTCGCCGGGCCGGTTCTTGTCGTTCCGGCCCCGCTCCCTGGCGGCTCCGATAAAGTTACACGGGCCTGTCCCTAAAACCAAATCCCGCGTCTTTTGCCTGGTCAGGCGCTGATCGCTGTCAACCGGTACGCGGCTAATTTTATCGAGTCGACGTAGAGGTGTCGGCGGGGACTTTCGGCGGAGCTACTCTTTCCACCCTTCCTCCCGGTGGCGACTCCACCTCGAGCCTTCTCAACGGCCCTCATTCGTTCGGCCTCGTGACTCACCAGGTCGGCTCGGCATGGGAAACGCACCGGTGAGTCCACGGTGAGCTCCTCTCGTGGCGTCGCGCCTCCGTCGTACGTCGGGCTGCGCGCGAATGCCAGCGTCTCCCGCCCACTTGCGTCTTCGCCCTCGCGTCGACCGGGACTTTCCGACGTAGGGTCACCAGTTGGCGATGGAGCGAAGTACTGGCCGCGCTCGGAAGCTCGATGGCTCCCGCCATCCCAGATCCGTTGGTCGGCTGCTGGGCTGGAGAACCGCGACAAGTCCGCGAGGAGGGCCCTGTCACGGACGGAGGTGCCGTGACGTCTTCCACGTGCGGTCCGATCACGAGGTCCACGACTGGGCCGGGACGTCCACAACTCGGCCGATACAAGGTCGTTGTCCGCGTACAGGGTGACGTGTCGTGCGGCGTACAAGCTCACGTGTCGGTGTCCGGCTGGGGTTTATGGTGCCGGTTCTTCGGCGGTGCTGACAAGGTCTGCCCGGTCTTTGAGCCGGTAGGACGGACCGTTGATGGCGATGACCTCGCAGTGGTGCAGGAACCGGTCCAGGATGGCGGTGGCCAGGACCTCGTCTCCCAGGACAGTGCCCCATTCGGCGAAGGTTTTGTTGCTGGTGATGATCGTCGAGCCCTTCTCGTAGCGGCGTGAGACCAGCTGGAAGAACATGTTGGCCTCTGCGCGGTTGAGTGGGAGATAGCCGACTTCGTCAATGACCAGCAGTGACGGTCGGGCCAGGCTGGAGAGTTGCTTGGGCAGGGTGCCGAGGCTGTCGGCCTTGCGCAGCTTGCGGACCAGGTCGTCGAGGGTGGTGTAGTAGATCGAGTGACCGGCCCGGCATGCAGTCACTGCCAGTGCCACGGCGATGTGGGTCTTGCCCACGCCGGGCGGGCCGAGCAGAGCGATGTTGGCTTTGCGTTCGACGAACTCCATCGCCGCGAGATCCTTCAAGCGCCTGGCATCGACGCCAGGTTGGAACGCGAAGTCGAAGTCTTCCAAGGTCTTGTGGTGAGGCAGCCCGGAGAGCTTGAGCGCGTTGCGGAACCGGCCCGACTCCCGGTGGGTGACCTCCTCCTCGAGCAGCTGGTCGAGAAAGTCCAGGTAGCCCAGTTGCGACTGCTCGGCTCGGGTCGCGGCGTCAGCGGCGCTGGCGGCCATGTGCGGCAGCTTGAGCCGCTGCGCGGCGGCAGTGATCCGACTGATGACGAACTCGCTCACGACGCCTCACTCGCCATCAGCTCGTAGGACGCCAACGGCCGCCGGATATCGGGAACCGGGTCCATCGAGGCCAGATAGTGCGCCAGCACCGAGGACGATTCCTCCGGCCTGGCAGATGCCCCGGCCCGGTCGGGCTCGGTGTGACAGACGGCGCGGCCGGCCCCGTCGGGCAGGCCGTCCCAGTGGGTGGGGTCGATGATCCACTCGTGGGACCGGCCGCCACGCCGATGGACCGCCAGCTCCTGGGCGGGGTCCTCCAGGCGGCAGACTGTGATGCGGTTGGCTGTGGCGCGGACCAGGACCTTCTGCCTCGCCGTCACCTGGGAGGCAGGAACCGAGTAGTGGTCGGACTCGAACGAGATCAGACAGTCCTTGCCCACCGTGCGCACGTGCTCATCGAAGATCTCGTACTCCGTAGCCGGAAGCGGGCCCAGTGCGGCGTGATCGGTTGCGGCGGCCTCGGCGATGACTTGCCCGTGCGTGCGATGGACTTGGCCGCGGCGGATCTTCACCCACCGGGCGAACGCGGCATCGGCATCGCCGACCGAGCGGAACCGGCGACCGGCCACGACGTGGTCACGCACGATATCGACCTGCCGCTCCACCCGGCCCTTGCCGGTGGGCCGGTAGGCGGCCAACACATCGATGTCGTACCCGTAGTGGCCGGCGAACGCGGTGGCTGCGGCGGTGACCGGGACTGCCTTGCCCGGGGCCACGTGGCGGCGCACCACGGTCTTGAGGCGGTCGTAGACGATCGCTGCCGGGACTCCGCTGAAGTGGTCGAAGGCCCGCCGGTGGCAGTCGAAGAACGTCGCGGCATCCATCGAGGTCACGAAGCAGCAGAACGGATCTCGCGAGTACGACAGCGTCATGTGGAACGAGTAGACGCGCACGCCGGTGCCCAGCAGGTCCCCCTCATCGCCCCAGTCGACCTGGGCCTGAGCCCCGGGCAGGGTGGCAATGCGCCGGTGCAGACTCCCCGCTCCGGGTTCGTCGAGGCCGAGCTCGGCGCGGATCTGAGGGCGGCGGGAGCGGCAGTAGGTTTTGACCCGCTGATAGTGCACATGCACGTCGTGCTCGTCGGCGAGACGCTCGCAGATCACGGTGGCCTTGAGGTCGATGCAGGCTCGCAGCATCGCATCGATCAGCGCTGCGATTACCTCGGTGATGGCCACCTTCTGCGTGCCCTTGCGCGAGGGCGCCGACGGGGGCGCCGTCGGGGAATCCTCGGCCAGGTACTTGCGTACCGTGCGCCAGTCACAGCCGCACTCGCGACCGATCTCGGCGTACGTCATGCCGGTGGCATGCAGCTGTTTGAAACGTCGGATATTCATCCAGGACTCCTGATCCAGGATCATGGGGGTGGGCCACCCTTCGGAAATCGTCAACTTGCCGGAAGACGACTCCAAGGGTGGCCCACCCACCTCGGCGAACAACTACGGAACACCGAACATCGACCTACATATGAACCTGTCCCCAAACCGACGTATCAAGGTGTACGCGGACAGTCGTATCAATCTCGACGGTTCGGCTTCTCGGGAAGTGACGCCCAGTCGGCGGATATCTGGCCAGCTGCGCCTGCGGCCCACTTCGCTGAGGCCGGTTGCTCAACGAGCCGAGCGCGTCTTGTCCGGGACCTCGGGCAAGCTTTACGCGTGGCCCTCTGATCGCTTCGGAATCCAGGTAGCCGCAACGCAGCAGCCCGGCGGGGCTGAGGGCTCGCGCGTTCTCAGACCGCGATGACCGTGAGGTCGCGTCGACTCACGGCATGCATCTCCCCGGGTACTCACAGCCTCGACGCTCGTCGGCCCCGCACCGGCGAGATCCCCCAGACCCGTTCGTTTACATCAGCAGCCGGACGACGACAGCGGGGCCTTCGACACCGCCCCGAAGCCACTGGGCCAACTGACGCCACGCGCCGCGCCGGAGCCAGCGACCGCCCGCGGGGTTTAGGGATAACTCGCCAGAGGTAGCGAAGTGAGCGCCCTCCGCTGGGTACTCAGCAGGGGGCGACTCAATTCCGGGACCATAGCTCTCGTACCAGCGGGTCGCTGCTGCAGCACAGGATCGCGAGGATAGCCCGGCGGGGCACCCTCCACCCCTGACTACGACGGTTCGCCCTCTTACCGTTCACGCTCGGCGCGGCACCGCCGGTCGCAGTGCCTCGTGGCCCGACGGTGTCAGCTATGGAGGGACGCTCGCTGAGGACGCGGATTACACCTGATCAGCCAACGCTTTCGAGTACTTCTCTGTCCGCTCACTGACGCCGGACTGCGCGGGTCCTCGCACCGAAGCACGACGCGATCATCGGGTCTCGCCGATATGGGCAGCGCCTGTGGAGCGATCGAGGCCAGACACGAACCGCGCTGCCGATAAGGCGCGCGCACGAAACCCGTCGCACCGAACCCAAGCGGCCTCCTGATGTCCGAACTGTCGCCGAGGCCGGTGGAGGAACTGAGGCGATTCCACACCCGTACGAGTGACTTCGACGGGTTGCGAATACCGATAAGCGCTGCGGCGCCGTGACAACGACGCTCTCGTCGGAGCGGGCCCCGCACTTGCGGGTAAGTACGGGAACGACTCTCCCGGCCCGGCACTGCCGTTTCGACCCTGCGTGCCAACAGGTTCGCGCACAGCAGGAAGCCGTTTGCCGATTTCCGGTTGCCGCTTGCCCGTTGCCGGCTGCCGGCTGCCGGCCGACCCATGGAGTGAGCGAGTTCAGGAGCCTGCTCGCTGCCTACGTGCCCCGCGCCAGTCCCCCTGACCCGATACACCTAGGGCGGCCGAGAGGACGGCCCGCCGCGTGAGCACGACTTCGGCGCCTGAGCACCAGTGCGCCCGCCCCGAGGTCGTCGCCAGTCGACGAGCTTCGCGTCTCCTGCCCCGGCATCTCACCGGTTCCTGCTGGAGGATGGGGCCCGTCCCGCCCAATAGGTTCAACCCGAAGAGCAGTGTTGGCGCACCACTCCGCCGGCGCTTTGGTCCAGGGCACCACAGATCAGTATCCGCGTGCCCGCTTGGAACCGCCCGGGCAGCCGCCGACTGCACGCCGCTGTTGCTGACCGTGGCCGAGCGACACTGTGAACCGGCGACGCCGACCCAACGGTTCTAAGCGGCCGCCCGCCACCGGGGCATGCGAGCCGATACACCGGCGGCAGCGTGCAGCCCGACTGACCGTCACCGACCCTGCGGGCGGGTGAATGCCGCCGCCCCTCTTCGAACGGAGTACCCGGGGCCAGCACCTGAGGTGTGCCGGCTTGGCTTCGGGACGCCACTTGCCGCGGTGCAGAGGGAGCTCGAGGACCCCGGGCCAGCTCGTCGCGTCTCGGCCCAGCCCTACTTGCCGAGCTCCTAACCGATGAGACAGCCACCGCCCACGTTCACGCGTCCGCTCCGGAGGAGCACCTCACTGAGCGCCGCAGCATCGTCCACTGGAAATGCACCAAGAATCAGGCAGTTGCCGCGCGACGCCGGCCATACGATCCGACAATGAGCACCCTTACCGCGCGCTCCGTATAGACGCGACAGACCGAGGTAGTCGAGCGATGAGGCACTTTTCGCGCTAGCAGTGACTGTGGGGAAAGCCGGCGCTTCCGGATTTAGAGTGCGTTGATCCGGTTCTGGAGCTGTCCGGAGTGAATGAGCGACCGCAAGATGTAGTGCTTGAGGTTGCGGAAGCCCAGGGCGATTCCGCGGAGGTGCTCGAGGCGTCCGTTGATGGTCTCGACGGGCCCGGTAGAAGCACCTACGTCGAAGTAGGCCAGGATCTCGCGGTGCCGCTTCCACAATGACCAGCCCAGCTGGGCGAGCTCCGGGAGTTCTTTCGGTACACCGGCCCGGATCGATTTCAGGAGCTTGTACATCGCGATCTTGCCCTCCCGCTTGCCCGAGCCCTCGTAGGCGGCGATGAGCCGCTGGTAGACGCCGTAGGTGCCCTCCACCGCCGCGTGCGAAGCGTTGGCGGTGAACGCTTTGAACAGGCGGACCTTCTGCTTGTCGGTCAGCAGCTCGGCCCGAGTATTCAACGTTCGGCGGATCCCGTACAGCGGATCGCCCGTGCGGCCCCGGTGCCCGGTGGTGGACTGCTGGATGCGCTGGCGGCACGCGGTGAGCTTGTCGGCGGCCAGGTGCACCACGTGGAACGGACCCATCACGGTGCGTGCTTCGGGGACCGCGTTGGCAGCGGCAGTGTGGTAGCCGGCGAACCCGTCCATGGTCGGAGACTTTGATCCGGTCTCGAAACTCCTGGTCACAAGCATCGAGCCAGTCAGTGAGCACCTTGGCCGAGCGGCCCGGGACCATGTCCAGCAGGCGAGACGGACCGGTGCCGTCGACGACCGGGGTGAGGTCCACCAGCACGGTCACGAAAGACGACGAACCGTCCCCGCGGAAGTGCTTGGAATTTGTGCTCATCGACCCCGAGAATGCGGACGCCGTCGAAGTGGCCGGGCTGGTCGTAGACCATGGAGCGGATCTTCGAGACCGCCAGGTCGTTGACGAGATCCCAGCCCAGCCCGAGGGCCTTGGCCATCGCGGAGACGCTGGTGCGGTCGATAGCCAGACGCTGCAGGATCCAGCGGGTACAGCGGCGGGTAATCCTGGCCCGAGGCCCGGCCAACGCGGGCAGGCGTTGCTGGAAAATCCTGGCCTGGTGCTGCAGCCGTTGTTGTCGCAGGTGAAGCGCGGTACCCGCACGTGCAGCCTCGTGGGGTGGCCGACGATCGGAAGATCGGTCACCTTCCGCTCGACGTGGTCCCGCAGCCGACCGACCGCCCCCGCACTCGCCGCAGGCCGGGTCGAGCGTCACCGGCGAGCAGAACAGGTGCGTGAACTCGCCGGCGGCGTCGGTGATCGTCACCCCAAGCTCGACGGTGCGGCAGATGGTGTCGGCAAGCAGGCTGGCGGTAGCGTTCAAGGCGGGTCCTGGGGGTGGATCTGACAGGTGTAGGAACCGTCATCATCACACGCCCAGGACCCCCTACATCTTGTGCCTCACCTCATCACCGGCGAGCCCCTCCTACGCACTCCGGATCCGGAAGGGCCGGGAAACCCGTCGGAAAGACCCGCACCATTCGCTCGGCGCGGCCCGGCACAGACCTGAGTTGGACCTCCTTAGTGCCCCGCTGAAATGGCGCTGGTGATGGCTTGGGCCTCGTCGTCCAGCGGAGTTCGGGCGGTGAGTTCGTGGCCGTCGACGTCGATGATGACGGTGTGGATCCGACGCAGGATCCGCACGATTTTCTTGATCGACATGCCGGTGCGGTTCTGCAGGTGGCGGGCGATCGCGAGGGCCGCGAAGACGATGGTCAGGTGTGCTTCTATCGAGTCGCGGGTGCGGTGAAAGATCGGCCGTGCTTTCAGATCCGATTTGGCCATTCGGAACGACTGCTCGACCTTCCACAAGTCGTGATAGGCGGCTACGACGGCGTGGCCATCCATGGTCTTCGGGTCGATGTTGGTGACGTAGCCCTTGTAGCCAGCGGACTGTCGGGCTCGTTCGATGAGCGCCTCGTCCAGGGCGACGGTTTGGCCGGTGACCTTCACGAATCGCTGCTTCTTCAGCGGTTCCGCCCGGTCAGCGACCCTTTGGGCGCGGTCGATCTGCGCGTTGAGCGTGCGGCGATCCCGCTGAGCGCGTTGCCACTTGTAGTGCCACACCGCCCTGCGGTCGCGCCGATCCCGACCTTGGCCCATCGGGCGGGTCAGCTCCACGACCTCGCCGTCATCGATGGCGTTGCCACGGCGGCCGAAGTGGTCCTCGAGCTCTTTCGGGGCCTTCGAGGTGCGGGAGGCGACGATGAACGACAGACCGGCATCCTCTAGGGCGTTGAGGTTCGCCGCCGACAGCATGCCCGCATCGGCGACGACAACCATGTCGGCTATGTCATGGCGCTGCTGAAAGGCCGTGATGACCGGGATCAACGTCTTCGTCTCGGCCTTGTTGCCCTCGAAGACGTGAATATCCAGCGGAAACCCGTCCCGGGCCACCAGCAGACCGACGGTGATCTGCGGGTCGACGCGGCGTTCCTTGCTCATGCCGACCTTGCGCAGGCCGTCTTCCTTCTCGGCCTCGAAGTACAGCGTGGTCAGGTCGTACAGCACCAGGGCGACGCCCGGGCCGCCGGCGGCGGTGACATGCTCCCAGCACGCGGTTGCCAGCACAGTACGGTAATCGCGTTCGACGCAACGAGCCAGTGCCCTCTTGATGCTCGACAGATGCGGAGCATCAACGCCGATGTCGTCCAGGACGCGAGGTGTATCGAGCTTGCTGGTCGGCTCGACCAGCCGGACGCACACCAGCGTCTTGAACGTCTCGTCGGCAACGGCATCGAACCCGAGTGCGTCGAAGGTGCTGGTCAACGTCTGCCACAGCAGTTCGCTGGAGTGTCGGCGCACTACCGCATCCCCGCCGGAACGAACTTGCGCCTCCGGTCCCAAGCCCAGGTCCAGGGACTGTTGACCGGCGTGGATTTTGCCCCTGGCCACCGCGATCAACGCCGCCAGCTCGCCCTCGGTGTGCGCGGATCCGATGTGCTCCAAGATCCTGCGCTGACCGCGGACCTTCTCCACGATCTGCACAGCCGTCGCTCCCGACGACGTCTTCACCTTCCGCACGAACGGGCTCACACCCCCAAACTACAGCCCGGCTAGTGCCCCGAACCTCCGACCTGAATTCCGCTGACCAGCAACGATGAACACCGGTGGCCCCGAAACCCCATCAAGAGGTCCAACTCAGGACAGAGCTGCGGCGGAAGCACTTGGCGGGCGGCCCGGTGGTGGTGGGTGGGTGAAATGGCGGGAACCCCCGGCCTGTGGGGGTCGGGCCTGAGTTGGACCTCCTTAGTGCCCCGCTGAAATGGCGCTGGTGATGGCTTGGGCCTCGTCGTCCAGCGGAGTTCGGGCGGTGAGTTCGTGGCCGTCGACGTCGATGATGACGGTGTGGATCCGACGCAGGATCCGCACGATTTTCTTGATCGACATGCCGGTGCGGTTCTGCAGGTGGCGGGCGATCGCGAGGGCCGCGAAGACGATGGTCAGGTGTGCTTCTATCGAGTCGCGGGTGCGGTGAAAGATCGGCCGTGCTTTCAGATCCGATTTGGCCATTCGGAACGACTGCTCGACCTTCCACAAGTCGTGATAGGCGGCTACGACGGCGTGGCCATCCATGGTCTTCGGGTCGATGTTGGTGACGTAGCCCTTGTAGCCAGCGGACTGTCGGGCTCGTTCGATGAGCGCCTCGTCCAGGGCGACGGTTTGGCCGGTGACCTTCACGAATCGCTGCTTCTTCAGCGGTTCCGCCCGGTCAGCGACCCTTTGGGCGCGGTCGATCTGCGCGTTGAGCGTGCGGCGATCCCGCTGAGCGCGTTGCCACTTGTAGTGCCACACCGCCCTGCGGTCGCGCCGATCCCGACCTTGGCCCATCGGGCGGGTCAGCTCCACGACCTCGCCGTCATCGATGGCGTTGCCACGGCGGCCGAAGTGGTCCTCGAGCTCTTTCGGGGCCTTCGAGGTGCGGGAGGCGACGATGAACGACAGACCGGCATCCTCTAGGGCGTTGAGGTTCGCCGCCGACAGCATGCCCGCATCGGCGACGACAACCATGTCGGCTATGTCATGGCGCTGCTGAAAGGCCGTGATGACCGGGATCAACGTCTTCGTCTCGGCCTTGTTGCCCTCGAAGACGTGAATATCCAGCGGAAACCCGTCCCGGGCCACCAGCAGACCGACGGTGATCTGCGGGTCGACGCGGCGTTCCTTGCTCATGCCGACCTTGCGCAGGCCGTCTTCCTTCTCGGCCTCGAAGTACAGCGTGGTCAGGTCGTACAGCACCAGGGCGACGCCCGGGCCGCCGGCGGCGGTGACATGCTCCCAGCACGCGGTTGCCAGCACAGTACGGTAATCGCGTTCGACGCAACGAGCCAGTGCCCTCTTGATGCTCGACAGATGCGGAGCATCAACGCCGATGTCGTCCAGGACGCGAGGTGTATCGAGCTTGCTGGTCGGCTCGACCAGCCGGACGCACACCAGCGTCTTGAACGTCTCGTCGGCAACGGCATCGAACCCGAGTGCGTCGAAGGTGCTGGTCAACGTCTGCCACAGCAGTTCGCTGGAGTGTCGGCGCACTACCGCATCCCCGCCGGAACGAACTTGCGCCTCCGGTCCCAAGCCCAGGTCCAGGGACTGTTGACCGGCGTGGATTTCGCCCCTGGCCACCGCGATCAACGCCGCCAGCTCGCCCTCGGTGTGCGCGGATCCGATGTGCTCCAAGATCCTGCGCTGACCGCGGACCTTCTCCACGATCTGCACAGCCGTCGCTCCCGACGACGTCTTCACCTTCCGCACGAACGGGCTCACACCCCCAAACTACAGCCCGGCTAGTGCCCCGAACCTCCGACCTGAATTCCGCTGACCAGCAACGATGAACACCGGTGGCCCCGAAACCCCATCAAGAGGTCCAACTCAGGTCGGGGGTTCCGGCTTGTGAAGTTGTGTTCGGCGGTGTCCTACTCTCCCACACCCTCGCGAGTGCAGTACCATCGGCGCTGGCAGGCTTAGCTTCCGGGTTCGGAATGGGACCGGGCGTTTCCCTGCCGCTATGGCCGCCGTAACTCTGCGAAACAAGGCCCACATCGTTTCCGACCTGTTGTCGGTGTGATGCGGGTGTGTTGTTTCAGATACTGCACAGTGGACGCGTTCATTCTTGAAAAGCTGTTTGTGTGTAAGTCCTCGGCCGATTAGTACCGGTCACCTGCACGCATTGCTGCGCTTCCAGTTCCGGCCTATCAACCCCATGGTCTGTGGGGGGCCTTAACCACGCGAAGGTGGTGAGAAACCTCATCTTGGAACAGGCTTCCCGCTTAGATGCTTTCAGCGGTTATCCCTTCCGAACGTAGCTAACCAGCGATGCTCCTGGTGGAACAACTGGCACACCAGAGGTTCGTCCGTCCCGGTCCTCTCGTACTAGGGACAGCCTTCCGCAAGTTTCTTACGCGCGCGGCGGATAGAGACCGAACTGTCTCACGACGTTCTAAACCCAGCTCGCGTGCCGCTTTAATGGGCGAACAGCCCAACCCTTGGGACCTACTCCAGCCCCAGGATGCGACGAGCCGACATCGAGGTGCCAAACCATCCCGTCGATATGGACTCTTGGGGAAGATCAGCCTGTTATCCCCGGGGTACCTTTTATCCGTTGAGCGACACCGCTTCCACATGCCGGTGCCGGATCACTAGTCCCGACTTTCGTCCCTGCTCGACGTGTCAGTCTCACAGTCAAGCTCCCTTGTGCACTTGCACTCAACACCTGATTGCCATCCAGGCTGAGGGAACCTTTGGGCGCCTCCGTTACTCTTTGGGAGGCAACCGCCCCAGTTAAACTACCCACCAGGCACTGTCCCTAACCCAGATCATGGGCCGAGGTTAGACGTCCAATACGATCAGAGTGGTATTTCAACAACGACTCCACACACACTGGCGTGCATGCTTCACAGTCTCCCACCTATCCTACACAAACCGAATCGAACGCCAATACCAAGCTATAGTAAAGGTCCCGGGGTCTTTTCGTCCTGCCGCGCGTAACGAGCATCTTTACTCGTAATGCAATTTCGCCGAGTCTGTGGTCGAGACAGCAGAGAAGTCGTTACGCCATTCGTGCAGGTCGGAACTTACCCGACAAGGAATTTCGCTACCTTAGGATGGTTATAGTTACCACCGCCGTTTACTGGGGCTTAAATTCTCAGCTTCGCCTTGCGGCTAACCGGTCCTCTTAACCTTCCAGCACCGGGCAGGCGTCAGTCCGTATACATCGACTTACGTCTTCGCACGGACCTGTGTTTTTAGTAAACAGTCGCTTCTCTCTGGTCTCTGCGACCACCCCCAGCTCCCACCGCGAAGGTGTTCACCGGGCGTGGTCCCCCTTCTCCCGAAGTTACGGGGGCATTTTGCCGAGTTCCTTAACCACAGTTCTCTCGATCGCCTTGGTATTCTCTACCTGACCACCTGTGTTGGTTTGGGGTACGGGCCGTGTATGAACTCACTAGAGGCTTTTCTCGGCAGCATAGGATCACTGAATTCCCCACAACGGGTACGCATCAAGTCTCAGCCTTGTATGTGACACGGATTTGCCTATGTCACGGCCTACACTCTTACACCAGTACAACCACTGACTGGCCCAGCTACCTTCCTGCGTCACCCCATCGCTTGGCTACTACCAGATCAGGTCCCGCGCATCCCCACCACGCGGTCCGAAGACCGTCTAGGTGGCTTTGGGCGGTTAGTCTCACTGATTCACCATGGGCGCGCATACACGGGTACGGGAATATCAACCCGTTGTCCATCGACTACGCCTGTCGGCCTCGCCTTAGGTCCCGACTCACCCTGGGCAGATTAGCTTGACCCAGGAACCCTTGGTCATCCGGCGGACGAGTTTCTCACTCGTCATTCGCTACTCATGCCTGCATTCTCACTCGTGTGGCCTCCACACCTGGATCACTCCGGCGCTTCTATGGCCACACGACGCTCCCCTACCCACCCACACACCTGCCCGGAGGAGGTTCAACGTGTGAGTGCCGCGGCTTCGGCGGTGTACTTGAGCCCCGCTACATTGTCGGCGCAGGACCACTTGACCAGTGAGCTATTACGCACTCTTTCAAGGGTGGCTGCTTCTAAGCCAACCTCCTGGCTGTCTCAGCGATCCCACATCCTTTTCCACTTAGTACACGCTTAGGGGCCTTAGCCGGCGATCTGGGCTGTTTCCCTCTCGACTATGAAGCTTATCCCCCACAGTCTCACTGCCGCACTCTCACACCTCGGCATTCGGAGTTTGGCTGACGTCAGTAACCTTGTAGGGCCCATCGGCCATCCAGTAGCTCTACCTCCGAGGTGAAACATGCGACGCTGCACCTAAATGCATTTCGGGGAGAACCAGCTATCACGGAGTTTGATTGGCCTTTCACCCCTACCCACAACTCATCCCCTCAGTTTTCAACCTAAGTGGGTTCGCGCCTCCACGACGTCTTACCGTCGCTTCACACTGGCCATGGGTAGATCACTCCGCTTCGGGTCTAGAGCATGCCACTCAAGCGCCCTATTCGGACTCGCTTTCGCTACGGCTTCCCCTCGACGGGTTAACCTCGCGACATACCACTAACTCGCAGGCTCATTCTTCAAAAGGCACGCCATCAGCCCGAAAGCCTCTGACGGATTGTAAGCACACGGTTTCAGGTACTATTTCACTCCCCTCCCGGGGTACTTTTCACCATTCCCTCACGGTACTAATCCGCTATCGGTCACCAAGGAGTATTCAGGCTTACCGGGTGGTCCCGGCAGATTCACAGCAGATTTCACGGGCCCGCTGCTACTTGGGTACACAAATCGCCCCGCCGCAAGGTTTTCAGGTACGGGACTCTCACCCTCTCCGGCCGACCCTTCCAAGTCGTTCCCCTAACCCACGGTCATCGGCGCCCGGTCCGGCAGAACCAAGGACATCGCGCCCCACAACACCACACACGCAACCCCTGCCGGGTATCACACGCATGCGGTTTAGCCTCCTCCGCGTTCGCTCGCCGCTACTGACGGAATCACTGTTGTTTTCTCTTCCTGCGGGTACTGAGATGTTTCACTTCCCCGCGTTCCCTCCACACACCCTATGTATTCAGATGCGGGTAACACGCCATCACGCGTGCTGGGTTCCCCCATTCGGACACCCTCGGATCACAGCTCGTTTGGCAGCTCCCCGAGGCTTATCGCAGCCTACTACGTCCTTCATCGGCTCTTGGTGCCAAGGCATCCACCGTGTGCTCTTACACACTTACATTCACAAACAATTAAAGATGCTCGCGTCCACTGTGCAGTTCTCAAACAACACACACCAACCCCACCCACACCCACGGTCCATAGACCACATCAGGTGCATCGGGAATCAGTGCCACCAGAAACAACCACACCCCTCTCAGGGCATGACGGTGTTGTTTCAGACACCCAACAGTGTGTTTCGTCCCGGACACCCACTCCCCGACACCGAGTGAGCCCTGAGCTCACCGGATCGGATCCAGGCGGGTCCTTAAGCGATAGTGTTCCACCCAATTGAGCGGCCGACCCGATCCACATTCGGGACCGCAGGCCGGCACCAGACTCTGACCACCACAACCGTGGTGGTGAGTGCTCCTTAGAAAGGAGGTGATCCAGCCGCACCTTCCGGTACGGCTACCTTGTTACGACTTCGTCCCAATCGCCGATCCCACCTTCGACGGCTCCCTCCCCACAAGGGGGTTAGGCCACCGGCTTCGGGTGTTACCGACTTTCATGACGTGACGGGCGGTGTGTACAAGGCCCGGGAACGTATTCACCGCAGCGTTGCTGATCTGCGATTACTAGCGACTCCGACTTCATGGGGTCGAGTTGCAGACCCCAATCCGAACTGAGACCAGCTTTAAGGGATTCGCTCCACCTCACGGTATCGCAGCCCTCTGTACTAGCCATTGTAGCATGTGTGAAGCCCTAGACATAAGGGGCATGATGATTTGACGTCATCCCCACCTTCCTCCGAGTTGACCCCGGCAGTCTCTCACGAGTCCCCACCATAACGTGCTGGCAACATGAGACAGGGGTTGCGCTCGTTGCGGGACTTAACCCAACATCTCACGACACGAGCTGACGACAACCATGCACCACCTGTATACAAGCCACAAGGGAAACGACATCTCTGCCGTCGTCCTGTATATGTCAAGCCTAGGTAAGGTTCTTCGCGTTGCATCGAATTAATCCACATGCTCCGCCGCTTGTGCGGGCCCCCGTCAATTCCTTTGAGTTTTAGCCTTGCGGCCGTACTCCCCAGGCGGGGCGCTTAATGCGTTAGCTACGGCACGGAATCCGTGGAAGGACCCCACACCTAGCGCCCACCGTTTACGGCATGGACTACCAGGGTATCTAATCCTGTTCGCTACCCATGCTTTCGCTCCTCAGCGTCAGTTACTACCCAGAGACCCGCCTTCGCCACCGGTGTTCCTCCTGATATCTGCGCATTTCACCGCTACACCAGGAATTCCAGTCTCCCCTGTAGTACTCAAGTCTGCCCGTATCGCCTGCACGCCCCCAGTTAAGCTGGAGGATTTCACAGACGACGTGACAAACCGCCTACGAGCTCTTTACGCCCAGTAATTCCGGACAACGCTCGCACCCTACGTATTACCGCGGCTGCTGGCACGTAGTTGGCCGGTGCTTCTTCTGCAGGTACCGTCACTTGCGCTTCGTCCCTACTGAAAGGGGTTTACAATCCGAAGACCGTCATCCCCCACGCGGCGTCGCTGCATCAGGCTTTCGCCCATTGTGCAATATTCCCCACTGCTGCCTCCCGTAGGAGTCTGGGCCGTGTCTCAGTCCCAGTGTGGCCGATCACCCTCTCAGGCCGGCTACCCGTCGTCGCCTTGGTAGGCCATTACCCCACCAACAAGCTGATAGGCCGCGGGCTCATCCTGCACCGAAAAACTTTCCAACACCCACCATGCGGCAAGAGTTGAATATCCGGTATTAGACCCGGTTTCCCAGGCTTATCCCGAAGTGCAGGGCAGATTACCCACGTGTTACTCACCCGTTCGCCACTCGTGTACCCCGAAGGGCCTTACCGTTCGACTTGCATGTGTTAAGCACGCCGCCAGCGTTCGTCCTGAGCCAGGATCAAACTCTCCATAAAAGCTTCTCAGCACTACGAAAAGCACAATCCAAGCAACAAAACAACCCAAAACTGGCTGTTTCAAAAAAACGCGACCCCCACGACAGGGATGTGAAAGGGTCGCAACCAAACAAAAAATTTGGCACTATCACAAACAAAACACACTGTTGAGTTCTCAAACAACACCCACACACCGCTCCCCAGCAGCCTCAGCCACCATCTCGCGGGGTAGTCTCGCCCTTTCGGGGCAACTCCTCCAGAGTAAGTCACCAACCCACCCCAGTCAAACCGGGTGGACCACTTCCCACTCTGGCCCGCCACCTGCTCGCCGGGCCGGTTCTTGTCGTTCCGGCCCCGCTCCCTGGCGGCTCCGATAAAGTTACACGGGCCGCGGCGAAACTACTAATCGGCTGGTCAGCGAGCTTTTCGAAGCGTCGACACCGAGGGCGTGCCCGCCCGGGACCCGAACCCCGAGCCGGGAGCCGCCCCGCCCGCGACCACTGTCACCGGTGGATGGGAACCCGTTCGATGTCGCCTCCGAGCGAGCGGACGTTGCCCACGAAGTCGGAATACCCCCGGTCGATGTGGAACACCTCGCAGACCTCGGTCACGTCGTCCGCACACATCCCGGCGAGCACGAGCCCGGCGCCGGCGCGGATATCGCTCGCCCACACCGTCGCCGAGTCCAGGCGCTCGCGACCGACGATCTTCGCGTGGTGACCGTCGGTCTCGGCGTCGACACCCATCCGCACCATCTCCTCGACAAAGCGGAAGCGGGCTTCGAAGAGATTCTCGGTGACCACCGAGACCCCCTCGGAGACCGAGGCGAGAGCGATTGCCATCGGCTGGAGATCGGTCGGAAACCCGGGGAACGGCAGGGTCCGGATGTCCCGGGCGCGGGGCCGCCCCTCCTGGCGGACGCGGATGTGGTCGGGTCCGGTCTCGACGTCGGCGCCCACGGCGCGGAGGTTCTCGAGCACTACGTGGATGAACATCGGGTCGATTCCGGTGACGGTGACGTCCCCCCGGGTCATCACCGCGCCCATGGCCCAGGTGGCGGCGACGATCCGGTCGCCGACCACCCGGTGGCTGACGGGAGTGAGCTCGTCGACGCCGCGGATCGTGATGGTGCTCGTCCCCGCGCCGCTGATCTGCGCACCCATCTCGTTGAGCAGGTCGCAGATGTCCACGATCTCGGGCTCGCGGGCCGCGTTCTTCAACACGGAGGTCCCCTTCGCCAGCACCGCCGCGGTCACGAAGGTCTCGGTCGCGCCGACGGAGGGGAAGCTCAGTTCGTAGCTCGCACCCCGGAGCTCGGTGGCCTCGGCGACCAGGCGACCGTGGTCCATCCTGGTGCGGGCGCCGAGACGATTGAGCCCGTTCTGGTGCCAGTTGAGGGGTCGGCTCCCGATCGCGTCGCCGCCCGGCATCGCGATCACCGCCCGGTGGTGGCGACCGACGAGCGGGCCCAGGATGCAGACCGAGGCGCGGAGTCGTTGGGCCGCCTTGTCGTCGGCGATGTGCCCCGGTTCGGCGGGCGTGTCGATCACCACGGTGTCGCCGGAGATCTCGACCGTACACCCGAGGTGCCTCAGCACATCGGCCATCGCCGGCACATCGGAGATCGAGGGACAGTTGGTCAGAGTCGTCCGGCCCTCGGCCATCAGGGCGACCGCCATCAACTTGAGGACACTGTTCTTGGCCCCCGCGACGGAGATCTCTCCGGACAGTCGGGTGCCGCCTCTGACGAGGAAACTCTCCTCGCGGGACGTGGGATTACCGCTCACGCGTCCACCCTAGGCGAGACCCCCGGTCCGTCCGCCGACCGCGGGGCCCCGCGGCCACGTAGGTTGACTCCCATGGCTGTTCATCTGACCAAAATCTATACCCGCACCGGCGACGACGGATCGACCGGATTGTCCGACTTCTCCCGGGTGAGCAAGAACGACCCGCGACTCGTGGCGTACGCGGACTGCGACGAGGCCAACGCCGCCATCGGTGTGGCGCTGACCGTCGGCGGACTGGACGAGCGGGTCGCGACTGTGCTCAGGACGGTGCAGAACGATCTCTTCGACGCCGGCGCGGACCTGTCGACCCCCGAGGTGGAGAACCCCAAGTACCCGCCGCTGCGGATCGAGCAGTCCTACATCGACCGGCTCGAGGGCTGGATCGACGAGTTCAACGCGGATCTGCCGGGCCTCACGTCGTTCATCCTCCCGGGCGGTACCCCGGGGGGCGCGTACCTCCACGTCGCGCGCACCGTCGCCCGCCGTGCGGAGCGGGCGGCGTGGGCTGCCGTCGAGGCGTTCCCCGAGACCACCTCGGTCCTGCCGGCCAAGTACCTCAACCGGCTCTCGGACCTGCTGTTCGTGCTGGGCCGGGTCGCGAACCCCGAGGGCGACGTCCTGTGGGTGCCGGGCGGCGAGCGCTGACGCTCTACGCCGAGCGGCTCAGGGCAGGGCGCCCATGCGCCGCGCGGCATTGACCGCCTCGAAGCGGGTGTGGGCGTCGAGCTTGCGCATCACCGATCGCAGGTAGCTCTTGACGGTCTCGGCACCGATGCCCATGTCGGCGGCGGTCTCGATGTTCGTCTTGCCCTGGGCGACACACGCCAGCACGTCGAGCTCCCGGCGAGAGAGGCGCGCGGTGGGCATCTCGGGCGGCGGCGAGACCATCTCCGCGCAGATCCGTTCGAGCTCGGCGCGGACGTCGGGGTCCTCGGTGCGCGAGGCGAGCATCCGCAGGCGGGCGTGGGTCTCGCGCATCCGCTCGTTGGACAGCACGTCGTCCCAGCGGCCCTCACCGGAACCGGGACCCACCGGGGCCGCACCGCGCGCCGCCAGCGCATCGTTGACGGCGATCTCCTGCTCGAGGGCGCGGGCGGTGGCGGCCATCTGGTTGAGGACCTTCTCGCCGAACCGCACCGACGAGTGCACGCCCGCGTAGATGACGGCGCGGACGTCCTTGCCCACCACCACCGGGATCGCGGCCATGGACCGCAGGCCCTCGGAGAGCACCGGGAGGTCGTACTCGTGGGTGATGACGCCGGCGCGCGGGTAGTCGGCCACTCCGACCGGCTTGCCGGTGGCCATGACGCGGCCGCCCACACCGGCGCCGTAGTGGACCTTGAGGTCCTTCATCGCGGAGGTCCGCATGCCGAGCGACTCGGACAGCACGAGCGTGTGCCCCTCGCCGACCACTCCCCCGATCGTCACGGGGATGCCCGTCGCCTCGCGCAGGGCCGCGATGGCGCTGCGCACAGAGGCGAGGTCACGCTTGCGCCGCTGGGCGTCGCCGGCGCCGATCGCGCCGCGACCGGTGTTGTCCTCGTCCACGAGGTCTCCTCCCTCGTCCGTGCAGCACCCCCGCCGCGGGCGGTGGGGCCCCCGTCGGTGCGACACTTCGCCGTCGTCAGCGCCACTATACGCACGTGGGCGGGGGGACGCCCAACGCCAACATGAGACGACCGTCAGGTTGACGGGGGTAGCGGCACAGGCTTTCCCGCCCGCGCACCGCTCAGGGGGTGAATGCTGGATCGAATGCCTCGGGATCCTCTGGATCGGCCAACATCGCTGCGGCCCCGGTGACCGGCGCCGCGCGCTGTTCGTCGTAGATCCACTCCTCCACGTCGCTGGAGTCCGGGTCGCCGATCAGGTACGGGTGCAGGCCCAGTCCGGCGGCGGGGTCGACCCGCTCACCGGGGGTCAGCACGGCCTCATCGAGGAAGCGGGCCACCTCGTCGTCGTCCATACCCACGCCGATCACCACCAGTCCGTCGGGCCCGGATCCCCCGGCCCGCAACTCCAACCTGCGGCCCACCAGTGCCACCTCGTAGCGGCGCGGGCCGTCCGCGCCCGCCAGGGTCAGCGTGCCCTTGGCGCGGTAGGCGCCGGTCGGCGGCGCGGAGACCGCGGCGAGGAACCGGCGCGGGTGGAGGTGGCCGGCGGGCGCGACGGTGACGGCCGTGTAGCCGTCGTGGAGGTGGGAGTGGTCGTGATCGTGTGCGTCGCCGCCCGGCGCGTGTCCCGCGTCCGGCGCGGCGGTGGACGCGGTGAGGGGCGCGGCGTCGGGTGCGGTGGGTTCCAGCCCCAGGAGCAGCCCGGCCGGAACGGCGGCGCGCACGGCGGGTAGCACGGCCACGCGCGGGGCGTTGGCGCGGATCGTCGCGCGGAGCTCGCCGAACCGTTCGCGGGTGACGAGGTCGCATTTGTTGACGACGACGAGGTCGGCCTCCGCCAGGTGCGCCGCCAGTCTCGGGTGGCGCTCCATGGCGTCGTCGAGGCCCTCGGCGTCGACCACCTGGATCATGCCGGCGTGCCGGACAACGTCGCGCGGCACGTCGTGCACCATCCGGGACAGCACGGACGGCTCCGCGAGCCCACTGGCCTCGATGACCGCGAGGTCCAGGCCCATCCCGGGGTCGGCCAGCCGGCCCAGCGTCCCGGCCAGCTCACTGGCGTCGACCTCGCAGCACACGCAGCCGTTGGCGAGCGAGACCATGGAGTCCACGCGGCCGGCCACTGCGGTGGCGTCGACGTCGATCTCGCCGAAGTCGTTGACGATCGCCGCGATCCGCAGTCCGGGCGCGCCGGAGAGCAGGTGATTGAGAAGCGTGGTCTTGCCCGCGCCCAGGTAGCCGGTCAGGACCAGCACCGGCAGCGGCTCGCCGGGGGCGCGGCGGGCGTCCGTGCGCCCGTCACCGCCCCCGGCGAGGTGACCGTGCGCGAGACGGTTGCTCAGCGCTTCCACTCGGGCTTCCGCTTCTCCGCGAACGCGGACATGCCCTCGGACTGGTCCTCGGTGGCGAACAGCGCGTAGAAGGCGTTCTGCTCGGCGAGCAGGCCCTCCTCGAGCGTGGTCTCGAACGAGCGGTTGACCGCCTGCTTCGCGGCGATCGCGGTGGTCTTGCTCATGGACGCGATCTTCTCCGCGACCTTGCGGACCTCGTCCAGCAGCTCGGCTGCGGGGACCACGCGCGCGACCAGGCCGGCGCGCTCGGCCTCGTCGGCGTCCATCTGCCGGCCGGTCAGGCACAGGTCCATGGCCTTGGCCTTGCCCACCGCACGGGTCAGGCGCTGGGAGCCGCCCATGCCGGGGATGACACCGAGGGTGATCTCCGGCTGGCCGAACTTGGCGTTGTCGCCCGCGATGATCATGTCGCACATCATGGCCAGCTCGCAGCCGCCGCCGAGCGCGAAGCCGGAGACGGCGGCGATGATCGGCGTGCGCGCGGCGGTGAGCCGCTTCCAGTCTCCGAAGAAGCGCTCGAGGTAGATGCCCGGGTAGCTCTTGTCCTTCATCTCCTTGATGTCGGCGCCGGCCGCGAAGGCCTTCTCCGAGCCGGTGATGATGATGCAGCCGACGCCCGGGTCGGAGTCCAGGCCCTCGACGGCCTCGACGACCTCCTTCTCCATGGCACTGGACAGCGCGTTGAGCGCCGTGGGGCGGTTGAGGGTGATGGTCGCGACCCGGTCGGTCTGCTCGACCAGGATGTTCTCGAACTGCTTCTCGGTCACGGACATGCGCGTCTCCACTCTGAGTCTGCCTACGTTTACTTGGAAGTCCTTGTAAAAACTCCGGGTCCGATGCTAGCCGGTCAGCGCGCGAGCGGCCCGCCGTTCCACAGCCCCGACCGTACGGCCTCGCCGTGGGTGACCGTCGCCTCGCTCGCCTCGGGAACGAGCGGCGAGTACCGCACGAGCGATCCCCAGTCGCGGTCCCAGTCGTGCTCGAGGTAGGTGGGCACGGTCTCGCCCTCGAGGAGGAGCTCGATGAAGCCGAGCGGCCCGCCGCCGTCCCACGCCTGCCACGTGTTGGTGGAGCTCACCGCCAGCCCGCGGTCCGGCAGCACGCGGTACTCGGGCAGCTCGTGGATGCCGGCGTACTCGTCGAACGGCCGCAGGCACGGCACGTGGAACGCCACCGCCCAGTCGGGCAGCACCGGTCGGGTGTCGCCCACCAGCTCCTGCAGCGTCATCAGCTCGGGCATGCGCGGCGGGGTGAAGGCGATCCAGCGCGACGGGTCCGGGTCCAGGTCGCGCACGACCAGCCGGATCGCGGTGGCGTCGTCGGGCAGCGTGTCCACGGGCACGCGCAGGTTGCGCCACGCGGGGGCCGGCCCGATGTCCAGGGGAAGGACGGAGCCGGCGGCCTCGGTGCCACCGCCGGTCGCGTACTCGACGCGCAGGGCATCGGGGGCGAAGGAACCGGCCACGGCGATGGTGACGAGCGGGTTCTCGTCCGACCGTGGGGGCAGCGGGTACCAGTCGGTGGTCGTCTCGGCGTTGAACTGGGCACCGGTCTGGTGGCTGCCCAGGACGGGCACGCGGGCGGGGTCGAGGCCGAACGGCAGGACGGCGTGGCTGCCGTTGATGCCCTCCCCGGCGCGGACACCGCCCTCGGTGCCGGCGGTGGTCGACGTGGTGTCGGAGCTCTCGCCGGTGCCCGGGGTGTCGGTGTCGACGTCCTGCGTCGCCGTGAGGTCGGTGGGGATACCGTCGGGCTCGAACCGGACCGCCTCGGCCCCGGCCTCGAGCTGGTCACGCGGCTCGCCCACGGGCGAGAGGAGACCGGCGTTGGCGTCCGGCTCGGCGAGGACCGCGTCGGCGATGCCGCACGGCTTGCCGGACAGTGCGCGCAGGTTCTGGAGACCCACCGAGTAGGCGGGGTACTGGTTGCGGACGGCCGCGGCCATGGAGGCGACGATGATGACGACGACGAGGGCTGCCGCGAGCCCGAGCGGGGCCCGCGAGATCTCGCGCGCGAAGCGACGGAGGGGCCCGCGGTCGCCGTCGGGCCGCTGCGGCCCGGTCCGCGTGAGGAACGGCTCGCGGTAGTGCAGCACCAGCGCGGCGAGGAGTGCCAGCAGCATGAGGCCGACGAACACCGAGGACAGGGTGACCCCGGCGACGGACGGCTGGGCCCCGCCCCACGGGATGCCGTAGATGGAGATGTACCACCAGCCGTTGGTGGACGTGAAGCTCAGTGCCAGGACGAAGAACACGGCGGCCAGGAACAGCATGCGGTTGCGCAGCGACCGGGTCGCGGTGGGCAGGACCGCCATGGTGACCAGGGCGGCGAGCGCCGCGCCGATGGTCGCGAACGCGCCGAAGTGGTGGGTCCACTTGGTGGGGTTGAGGGCCATGAACGCGATGGAGATCGCCGCCAGGCCCACGATGCGCCGGGCCGGCCCGATCGCGACGCCGGGGACGCGGCCCTTGCGGAACAGGATCGCCGCGCAGGTGATGAGCGAGAGGAACATGGTGAGCACCGCGAACCGTCGCGCGAGCGAGCCGTCCGGGGTGGGGTTCATGAGCCACTCGTAGCGCCACACCTCCTCGAACCAGCGGCCGGTCGGCCCGACGTCGCCGAGCAGCGCCGAGGACTGCAGCGTGGTGACCAGGGGCTGGTCCAGGAAGATGAGGTGCAGCACCCCGAGCCCGGCGGCCAGCAGGGGCGCCACGGTCGGGATCCACCCGTCGCGCCGCGCCCGCCGGATGACGAGCAGCAGCAGCGGGCGCGAGGCGGCGATGATGACAGCGATGCAGAACGTGCCCGTCGGCGCCGCGGACAGGGTGAGCCCGCCGATGATGAAGCCCGTCGCCGCCGGCAGCAGCCGGCCGGTCGCGAGAGCGCGTTCGAGCGAGACCCAGGTGGCCAGCACGCCGAAGGCGATGATCGGCTCGGGGCGCAGGCCGTTGTTGTAGGTGAGCCAGAACGCGAGGAAGACGGCGGCGGTGCTCCACCGGACGGCGGGCGCGCGGCGTGCGGCGATGCCCAGGCGCGGGATGACCTCCCGGGAGAGCAGGATCCACGATCCGATGCCCAGGAGCAGGGCGGGCAGTCGGAGCCAGACGCTGCCGAGCGAGACCGCGCTCATCGCGGTGTAGAGGTAGTACGGCATCCCGAAGGGGGCGTAGGGGGCACCGTAGTAGCGGAACACCTCGGGCATGTAGCCGCTGGAGACCGCTGCGCGCGCCTCGGTGAGGATGTAGCCGTCGTCGGCCGTGTTGGCGCCGATGACGTGCCACACCAGCAGGGTGCCCACGACGAGCAGGTCCAGCGGTCGCGGCTTCCACCAGCCCGGTGGGAGGATCCGGCGCGCCACCCGCCGATCTCGCAGGTCGAGCCGGTGCAGGGCGATGAGCGCGACGATGATGGCCAGGATGCCCACGACGATCGCGATCTGCTTGATCGCCGTCGCCTGCGTGGTGTAGCGGGAGTCAACCGTGATGTCGACGGACATGCCCTCCGGGGCCGCTCCCTCGAGGTCGGTGAAGACGCCCACCACCTGGGGCCGCAGGTCGCGGTCGAGACGGCCTCCGACGCCCTCCCCGTCGACGGAGAGGCCGACGAACTCGGCCCCGATCGAACCGGAGTCGGCGGCGACGCGGATGCTCGAGCAACCGCCGGGTGCGGCGACCGTCTCGGTCGGCGCGGAGGCGACGAGCACGTTGCGACTGCGCACCTCGACGTTCGGGCCGGCCACGGACACCATGAGGCCGCGCGCGCCGGCGTCCTCCCCAGCCTCGCGCGGCGCGGTGGAGACGAGGACGCCGTCCTCCCGACCCTGCTCGCGCAGCTCGGCCACCGCCGAACACGGGAGTTCCACCTCGATGTCGAGCGGGTAGTACGCCACCAGGGGCGCGGTGACCGGGTCGAGGGTGCCGCCCTCGGGCCAGCTGACGCTCGACGTGGTCTGCGTGACGGGGAGCAACGGCACGACGATCGCGAGCAGGACGCCGATCAGGCCACTGACAGCGGCGACGATCCCCCACCGAGGTCCCGTCTGGGATCTCTCCGGCACGACAGGGACCTCGGTGGCAGTCGATGGCATGGCGTCCACGCTATAACGAGGGGTCGACGATCCCCGAAACGACGAACGCGCCGGAGGGATAACCCTCCGGCGCGTCATGTCCGTGGTGGCCAGAGTCGGGATCGAACCGACGACCTTCCGCTTTTCAGGCGGACGCTCGTACCAACTGAGCTACCTGGCCATAAGACCACCGGCGCACCCGGTGAAACCGAATGCGCCGGTTGCCTCTGGCGACCCTGACGGGACTCGAACCCGCGACCTCCGCCGTGACAGGGCGGCGCGCTAACCAACTGCGCCACAGGGCCGTGCTCTTCGCACGAGAAAGAACATTAGTGGACGCCGCCGTCAATGCGCAAATCGGGGCCCGATCCCCCGGCCCCTCGCTGGTCAGCGCCACGTTCGGGACCGGGGTTCGCCCCACCCCGGTCCTGAGGTGGCGCGGCGCCGCGCCACCGTCGTGAGGGCCTGAACGCACGAGGCCCCGGCCACCTGCTCGGTGACCGGGACCTCGGCTGTGTGTACCCCCTACGGGATTCGAACCCGCGCTGCCGGCGTGAAAGGCCGGTGTCCTAGGCCGCTAAACGAAGGGGGCCTACGCCACGTCCGGGATCGCCGGTCCGCAGCGCGCTCCAGTGTAGGGCACCGCCCGCCGGGCGGATAAACCAACCGGGAGGCGGGGCGGTATCGTGACCGTCGCCCCTATAGCTCAGTTGGTAGAGCTACGGACTTTTAATCCGCAGGTCGTCGGTTCGAGCCCGACTGGGGGCACCACCGTGGTCGCCGGGTCGGCCGCTCGTCCCCCGATTTTGGACGCGCGCGCCGACCGCTGGGACACTTGGCCCATGTCCGTTCCCTCCGCCACCGCCTCCCCCGCGCTGCGCATCGGCCCGCTCGAGCTCGCGTCGCCCGTCGTCCTCGCGCCGATGGCCGGGGTCACCAACGTCGCGTTCCGCACCCTGTGCCGCGAGATCGAGCGGGAGCAGCAGGGTTCGGTGTCGGGCCTGTACGTGTGCGAGATGGTCACGGCCCGTGCGCTGGTCGAGCGTCAGCCGGCGACGCTGCACATGGCGACGTTCGCGCCCGACGAGTCGCCCCGCAGTCTGCAGCTGTACACGGTCGACGCCGAGTACACGTACGCGGCGGCCAGGATGATCGTCGACGAGAACCTCGCCGATCACATCGACATCAACTTCGGGTGCCCAGTCCCCAAGGTCACCCGGCGCGGCGGCGGATCGGCCATCCCCTATAAGCGTCGTCTGTTCCGATCGATCGTGGCGGCGGCGGTGAGGGCCACCGAGGGCACCGACATCCCGGTGACGGTGAAGATGCGCGTGGGGATCGACGACCAGCACCACACCCACCTCGACGCCGGCCAGATCGCAGTGGACGAAGGCGCCAAGGCGGTGGCGCTCCATGCGCGGACCGCCGCCCAGCGGTACTCGGGCGAGGCGGACTGGTCGCAGATCTCGCGGCTCGTCGAGCACGTCGGCGCGGTGTCGGACGTACCGGTCCTGGGCAACGGCGATATCTTCTCCGCCGAGGACGCCGTGCGGATGCGCGAACAGACCGGCTGCGCGGGCGTGGTGATCGGCCGCGGCTGCCTCGGCCGGCCGTGGCTGTTCTCCGAGCTGGCCGCCCGTCTCGCGGGCCGCGAGGCGCCGACCCCGCCCACTCTCGGCGAGGTCGCCCGGATCATGTACCGCCACGGCGAGCTCCTCGCCGAGCACCACGGCGAGGACAAGGGCATGCGGGACATCCGTAAGCACGTCGCCTGGTACCTGCGCGGCTTCCCCGCCGGGTCGGAGAAGCGGGTGGCCCTGTCCGCCGTCCGCACGCTGGGCGATCTGGCCGCGATGCTGGCCGACCTGCCGACCGACGAGCCGTTCCCCGCCGACGGCTACGGACCGCGGGGGCGGCAGGGCTCGCCCTCGAAGGTCCTGCTGCCCGAGGGCTGGCTGGACGACCCCGAGGACGACGCGGTGGCGCTCGCCGGCGCGGACGCCGAGAACTCCGGGGGCTGACCCCCGACACCCGGGGAGTTCACCGGGCGTTCATCGCGAGCGGCGATCACCGCGCTGACATGGGCGTATGCTGGCGGTATGCGTCTTGTCTACTCCGAAGAACTCGCGGATCTGGCCACCTCGATGGCCCGGATGTGCTCCCTCGCGACCGATGACATGGAGTTGGCCACCCACGCGCTGCTCCAGGTCGACCTCGTCGCCGCAGAGAAGGTCCTGCAGTCGACGTCGGAGATGTCGCGACTGGCGACCGAGAACGAGGAGCGCGGTTTCGCACTGCTCGCCCTCCAGGCCCCGGTGGCGCGTGACCTCCGCCAGGTGGTCACGTCGATCCAACTGGTACAGGACCTGGTCCGCATGGGCACCCTGGCGGGCCACGTCGCCAAGATCGTGCGCCGGCGCCATCCCGAGCCGGTTCTGCCCGAGCCGGTCAACGGCTACCTGGCGGAGATGGGCCGCGTGGCCGTCTCCCTCGGCCGCTCCGCCACCGAGGTGCTCCTCAACCGGGACCCCGCGCAGGCCGCGACCCTGGCACAGCAGGACGATGCGGTCGACGACCTGCGTCGCCACCTGTTCACCCTGCTCACCGTTCGCGAGTGGAAGTGGGGTGTGGCCTGCGCGGTCGACGTGACCCTGCTCGGCCGGTACTACGAGCGGTTCGCCGACCACGCGGTCGAGGTCGCGCAGCGCGTGATCTTCCTGGCGACCGGGGAGTACGCCACCACCCCGGAGAGCGATCCCGAGGAGCCGTCGCCGTCGAGCGAGGAGCTGGTACGCCGCTTCAACGAGACGGACCGTGCCTTCAAGCAGCGCATGGCGCAGCGCGAACCGGGTGAGGGCGACGGGTCTCCGCAGGGGGCCTGAACGGCGGGTGTCGTACTCGAGCGTGTGACGCATGACGGCGACTGCCCCGGTCGCGGCGCGGAGCCGTGACCGGGGCAGTCGTCTGTGCGTCGGGAGCCGACTCTCGCTGGTAGTGGGATCCTGCCGGGAGTCGGCTCGTGTCGGAGTCGGCTCAGCCGAAGCGGCCGGAGACGTAGTCCTCGGTCTGCTTGTTCTCGGGATTCGAGAAGATGCGCTCGGTGGAGTTCACCTCCACGAGCTGACCGGGCATACCGGTGGCCTCGAGGGAGAAGAACGCCGTCTGGTCGGACACGCGGGCGGCCTGCTGCATGTTGTGCGTGACGATCACGATGGTGAAGTCGTTCTTGAGCTCGGCGATGAGATCCTCGACCGCCAGAGTGGAGATCGGGTCGAGCGCCGAGCAGGGCTCGTCCATGAGCAGCACCTGGGGCTCGATGGCGATCGCGCGGGCGATGCACAGACGCTGCTGCTGACCGCCGGACAGGCCACCGCCCGGCTTGTCGAGACGGTCCTTGACCTCGTTCCACAGGTTGGCACCGCGTAGCGACTTCTCCGCGACCTCGTCGAGGGTCTTCTTGTTCTTCACGCCCTGCAGACGCAGACCCGCGACCACGTTCTCCTTGATCGACATCGTGGGGAACGGGTTCGGGCGCTGGAAGACCATCCCGATGGTGCGGCGGACGGCGACCGGGTCGATCTTCTTGTCGTAGATGTCGACGCCGTCGAGCTTGATGGAGCCCTTCACCGAGGCGCCGGGGATCTCCTCGTGCATCCGGTTGAGCGAACGCAGCACCGTGGACTTCCCGCAGCCGGAGGGGCCGATGAACGCCGTGACGGAGCGCGGTGGAACATGGAGGTTGACCTCCTTCACGGCGTGGAAGTCGCCGTAGAAGATGTCGACGCTCTCGAGGTCGAGTCGCTTGGCCATGTCGGGTCCTTACTTGGTCTTGGGCGCGAGCGCCTTGGCGGCGAACGTGGCTAGCACGTTCGCCAGCCCGATGATGATGATGAGCGTCAGGGCAGCACCCCAGATGCGATACTGGCCGGCCTCGTTGGGGTTCGAGAGTTGGTTGTAGATCAGCAGCGGCAGCGAGGCCATGTTGCCCTCGAAGACGTCGTAGTTGTAACGGGCCGTGTAGCCCACGAGGATCAGCACCGGGGCCGTCTCCCCCATCACGCGCGCGAGCGCGAGGAAGATGCCGGAGACCATGCCCGACAGCGCGGTCGGGACCACGACGCTCACGACGGTCTTCCACTTGGGCACCCCGAGCGCGTAGGAGGCCTCGCGCAGCTCGTCGGGAACCAGCTTGAGCATCTCCTCGGTCGATCGCACGATGAGCGGCAGCATGAGAAGAACCAACGCCAGCGCCACAGCGAACGCACTGAGGTTGAACTGCAGGACCGAGATCCAGATGCCGAAGATGAAGATGGCGGCCACCACGGACGGGACGCCGGCGAGGACGTCGACCATGAAGGTGGTGGGCTTGGCGATCTTCGAATCGGGGTACTCGACGAGCATGATGCCGGCCGCCACGCCGAGGGGGATCGAGATGACGGCCGCGATGAGCGCCTGCACGAGGCTGCCGTAGATGGCGTGGCCGACACCGCCGGCCATCGACGACGGCGAGACGAGGTTGAACGAATTGGCCCACCAGTCGAGGTTCAGGACCGCGGGCACTCCCGAGACGACGACCTTGAACAGCAGGGCGACCAGGGGGACGACGGCGAGGACGAAGCACACCGTGAACACCACGGTCGCGGCCTTGTCCTTGACCTTGCGGCTGCCCGAGATCGGCAGGAACGTGTCGGCCGGCTTGGCCGGCTTGGCGAGGTCGGGGGTTGCCTGGGACATCAGCCGTTGACCTTTCCACCGGACACCGAGCGCGCGATGAGATTGACGATGAAGGTGAGGATGAAGAGCACGAGCCCGGCGGCGATGTACGCACCGGTCGGCAGCGGGTGGTTGAACTCGGCGCTACCGGACGCGATCTTGGAGGCGAACGTGAAGCCGCCGTCGAACAGAGACAGCGTGCTGGGCGCGCTCGCCGCGCGGAGGATGATGAGGACGGCCACGGTCTCACCGAGGGCGCGGCCGAGGGCGAGCATGGAGCCGGCGATCATCCCCGACTTGGCGTAGGGGAAGCAGGTCATCCGGATCTTCTCCCACTTGGTGGCTCCCAGGGCGAGCGCCGCCTCCTGGTGCAAGGACGGGGTCTGGCGGATGGTCTCGCGGGACATCGAGGTGATGATCGGCAGGATCATGATCGCCAGGACGACGCCGGCGGTGAAGATGGTGCCGCCGCCGGCGATCGTGACGTTGCCGTCGCCGAACAGGAAGAACCAATTGAGGTTCTCGTTGAGCCACGTGGCGAACGGGACCATCCACGGCCCCAGCACGAGCAGGCCCCACATGCCGTAGATGATCGACGGGACGGCGGCCAGCAGGTCGATGAGGGCCGACAGCGTCCGTGAGAGCCGGGGCGGCGCGTACTGCACCAGGAACGTGGCGATCCCGATGGAGACGGGCACCGCCAGCACCAGGGCGAAGATCGAGCTCAGCACCGTGACCTTGAGCAGGTCGAGGATGCCGAACGACATGTTCTCCGGGTCCGTGGTGTTCCACACGGACGACGTGAAGAAGTTGACGTTGTTCTGCATGAGCGACGGCGTCGCCTGCATGACCAGAACGATCCCGATGAGGGCGATGAGCGCGACGATGACCGCGCCCGCGAAGACGGTGAGCCCGCGGAAGATCGCGTCGATCCTCTGGGACGCCCCGGCGTCGCGCAGGCCACCCCCGCCGCCCGCGTCCGCGTCCGACGCCGGGGCGGTGCCGTCGGCGGGCCCGCCGGACGAGGAGTTCTTGCCGGCGTCACGGTCGACGGATTCGTGAATTGTCATGAGACCTTCAGTCGCTCAGGTGGGAAAGGGGTCGGTCACCGCGCCCGACCGTACAGGGGTGGACGCGGTGACCGGAATTATCAGGAGATCTCGGAGATCGCCGTCACCAGCTTCTCGCGGAACTCGTCGGGCACGGGGATGTAGCCCTCGGGCTCGAGCTGGCCCTGGACGTCCTCGGACACCGCGATGTTGAGGAAGGCCTTGACGGCCTCGGCGGTCTCGGGGTCGCCGTAGCTCGAGCAGACGATCTCGTAGGTGGGCATGATGATCGGGTAGGCGCCCGCAGTATCGGGGACGTAGAACGACGAGGTGTCGATCACCAGGTCATTGGAGCCCTCGTTCTGCAGGGTGGCCGAGTCGATCGTGGTGCCGGCGGTCTCGGCGTTGAGCTCCACGCCCTCGGAGTCGGCCGGGGTGATGACCTTGACCATGCCGAGGTCCTGGCTCTTGGCGTAGGACCACTCGGTGTAGGTGATCGTGCCGGGCGTCTGCGCGACGGCCGCGGACACGCCCTCGTTGCCGCGCGAGCCCTCGCCCGTGCCGCCGTTGAAGGTCTTGCCGGCCCCCTCGGTCCACACCTCCGGCGCGGCCGCCTCGAGGTACTTCTGGAAGTTGTCGGTGGTGCCCGACTCGTCCGAGCGGAAGATCACGGTGATGGGCTGGTCAGGCAGCTCGACGCCCTGATTCTCCTCGGCGATGGCCGGGTCGTTCCAGTTGGTGATCTCGCCCTTGAAGACCTGGGCGAGAGTGTCGGCCGACAGCGCGACCTCGACGCCGTCCAGGTTGTAGGCGATCGCGATCGGCCCGAAGACGGCCGGCAGGTTCCACGCCGGGCCCTCGCACCGCTCCTCGGCCTGGGCGTACTCGTCCTCCTTCAGGGGCGAGTCGGAGCCACCGAAGTCGGTCTGGCCGCCGATGAACTCCTTGACGCCGGAACCGGACCCGTTGGAGTTGTAGTCCAGGGTCTGCCCCTCGCAGCTCATGGAGTACGAGTTGGCGAAAATCGTCATGGCGTTGTTCTGCGACGACGCACCCGAGGCGTTGAGGTTGGCCTTGCCGCCACACTCCGCGTCGGAGACCGCCTGAGCGGAGGTGTTGTCCCCGCCCGTGTTGTCGTCCGAGCACGCGGCCAGGCCGACGGTCGTGAGGGCGGCGAGCCCGAACAGGGCACCGGTGCGCTTGAGGTCCACAAAATCTCCTAGGTCCATCCGGCGGGATGCCCCACCGGGTCACGTTCTTGGCGATCTGATCGCAGGGTCGGACCGCACACACCGGCCCGACGGGGAGAGAACCTAAAGCTCGGACGTGAACAGCCCCGCGGAGGTAGGTGAACCCGAGATGAACTCCCTGCTCGCTCGTAGTTCACCCGGCCTGCGAACCTCGCCCGGCGAGGCCCCCACCTGGGGTGTCCCTGAGAACCGGCGTGCCGCGTCACCGCTGACGGTCACCGGGAGGCATACGTCACATCGCGGTGCTCGACGGCGAAACCGAGCCTCTCGTAGGTGCGGACCGCCGGGGTGTTGTCGCCCTCGACGTAGAGCACCACCGACTCCGCGCCGACGGTGTCCTCCAGGTGGGCGACGCCGATAGCGGTGAGGAGACCGCCGAGGCCACGCCCCTGCTCGGCCGGATCGACCGCGACGACGTAGACCTCGCCCTCGACCGGCTCCCCCGGCTCCGCGACGGTCTTGGTCCAGTGGAATCCGGCCAGCGTCGGCTGCGCGCCCGTGACGTCCACGGCGAGGAACACCGCGCCGGGGTCGACCCAGTCCACGGCGAGCCGCTCGTCGAGTTGCTCACGACTCCACCCGCCCTGCTCCGGGTGCCACGAGAACGCGGCGTTGTTCACGCGCAGGAACTCCGCCCGCGCGTCCAGGCCCCGCCAGCGCTGCCCACCCTCGGACGCGGCGTCGGCGAGCGTGCCGGTCTCGATCCCCTCCGCGGGGCGCGGATCCGGCAGCGTCGGGCCGTCGGCGGCGCGCCGGCGCATCATCAGCAGGTCGCGCGTACGCGCGAGGCCCATGCCGTCCGCGAGCGCCCGCGCGGCCGGCAGGTCCCCGTGGGCCCACACGGCCACGCCAGGTTCCGCCTCCAGCACCGCGCGCACGAGGGCTGTGCCCAGTCCCTGCCGGCGGTGCCCGGGGTGGACCACCAGTTCTGCGGACGCCCCGGGCCCGCTGCCCGTCAGCTGCGCGTAACCGGCCGGCTCGTCCGCGCCGCGGGCGCTCGCGAGAAAGTGACGGACGCGGGCGGACGGCGACCGCAGCGCCCGGAGGGGCTGCTCGCCCAGCGGGGCCACCCCGTCCAGCGTCTCGGCCTCCCCGGCCATCGCCTCCACCAGGTCGGCGGTGGCGGCGTCCATCGATCGTTCGTCGACCGTCATGCGTCCCCTCCCTCCTCGCGGCGGTCCGTCGGCCTGACCGCCTTGTACCCGACGTTACGGACGGTGCCGATGAGGGACTCGTGATCCGGGCCGAGCTTGGCGCGCAGGCGCCGCACGTGGACGTCGACGGTCCGCGTCCCGCCGAAGAAGTCGTACCCCCACACCTCCTGGAGGAGCTGAGCGCGCGAGAACACCCGACCGGGGTGCTGGCAGAGGTGCTTGAGGAGCTCGAACTCCTTGTAGGTCAGGTCCAGCGGCCGGCCTTTGACGCGCGCGACGTAGGTCTCCTCGTCGATCACCAGCTCCCCGACGGTGAGCAGGCCACCGTCGGCCTCGCCCTGCGTGGTGCGGCGTGCGGCCGCCAGTCGGAACCGGGCGTCCACCTCCGCCGGCCCCGTGGTCGGCAGGAGGATGTCGTCCAGGCCCCAGTCGCCGCTGACCGCGATCAACCCGCCCTCGGAGACCACCGCGATGACGGCGAGGTCGGCGCCGCCCGCGAGAAGCCGGCACAACGCCCGCGACGCCGCCAGATCACTCCGCGCGTCGACCAGCGCGAGGGCCGCGCCGGAGAGCTCGCCCAACGAGGAGGCGAGCGGCGGGAGCACACGCACCGAGTGCGGGAGCAGAGGCAGCGCCGGGATGACCGCCTCCGGGTCTGCTTCAGCGGCGAGGAGCACTACGTCCATGTCGCTTCCTCTCCATCCGGGGGGCCGAGAGGAATACTAGCGACCTCCACCCCCGAAACAGGGAGTGGAGTACACCTGGAGCCCATGAGGATCCCCCGCCCCGCCGTCGTCGCAGTAGCCGCTGTGGCCCTCGGCGCCTTCGTCACGGAGACGGTGTACGCCTCACGGATCGAGGCGGATCTGTCGACCCGGATCGCTCCCGCCACGCCCGGCTCGGGGCCACCGTCGGTCACGATCGGCGGCGGTCCGGGCTCGCGATGGATCGCCCCCGACACCCTCGCGTCGGCTGCGATCCGGATCGAGGGGGTCGAACGACCGGGGCTCGGCCCGGTCGCCGTCGAGGCGACGGCCACCGACGTCCTCGTGCCCGACGATCCGGCGGCCCCGCCGATCGCCGGGGAGTCGACGGTCTCGGTCCAGATCACCGGCGACTCACTCGGCCCCGCCCTGGGGATGCGGGACGTGCTGGTCGGCGCCGCCGACGACCCGAGCCTCGCGGGCGGGACCGAACACCGGGCCCGCGTCACGGGGACCCTCGAGGGGTCCGACATCCGCGTCTCGGCGTTCGTCGACCTCGTCGTCGACACCCGCGGCGCGCGCCTCGTCCCCGTCGCCCCGGCGACCGGCCCCGCGGGGTTCCCCGCCGGCGACGGTGAGCTCACGCTCCGCCGCAGCGCACTGACCCTCGAGCCCGACGTCCTGCCCCTGGGCGCCGCGGTCGAGGAGCTCACGGTCACCGGCGGCACCATCACCGCCGCCGGCGCCGCCGCACGCGGCGGAGCGCCGCTCGACGGTCTCGCGCGCCCCGGCCACTAGACTCGGCCGCATGAGTCGCGACGACGTACTGGTCAGCACCAGCTGGGCCTCCTCGCGCCTGGCCGACGACTCGGTGGTCTTCCTCGAGGTCGACGAGGACGTGACGGCGTATCACACCGACGGACACATCCCGGGGGCCGTCGCCCTCGACTGGCGGACCGAGCTGCAGCAGGAGTACACGCGCGATCTGGTCGACCGCGAACGGTTCGGCGCACTCCTGTCGCAGCGGGGGGTCACCCGCGACCACACCGTGGTGGTCTACGGCGGCAACCACAACTGGTTCGCGGCCTACGCGTATTGGTACCTACGCCTGTACGGGCACCGCGACGTCCGACTCCTCGACGGCGGTCGCATGCTGTGGGAGCGCGAGGGGCGCCCCCTGGAGACCGAGACGCCCCGGCGCCCGGTCACCGACTACGTGGCCGACCCGCAGGACCTGACGATCCGCGCGTTCCGCGACGACGTCCTCGCCGGGCTGGGCCGCGACGGCTTCGTGGACGTGCGCTCCGTGGACGAGTACACCGGTCGTCTCGCCGCCCCCGCCGGGCTGCCGCAGGAGGGCGGTCGCCAGCGCGGCCACATCCCGGGCGCGGTCAGCATCCCCTGGAACCGCGCGGTCACCCGCGACGGCACCTTCCGCTCCGACGCGGAACTGCGCGAGATCTACTCGGACGTGCTCACCGATACCGATCGGCGCATCGTGGCGTATTGCCGGATCGGTGAGCGGTCCAGCCACACCTGGTTCGTCCTCCACGAGCTCCTCGACCAGCCCAACGTCGTCAACTACGACGGCAGTTGGGTCGAGTACGGCTCCCTCATCGGGGTACCGGTCGAGCGGTGAGACACCCGCGCCACGCGCGGGCGTGAGGCTGGCTAGTCTCGATCTCATGTCTCTGCTGTCCCGTGCGCTCGGCATGGCCGGGCGGGCCTCGGTGGTCGCCGTCGGCGCCTCCGTCGCCTCCGCAGTCCTCGTGGGTATCGATCAGCGTCAGGGGGCGACCCCGGAAGTACCCGATCACCCCGGCCCCTACTCCCCCGAGGAGCGCGAGGCGGCCGTGCGGATGTACCTCACCGCCCTCACCGCGCCCGCCGCGGCGTTCCGCGTCCCGTTCGCTCCAGACTGCGTGCGGCGCGAGAACGGGCTCAAGACCGGCTTCAACGCGGCCCAGCTCCGGTGGGACCTCCACCTGCACCTGCAGTACTCGGTGATCCGTGAGGTGCGGGACATCGTCATCACCGTGGACCCCCCGGGCCGGGAGGGCGTCGTGCACGCGGAGTTCACGCTCGCCACCGTCCTGGGCGTGAGAGCCAGGGTCTCCGAGGACTTCGTCGTGCCGCCCGAGGACTGCCTCATCCACTCGATCGACGCCCGCATCGCAGTGGGCTGAACGCCTCGGGGTTAGGATTAAGCCATGGTGCTCTTCTTCGAGATCCTCCTGGTCCTCTGCACGCTGGCCATCCTGTGGGCCACCTGCTACATCGTCTACCGCACGGTCACCGACGAGTCGTGACGGAAAGCGGCCAGCCGAACGCCGGTGACCCCACGACGCCCACCCCTGAAGGGGTAGGCGGCGAGTCGGTGGTGCGCGGGTCCGGGAACGCTGCCGTCAACGCCGCCGCGCAGCGCTCCGAGGAGACCGCCCGCCGCAACATCCCCGCGTTCTCCGAACTCCCTGTCCCCGAGGACACCGCCAACCTGCGCTTCGGGCCCGACCTCCACCCCGGCCTGCTCGCCCTGCTGCCCCTCGTGGGTGTCTGGGAGGGTGAGGGAGAGGCGGACACCGAGGACCGCGGTCAGCACCGGTTCGGCCAGCAGGTGGTGGTCTCGCACGACGGCGAGAACTACCTGAGCTGGACCTCCCGCTCGTGGACCTACGACTCCGGAGGCGCCGTGGACGACGCGGCCTACCGCGAGACCGGGTTCTGGCGGATCTCGGCGGACGACCAGCTCGAGTTCCTCGTGGCCCACGCCTCGGGGATCATCGAGATGTACTACGGCGCCCCCATCACCCAGTCGGCATGGGAGATGGCCACCGACGTGGTCCTCGCCTCCCCCACCGGCCCCAAGCGGGGCGGCGCCAAGAGGATCTACGGGATCGTCGAGGGCGGCGACCTCGGCTGGGTCGAGGAGCGGGTCCACCCGGAGAAGGGTCTGGTCCCGCACATGTCCGCGCGGCTGCGCCGCGTCGCGGGCTGAACCGCCCGACCCCGCCCCGCGCAGCCGACCCCGCCCCGCGCAGCCGACTCCACCGCCCACCCGACGCCGGTCGGGTGGGCGGTTCTCATGCGCGTCCGACCGCGCGATCGACCATCCCGGCGACGTCGATCCCTGGGTCCCCACCCGGCAACGTCGTGTCGTCGATCCGGCGGACCCGGGCGTACAGCGTCACCGAGGACAGCAACCACATCGCGTCGGCCGACACGAGGTCGGTGAGCAGGAGACGCTCACGCCGCACGGGCACACCGTCGCGAGCGGCGACCTCCGCCATCGCGGCCAGGGTCGTGCCCTCCAGGATCCCGACTTCCGCCGGCGGGCTCAGCAGTTCTCCGTCGCGGGCGATCACCACCGTCGAGCGCGGCCCCTCGAGGACCTCACCGTCCGAGGAGAGATAGATCACGTCGTCGAACCCGCCCGCCGCGGCGTGCCGGAGGGCCGCCATGTTCGTGGCGTACGACAGGGTCTTGGAGCCGAGCAGCAGCCACGGCGCGGACTCGGCGGCGTCGGAGGCGTACCCCCGACCGAGGGCCGTCACGGCGATCCCCTCCGCCCGCGCCCGGAGCGCGAACCCGCTGACGGGCGCGACGGTGATGTACGCGGTCTCCTGCCCGCCCCGCTCGGGCCCACGGGACAACACCAGGCGCAACATCGCCTCGGTGCGGGGCCCCCACTCGCGCGCGGCCAGGTCGATCCCGGCCCGCCACGCCTCCTCCGACGGACCGGTGAGCCCCGACGCGGCTGCCGACCTCGCGAGACGCGCGAGATGCCGTTCGGGCTTCGCCGGGCGGCCGCCCACCACCAGGAGGGTCTCGAAACACCCGTCCCCCCGGACGGCGGCGAGGTCGTCCGCCAGGAGCAGGGGCTCGGCCGCCGGGTGGACCCGTGGCCGCGGCCCCTCCGGCCCGCCGGAGACCAGGACGACGACCCGGGTGTCGTCAGGTCGGTCGATCGCCGTTCCCGCTGGAGTGCCCATGAGGCCCACACTACGACCTGGTACGTACACTCGCGATCGTGACCGATCCAGCTGTGCCCGACCGGACCGACAGCCGCTACCGCAGCCCGATCCTGACCCGCCCCGGAGCGGTGGACGCGGCCGATGACTCCGCCGACGCCGGGATCCCCCACCACTACGGCGACCCCTTCGGCGAGCAGCGGGCCGCCGACTCCGGGTTCGTGATCGTCGACCGCTCCCATCGCGACGTCCTGACCATCGGCGGCGGCGAGCGGCTGACGTGGCTCGAGGGGTTCGTCTCCCAGCACGTCGCCGAGATCGGCGACGGTGGCGGCGGTGAGACGCTGGTGCTCGACGCCAACGGGCGGATCGAGCACCACGCCGTGCTCGCCGACGTGGACGCCACGTTGGTCGTGGACACCGAACCCGGCCGGGGCGAGTCGCTGCTGCAGTTCCTCACCAAGATGGTCTTCTGGGCCGACGCGGCCCCCGCGGACGCCGACCTCGCGGTCCTCACCCTCGCCGGGGCGGCCCTGCCCGCCACCCTCACCTCGCCCGACGGCACCGAAGTGGACCTCCCGACCGGCGACTACGCGAGCATGGCGCTGCCGGGTGGCGGGATCGCCCGCCGGATGCCGTGGCCCCAGGCGGGCTCGGTCGACCTGGTGGTCCCGCGCCCGGCGCTGACGGCATGGTTCACCGCCGCGGTCGACGCGGGCGCCCGGCCCGCGGGTTCCTGGGCGTTCGAGGCGCTGCGTGCGGCCGGGACGACCCCGCCGAGGGGTCGCCTGGGCGTGGACACCGACGAGAAGACGATCCCCCACGAGATCCCCACCTGGATCGGCGACGTGGCCCAGCAGGGCGCGGTGCACCTGGACAAGGGTTGCTACCGGGGCCAGGAGACGGTGTCCCGGGTCCACAACCTCGGACGCTCCCCCCGCGTCCTCGTGCGGCTGCAGCTGGACGGGTCGAGCGGCGACGAGCTGCCCGCGGTCGGCGCCGAGGTCCGCGCCGGTGGCCGCCCGGTCGGCCGCGTCGGCACGGTGGTCCAGCACCACGAGGACGGCCCGGTCGCCCTGGCCCTGCTCAAGCGGGCGGTCCCCATGGACTCGGCCCTCGAGATCGACGGGGTGGACGCCGCCGTCGACCCCGACACCGCCCCGCAGGACGGCGGCCCCCAGGCCGGCCGTGAGGCGATCCGCCGGCTCCGCGGCCAGGCCTGACGGCTCCGCGGCCCCGGCCTGACGGCCCCGCCCACCCCCGTGTGTGGCCGACCCACGTGCCGCTCCGCGACACCCGGGCGGACATTCCGCGCCGGGCACGCTATCCTGTGGGCAGGCAGATACTCACACTTGCAATGGGCACCCCCGAGGTGGCCCAGCACCGTTTCCGAGGGGGTCAGGTCAATGGGCCGAGGCCGCGCGAAGGCGAAGCAGACCAAGGTCGCTCGCGAACTCAAGTACAACACTCCGCAGACGGACCTAGAACGTCTCCAGCAGGAGTTGTCGGGTGGGGGGTCGTCCATGCGGCTCAACACCGACGAGGACGACGATCCCTACGGGTCGTGGTCCGACGGCTCCACCAGGTACTGACCACTCCCGCTCCCGCCAGACCTCTCGTGGGCCGGGCATCCCACCACGGATGCCCGGCCCCGTACGTGGCGCGGGCGGGGATCCACGTACGACGACAGCGACCCGGCCGGAACTGCCCCGGCCGGGTCGCTGTCGTCGTACGGTCCGCGTGATGCGGTCAGAACCGGGCGTGTGAGCCCTCGAGCACGACGCGGGGCGCGTCGGCGTCCTCGCCGGCCTTCTCCACGCGGCCGATCACCCAGTTCTCCACGTGGCGGGCGGTGAGGACGGCCTGGGCCCGGTCCACGTCCTCCTCGGGCAGGACGGCGACCATGCCCACACCCATGTTGAACGTGCGCTCCATCTCCGCCTGCTCGACGCGGCCGTGGTGCGCGATCGTGCCGAACACCGCGGGCACGGGCCACCGACCGCGGTCGAGCCGCGCGACCAGACCGCGCGGCATGACGCGGGCCAGGTTCTCGGCCAGGCCACCGCCGGTGACGTGGCTGAACACCCGGACGTCGGTCTCGGCGATGAGGCTCAGGCAGTCGAGCGCGTAGATCCGCGTCGGCTCGAGCAGCTCCTCGCCCAGCGTGCGGCCGAACTCCTCGACGTGTCCCTCGAGGGGCAGCCGCGCGAGGTCGAGCAGCACGTGGCGGGCCAGGGAGTACCCGTTGGAGTGCAGCCCCGAGGACGCCATCCCGACGATGACGTCGCCCGGCCGGACGTTCTCGGCCTGAAGGATCTCGTCGGCCTCCACGATCCCCACGCCGGTGGCGGAGATGTCGTACTCGCCCGGAGCCATGAGGCCCGGGTGCTCGGCGGTCTCGCCGCCCAGCAGCGCGCAACCGGCACGGACGCACCCCTCGGCGATGCCCTCGACGATGTCGGCGACGTGCTCGGGGACGACCCTGCCGATCGCGATGTAGTCCTGCAGGAAGAGCGGCTCGGCGCCGCACACCACGAGGTCGTCGACGACCATGGCGACCAGGTCGATCCCGACCGTGTTGTGCACGTCCATCGCCTGGGCGACCGCGATCTTGGTGCCGACGCCGTCCGTGGACGAGGCCAGCAGCGGCTGGCGGTAGGTGTTCTTCAGCGAGAACAGCCCGGCGAAGCCACCGAGGCCTCCCATCACCTCCGGCCGGGTCGCCCGCCTGGCGTGCGGCGCGAACAGCTCCACCGCGCGCTCACCCGCGTCGATGTCGACGCCGGCGGCGGCGTACGAGGCGCCGGTCGGGGGGTGTGGGTTCTCGGTCATGTGGTGTCTCTCCTCGTCGGCGCCGCTCTCGGGCGCCCGGTGGGGGTCGGCGGTCGACGCCGGTGTCAGAGCCTGTGGACGGCGTCCGCGCTCTCGCTGCGGTCCGGGGCCTCGGCGATCTCCAGCTCGTCGACCTCAGCGGCGAGCGCACGCACGGCCGCGCTCATGGCAGAGTCGTCGGGGAGTTCGATGGGATAGTGCCCGTCGAAACACGCCGCGCACAGCTCGTCGCTGCGCTGGCCGCTCGCCTCGATCATCCCGTCGACGGAGACGTACCCGAGACTGTCCGCGCCGATCGCGCGGCGGACACCCTCGAGCATCCCGTCCGACGCGTCGACGCCGTTGGCGATGAGTTCCGCCGGGCTGGCGAAGTCGATGCCGTAGAAACACGGCCAGCGCACCGGCGGCGAGGCGATCCGGACGTGCACCTCGAGGGCGCCCGCCTCGCGCAGCATCCGCACCAGGGCGCGCTGCGTGTTGCCACGGACGATCGAGTCGTCCACCACCACCAGGCGCTGCCCTCGGATCACCTCGCGCAGGGGGTTGAGCTTGAGGCGGATGCCCAGCTGCCGGATGGTCTGGCTGGGCTGGATGAACGTGCGGCCCACGTAGGCGTTCTTCGTGAGCCCCTGCGCGAACGGGATGCCCGAGCCCTGGGCGTACCCGACGGCCGCCGGCGTGCCGGACTCGGGCACCGGGATGACCAGGTCGCCGTCGGCGGGGTGCTCGCGGGCCAGCCGGCGACCGATCTCGACGCGGGCGGAGTTGACCAGACGCTGGTTGATCACCGAGTCCGGCCGGGCCAGGTAGACGTACTCGAAGACACACGTCTTGGGGGTCGGGGGCGAGAGCTTGCGGGACCGTACGCCGTCGGCGTCGATCGCGATGAGCTCGCCGGGCTCGATGTCGCGGACGAACGAGGCGCCCACGATGTCCAGGGCGGAGGTCTCCGAGGAGACCACCCACCCGCGCTCCAGGCGACCGAGCGCCAGCGGGCGGACCCCGTGCGGGTCACGCGCCGCGTACAGAGTGTTCTCGTCGGAGAAGGTGAGGCAGTAGGCGCCCCGCAGGTGCGGGAGCAGGCGGGCGGCGGCCTCCTCCAGCCCGCCCTCCCGGGCCTCGTGCGCGAGCAGGGTGGAGATGATGTCCGAGTCCGAGTGCGCGCTGTCCTCGGTGTACCCGCGGATGCCCAGCTCGGTGGCGTCTCGCTTGAGCTCGCGGGTGTTGACGAGGTTGCCGTTGTGCCCGAGGACCACGGAACCGCCCTCGGTGGTGGGGCGGAACATCGGCTGGGCGTTGTCCCAGCTCGCCGCGCCCGTGGTCGAGTACCGGCAGTGGCCGATCGCGACATGGCCGTGCATCGACTCGAGCGTCTTCTCGTCGAAGACCTGGCTGACGAGGCCGAGGTCCTTGTAGACGAGGACCTGCTCGCCGTCGGCGACGGCGATGCCGGCCGCCTCCTGGCCGCGGTGCTGCAGCGCGTACAGGCCGTAGTAGGTGAGTTTGGCGACGTCCTCGCCGGGGGCCCACACCCCGAAGACGCCGCACTCCTCGACGGGGCCGATGCGTTCGGTGTCGATCGGCAGACCCGCCGGTCCGGGCGCGGACGGGTCCGGCAGCCCGAGCCCCACGGCTGCGGGGCCGCCGGTACGGCGCAGTGCCCCGGACGGTGCCGGACGTGACGACGTGCTCTCCACCAGCTGGTGCTCCCTCACGGCTTTCGGGACTCCCCGCCCGGACGGACCCCGACGGTGTGTGCTGCAAGTCTACGTTCCCGGACCCCCGTGACCCCAAAGCCAGCCGCGACACCCCCTCCACACGGCGGGCGACCGGACCATACGACGGCGGCGGTCACGCCCGGCGGACGACGGGCAGGCCCGCCGCGACCGCGGCCGCCCGCGTCCCCGAGGCGCGCACCCGCCCCTCGGCGACGGCGGTCTCCCACGTCACCCGGCCCGTGGCCAGTTCCAGCCACGTCCGCGGGTCCGTCTCGACGACGTTGGGCGGACTCCCCCGCGTGTGCCTCGGCCCCTCGACGCACTGCGCGGCGGCGTACGGGGGCACACGGACCTCCACCGACCGCCCCGGCAGTTCGGCCGCGAGGCTCTCCACGGTGCCGCGGACCGCCGCCGCGAGGGCCGACCGACCCGGTCTGGCGTTCGTCTCGTCGTCGTCGAGCCAGGGGGCCACCGCCTCGACGGCCGCCCGCACCGCCGCGGCGTCGGGGACGCGGCTCACGCCGGGGCCCCCGCGCCGACCGGCAGGGCCCGCCGGCGCGCACGCCGCTCCTGCGCGGTGCGCCGGCTCCACGTGCGCGCGGGACGGCTGGTGAGCAACAACAGGATGAGGACGTTCACGGCGAGGACAGGATATCCGCCGAGGAAGGTGTCCTGTTCGGCGTCGGTGGTCAGGCGCCCGTACTCGGTGGAGATCGTGCTCACCACCGTCATCGCCAGCAGCCACACTCGCGGCCGCGCGTATCCCAGCCACGTGAGCAGCGCGAGGACGGCCATCGCCCCGTACACGGCGCCGATGAACACCGCGAGCGCCATGACGGCCGGCACGACCTCGGACTCGTCCAGGCCGGCGAACTCCTCGAGGTCGGCCCCACCCAGCACGTCGCGCAGCGCCAGCACGGTCAGGACGAGCACGGTCACCGCGACCAGCGCGCATCCCGCCGTCAGCGCGGCGGGGCGCGGCAGGTGCCCGGGGTCGGGGGCCGCGTCGTCGGCCGGGCGGTCCGGGTCGCCCGACGCGATCCCGCCCTCCGCCCGGGGGTCGTCGTACCCGCGCGCCGCCCGGACCACCCCGGGCGGCAGCTCCGCCGCCGACACCTCGGACACGGGCACGGCGCGCAGATCCACGACCGGCAGATCGCCGTCGGTACGGATCGCGTCACCGCCGCCGTTGCGGGAGTGGTAGCCGGCCGAGAAGTTCTCCAGCACCCGCACCCCCGCCTCGGGCACGTGGTAGCGGATCGAGTCGACGATGTAGTCCCGCTCGACGTCGATGTCCGCGTCGATCTTGTGGGTGACCTGCAGCGTGAACAGCGACAGGCCCACCGCGCGGTCGTACGTGCCGGCGCCCAGCCACTGCACCCGGTGGCCGCCCGGCAGGAGCCAGCCGTCGGGGCAGCGCCAGAACCGGACGTGGTGCCGTCGGGAGGCGTTGCCCTCGATCTCCTGCTGGTAGGCCAGGCACTGTCGCCGGCCGAAGAGCGTGAGGGGGCTCACCGGCGCGGACGGGTACGACCGTCGCAGCACCGACGACAGGACAATGCCCCACGACGAGCGAACCGTGACGTCGTCGGCCAGCACCCAGCCGCACGCGGTCATCGCCTCGTGGATCTGCCGCGCCGTGCCGTCCACCGCGAGGTTCACCGGATCCCCCAGCAGGCCGTCGGAGGTGCGGGTGCGCGCGATGAAGTAGCCGGGCACGTACACCGACGTGATGAGCGTCTGCAGCCGCGGCAGGACGAGATAGGCCACCAGCGCCCAGAACGGGACGAGCAGGAACAGGTGCCACCACGCGTGGTGCCACACGTCGTCCAGGAGCCGCCAGCCCAGCCACGCCGCCGCGACCGTGGCCAGGGCGAAGAACACGGTGTCGATCACGGTCCCGGGCAGCGGCGGTCGCACCGTGTCGTCGCGGACCTTCGACGGCGGGCTGACGTAGACGGGCGGCCCGGCGGGAACCGGCGCGGCCGGGGACGCGGGCGGGGCGGCGGGCGATGCCGCGGGGGCGGCGTCGCCGTCGGCAGCCGACGCCGTGCGCTCGCTGGTGGACATGGCTCGACGATAGCGTCCGGTACGCCCCGCCGGACCGCGGATCGCTGCGAGAATATCGCCGTGCCCACGCCCGATCCGACCCCCGCGAGCAGCCTGCCCGCACACGAGGACCACCTGCGCGCCCTGGGCCTGCCGCTCATGATCGCCCCCTCGACCCGACGCCGCGAGCTCCTGTCCCGGTCCGCCGGCGTCAGCGCCGCGCTCGCCGTCGCCGGGACCGGCCTCGCGGCCGCCGACCGGTCGAACGACTACACGACCGCCCTACTCGAGCGGGTCGGCCCGGACTCGGATCCCGATCTGCTCGCCGCCCCCGAGCCGATCGTCCAGCTGCTCCTGCTCGCGATCGCGCTCGCGGCGATCGCCCCGCTCGTGGGGTGGCTGGTATCGAAGACGGCCCGACGCGCCCGCCCGGCGATCGGCTCCGCCCTCGGTCTGGTGTCGCTGATCGCCCTCGTCGTCGTCCCCCACGTCGCGTTCGACCCGCACGACGGCCCCACCCACCGCACCACCCTCCTCGCCGCGGCCGCGGTGCTCGTCGGGACCTACACCGGACTCGGGTCGCTCGTGCGGTGGTCGGCGCGCCGCGTGCGCCGCGAACTGACGACGATGGGGCCGATGGTCGCGCGCGTGCTGCCGATCCTCATGCTGGCGGTGCTGTTCCTGTTCTTCAGCGTGGAGATCTGGCAGGTGATGGTGGAACTGTCCTGGCCGCGCACCTTCGCCGTGCTGGGCGTCGTCGTGGCCCTCACCGTCCTGCTGGTCGGCATCTCGACGCGCGACGACATCCTCCACGAGCTCCGGGACCGCGGACCCGAGCACCCGCTGCGCCGCGGCGAGCGGGTCAACCTCGTGATGGTGCCGGTCGTGGCGACCCTCATCCAGGCGGCGCTGTTCGCCACGCTCGTGTTCTTCTTCTTCCTCACGCTCGGCTGGATCGCGGTGCCCGACGTCACGGAGACGCGGTGGACGTTGCGCCCTCTCAACGACACGGGCGGGCTGCTGTTCGGGCTCCCGGTGAGCGTCACCCTGCTGCGGGTGTCGCTGATGCTGGCGGTGTTCTCCGCGCTCAACCTGGCCGCCGCGGCGGCCTCCGACGCCGCCCACAAGGCGCGGTTCGTGCGTCCGATGCTCGACGAGGTGGTCCGTGGCCTCGCCGCGCGGGAGGCCTACCTGAGGGCACGACGACGAGGAGGGCGCTGAGCCCGGACGCCCTGACGGGCCGTCAGGGCGTTCGGAGGTCCCGGGCCCGCAGCCGGACCGTCACTATCACGGCGCCGATCACGACCGCCGCGGCCAGGGCCAACGCATCGGCCCCCATGACCACGTGCAGCAGGGCCCCCGCCACGCCGCCCAGCACGAGCGCCGACCACAGCGCCACCTGCTGGCGGTACGGCGCCCACGAGCCGCCGGCCAGCGCGTCGACCAGGCGGTGGGCGGACTTGACCACCGCGCCCGTCATGTAGGTCACGCCCAGCGAGACCTCGCCGCCGGAGTGGAACACCGAGTTCATGGCACCCATCGCCGTGGCCGCGACCGCCACCGACAGCGGCACCGCGAGGACCTCGACGGTGGTGAGCCGCTGCGCCGCGAGCGCGGCCACCAGCAGCACCGCGACGAGGGTGAGGACTGCCGGCCGGTCGTCGAGGTTGCGGCGGCGCGTGACGACCGCGCCGACCACCGCTCCGGTGAAGAACGACACCAGCACGACGGCCGCGATGCCGGCGGCGCCGAGGTCACCGTCCGCGAGGGAGACGACCATGCGGGTGGAGTTGCCGCTCATGAACGACACGAAGTAGCCGCCCACGACGAGGAACCCGACCGCGTCGACGAACCCGGCCGTGCCGGCGAGCACCACGGCCAGCACCCGTTCGCGTCTCCGCAGATCACGCATGCGCTTTTTCGGCTGCCCCCGGCACGGCCGTCGACGGTGACCGTCAGACGGGGTCGACGCCGAACAGCGCCGGCAGCGTCCCCTCGTGTGCGTCGCGCAGCTCGTCGATCGTGAGCGTGAACTGTCCCTGCACCTCGAACGTGCTCGGATCCGGGTCCGTCACGCCGATGCGGGCGTGCGGGATGCTCTGGGCGGTGAGCATCTGCTGGAAGCGGATCTCCTCGCCGCGCGGCACCGAGACGATGACGCGGCCAGAGGACTCGGAGAACAGCCACACGAACGGGTCCGCGTCCTCCGGCAGCACGATGCGCATGCCGCACTCCCCCGCCAGCGCCGACTCGACCACCGCTTGGGCGAGGCCTCCCTCGGACAGGTCGTGGGCGCCGGTGATCAGGCCGTCCTTGGAGCAGGTCGCCATGATGCGGGCGAGCGTGGCCTCCCACGTCAGGTCCACGGTCGGGGGCGTCCCGCCGAGGTGGTCGTGGGCGACCTGGGCCCAGACGGAGCCGTCGAACTCGTCGCGGGTCTCGCCCAGCAGGTAGATGCTCTCTCCGGGGGTGTCGCCGAACGCGGTGGGCGTGCGGCGCGCGACGTCGTCGATCACGCCGAGCACACCGACGACGGGCGTCGGCAGGATCGGCGTGGTGCCGGTCTGGTTGTAGAAGGACACGTTGCCGCCGGTGACGGGGATCCCCAGCTCCGCGCAGCCGTCGGCGAGCCCGTGGACGGCCTCGCGGAACTGCCACATCACGCCCGGGTCCTCGGGCGAGCCGAAGTTGAGGCAGTTGGTCACCGCGACCGGGGTGGCGCCGGTGACGGCGACGTTGCGGTAGGCCTCCGCCAGGGCGAGCCGGGCGCCCGTGTACGGGTCGAGCCGGGTGTAGCGGCCCGACGCGTCGGTCGACAGGGCGATGCCGCGGCCGGACTCCTCGTCGATGCGCAGGACGCCGCCGTCGGCATACTCCGCGAGGATCGTGTTGCCGCGCACGTAGCGGTCGTACTGCTCGGTGATGAACTTGCGCGAGCACAGGGCGGGGCTGGAGATCATGTCCAGCAGCGTCTGCCGCAGTTCGTCACCGGTGGCCGGGCGGGTCAGGCCGGCGGTGGTGTCGGCCTGCAGGGCGCCCTGGTCGGCCGGGCGCTCGACGGGGCGCTCGTAGACCGGCCCCTCGTCGGCCAGCGACTCCGGCGGGGCGTCCACCACGATCTCGCCGCGGAACTCGATGGTGAGCCGGTCACCGTCGGTGACCTCGCCGATGTCGGCGGCCAGCACGTCCCAGCGGCGGCACACCTCCATGAACGCGTCGACGTTCTCCGGGGCCACCACGGCGCACATGCGCTCCTGCGACTCGGAGGACAGGATCTCCGCGGCGCTCATGCCCTCCGCGCGCAGCGGGACGTTGTCCAGCACGATGTGCATGCCGCCGTCACCGGCCGCGGCCAGCTCGGAGGTCGCGCACGCCAGGCCGGCGCCACCGAGGTCCTGGATACCCACCACCAGCTCCTCGCGGTACAGCTCGAGGCAGCACTCGATGAGCACCTTCTCCGTGAACGGGTCACCCACCTGCACGCTGGGCAGCTTGCGCGGCTTCACGGGCGCGCCGTCCTCGCCCACGTCGAAGGTCTCCGACGCCAGGACCGACACGCCGCCGATCCCGTCGAGGCCCGTGCGGGCGCCGAACAGGATGATGCGGTTGCCCGTGCCCGACGCGAACGCCAGGTGGAGGTCCTCCACCCGCATGACGCCAGCGCACAGGGCGTTGACCAGCGGGTTGCCGGCGTAGGACTCGTCGAACACCGTCTCGCCACCGATGTTGGGCAGGCCCAGGCAGTTGCCGTAGCCGCCCACGCCGGCCACGACGCCGGGCAGCACCCGGTGCGTGTCGTCGGCGTCCGCGGGGCCGAAGCGCAGCTGGTCCATCACGGCCACGGGCCGCGCGCCCATCGCCATGATGTCGCGGACGATCCCGCCGACGCCGGTCGCGGCACCCTGGTAGGGCTCGATGTACGAGGGGTGGTTGTGCGACTCCACCTTGAAGGTCACGGCCCAGCCGTCGCCGATGTCGACGACGCCGGCGTTCTCGCCGATGCCGGCGAGCATGGTAGACCGCATCTCGTCGGTGGTGGTCTCACCGAAGTACTTCAGGTGCACCTTGGACGACTTGTAGGAGCAGTGCTCCGACCACATGACGGAGTACATGGCCAGCTCGGCGTCCGTGGGGCGGCGCCCCAGGATCTCGCGGATGCGGGCGTACTCGTCCTCCTTGAGTCCGAGTTCGGCCCACGGCTGGGCGAGCTCGGGGGTGGAGGAGGCGTGCGAGATGGAGTCCACGTGAGAGGTCACGGGGCCGAGTCTAGTCGGAGCCCATCGGCGGGCGAATCCGCTCCCGTGCCCCGTGACCGGCGCGACATCCGACTAGGTGAACAGGACCTCGAACGTCAGGCCGCCACGCTGCACCCGCTCGAGGAGCGCGTCGCCCATCGCCTGGGCGGTGGTGAGCTGACCGGAGAGCGCGGGCAGGTCGTCGAACGCCAGGCACAGCGCCGACTCGGCCAGCATCATGGACGTCTCGGTGTAACCCGGGTCCCCGCCCGCGACGCGGGTGACGACCCGCCGACCGCCGGCCAGGGCGACGAAGGTGACGTCGAACGACGAGCGGGCCCGGCGGGATTCGCTGGGTCCGGCCCCGCGGTCGATCCGCTTGAGGATCTGCGACCGGATCGGGCCGACCTGGGACCCCACCGCGAGCGCGCCCACGCCGACCATCCCGGCGACGGCGGTGACGGGCGAGCCGACCGAGGCGTAGTGCGAGTAGGTGAAGTCGGGGCCGTAGTTGTCCAGTGCGGCGGCCGAGCGCAGGATGACCTGCGGGTCGATGGTCGGCAGCGGTACGAGCCAGCGGCCCAGCACGCTGTCGTGGTGCGGCTTACCCGTGACCGACTTGATCCGCCGGCCGGCCACGCGCCCCTCCTTCTGCCGCCGCCGCGCGGCAGTCTTCGCCGCCTCGCGCAGTCGGGCGAACTGGCCGATCGCCGAGTGGAACGTCCCGCCCGAGAACCGGGCGTCCGCGTGGACCGCCCCGTAGACGACCGCGGGCACGCCTTCGGGCACGTGCTTCATGGTGTAGAACACGCCCAGGTCGTGCGGGATCGAGTCGAAGCCGCAGGCGTGGACGATCCGGGCCCCGGAGGCGACGGCCGCGTCGTGGTGCTCGAGGTACATGCGGTCGACGAACTCGGGCTCGCCGGTCAGGTCCACGTAGTCGGTGCCGACCTCGGCGCACGCGGCCACCAGCGGCTCGCCGTGTTCGAGGTAGGGACCGACGGTGGTGATGACAACGCGGGCCGACAACGCCATCTCGACCAGCGACCGCGCATCCTCCGTGTCCGCGACCACCACGCCCGGGGCGGGGACGTCCGGCATCTCGGACGCCAGGCGGGTGACGAGGGCGTCCAGCTTGGTCCGGTTGCGACCGGCCACGGCCCACGAGCCGCCCTCGGGCAGGTTCCGCATCAGGTACTCGGCCACCAATCCCCCCGTGAACCCGGTAGCACCGTAGAGGACGATGTCGAACGGGCGATCGGCCTTGTCGGACGAAGACGCGGGCTGCATGCTGGATTCGCTCATTCCACGGTTCTACCGCATCCCGAGCCCTGCGGGGCCGGACCTCGAGGTAGGTGCCGGTGCCGTGACAGCCACCGAGTGCGGCGGCCGCGCAGGTAGTCGGCCGCTCGCTGCGATGCTCGCGCTGTCATCCCTTCGCGGCGACACCTTCGAATGGTCGTAACCACGCAGGCGATGGTCGTAACCATGTCGGCGACACCCCCGGATTCGCACGATGACTACGACCACAATCGGGATCCCGCTCGCCACGAGTGTGCCCCGCCGGCGCCAACGCACCCGCGCGCAGGTCGACGTCACTCGGCGTGGGAGAGAAGACTTTTCCAGAGTTTCTCCGATTCGCCGCCCGCGCACCGGGCGGACTAAACCCTAACACTGCGCTCACCAGCACGTTTAGGTTCGAAGTGATGTGCACCACTGGCTTATCGAAACCTGAGCGCGATTCCGGTCGCCCGTGCACAATCATCACGCACGCGCGATCACCCGGGTCGCCGGCACTCGCCCCACTCCCCCCGGGGCGCCTACATCAAGGAGTCCCCCATGGACCTCACCGGTTCGATCGCCCGCGAAACCGCCCCCCTGAGCATCGAGGTGTTCGGTGGCAGCCTCGCCAACGGTGGGCTTACCGGCTCGTCTGCCATCGATACGGTTGCCGGCCTGGTTGCCACCCTGCCCCGCCTTCTGCTGGGCCTGGTCGCCGGCCTCGGCGGCGACCTCGGCAGCACCCTCGGTCTGGCCGACTGATCCACACCGCAACACCGAAGGGCCCGCCGGGAGCGATCCCAGCGGGCCCTTCGTTCTGCCCTCGGCGCGGCGTCAACAGCGGTTCGGCGGCCCCCGACTAGACCTTGACGACCGCGTCGAGCGCGGACAGGAACAGGCCGAGGCCGTCGTCGGACGGGCCGGTGAGCGGGTCGATGGCGTGCTCGGGGTGCGGCATGAGACCCACGACGCGGCCGTTCTCCGAGGTGATGCCGGCGATGTGGTTGGTGGAGCCGTTGGGGGCGTCGCTGGCGAAGCGGAACACGACGCGCCCCTCGCCCTCGAGCTCCTCGATCGTCTCGGCGGTGGCCATGTAGCGGCCCTCGCCGGACTTGAGCGGGATGAGGATCTCCGCCCCCTTCTCGAAACGCGAGGTCCAGGCGGTGTCGGCGTTCTCGACGCGCAGCCACTCGTCGCGGCAGATGAAGTGCATGTCGCGGTTGCGGCCCATGGCGCCGGGCAGCAGGCCCGCCTCGCAGAGGATCTGGAAGCCGTTGCAGATGCCCAGCACGGGCATCCCACCGCGGGCGGCGGTGATGACCTCACCCATGACGGGGGCCATGGAGGCGATGGCGCCGCAGCGCAGGTAGTCCCCGTACGAGAAGCCGCCGGGTACGACCACCGCGTCGACGCCCTTGAGGTCGGCGTCGTCGTGCCACAGCGAGACGGCCTCGCCGCCGGCGCGGGTGACGGCGCGGGAGGCGTCGATGTCGTCGAGCGTGCCGGGGAAGGTGATGACGCCGATCCGCGCGCTCACGAGGCGACCCCCGCGGTGTCGACGCGGACGACCTTCCAGTCCTCGATCACCGTGTTGGCGAGCAGCGACGAGGCGATCTCCTCGAGCTCGGCGTCGGTGACCGAGTCGGAGACCTCGAGCTCGAACCTCTTGCCCTGCCGGACGTCGGTGACGCCGTCGTGGCCGAGACGGCCGAGGGCGCGGTGGATGGCCTGACCCTGCGGATCGAGGATCTCGGCCTTGGGCATGACTTCGACGACGACTCGGGCCACGTGGGAACTCCTCGTTCGGGGCGGTTTCGCGGGGCGGGCCCGGACCTGCCGGGACTCACCCGTCGATCCTACCCGCAGCCGGCGCCGCGGCCGAAGCTCAGGCGGCGCCCACCAGCGCGGTGGGTGACCACTCGTAGCGCGCGACCCGCGCTCCGTACTCGCCCGTGACGAGGTCCACGGCGTCGAGCAGCGCCGCCCGCGGTGCCGTGCGGGAGAGCTGCTTGGCGGAGACGTTGAGCCTGACGAGCCCGTCCGCTGCGGCGGTGCGTCCGGCGGCGGCGACGAGCGCCCGGCACCACCAGGCGTCGGCGACGAACCCCTCTCCGATCGACAGGGCGCGGCCGCGCTCGGTCGTGCCGCGGACGACGTCGTGGATCCCCGTGAGGGCGGCGCACAGCCGGAACCCGACGTCGGGCAGGGCCTTGAGGCAGCCCGGCGAGGCGTTCCAGCGCGGCGGCGCGAAGATCCGGGTGCGCAGGCCCATGTCGGCCATGAGCCGGTCGGCGGCGGTGAGACGCACGGTGGCCTCGGCGGGGCCGATGGACGCGAACTCGGGTCGGCGTGGCCTGGTCGCCGCGTCGTCGTAGCCGCCCAGCACGATCGCGTCGCCCTGCCTGCGGCGGTGCCGTAGCCAGTCCTGGGTGCCGTGGTCGGCAGCGAGTGCGTACTCGCGACCCCGTCGCGGGGCGACGAGGAGGGAGACGGGAACGGACCTGCGCTCGAGGTCGCCGACGAGGTCGACTGCGTGGTCGAGGCTGGTGTCGCGCAGACCCGAGAGGGAGACGATGAGGCGCGGGGTCATGGCCGCATGGTGGCAGACCGGGGTGACATGACGACGACGACGAGGTGGACGTCTGATGGCCGGGCCCCGTCGGGCCTGCTCAGCCCGTCAGATCGGGAGTGTCTCCTCGAGCGCCTCCACCAGTTCGGGGGCCCCGGGCTCGACCTTGGGGCGGAACCGGCCGACGACCTCGCCCTCGGGGGAGATCAGGAACTTCTCGAAGTTCCACTGCACGTCGCCGGCCTCGCCGTCCGCGTCGGCGACCTTGGTCAGTTCGGCGTAGAGCGGGTGACGGTCGGGGCCGTTGACGTCGACCTTGGCCGCGAGCGGGAAGGTGATCCCGTACTTGCCGGACGTGAACTCCTTGATGGCGTCCTCGTCCCCCGGCTCCTGTCCCATGAACTGGTTGCACGGGAAGCCGATCACGAACAGCCCGCGGTCGCGGAAGTCGTCCGCGAGCTCCTGCAGGCCCTCGTACTGCGGGGTCAGACCGCACTCGCTGGCGACGTTGACCACGAGGACGGCGTGGCCCGCGTAGTCGGCCATGCTGGCCTGCTTGCCGTCGATGGTGGTGAACGAGATGTCGTGGACGCTGCCATTGCTCATGTGACCCAGCCTACTCGGAACTCTCTATTGACAATTTGTTGGGTTTTCCCAACACTTAGGTGCATGAGCCCAGTGCGTCGAGGAGAAAAGCTCCCGATCTTCAACCGGATCGCCGTCCTGCGCGCCGAGCACCGCCTGAGCAGGGCGGCGCTGGCGGAGCGGATCGAGGTCAACCCCCAGACGGTGGGCGCGCTCGAACGCGGCGACCACTACCCCAGCCTGGATCTGGCCTTCCGGATCTGCGCGGTGTTCGACCTGCCGGTCGAGGCCGTGTTCTCCCGCGAGGAGTTCCAACCGATGTCCGCCGAGATCTACCGCCCCACCCGAGAGGACCGCTCATGACCACGCACCGCGTCGACACCCTCAGCCGTTCCGAGTACCGGTTCGAGAAGATGCAGGCCCGGACGGAGGGCAGCCTCCCGTCGTGGCGGACCCCCGCCCGCAGGCGACTGCTCGTCCGCCTGAACTGGGCGAGCCTGGCGATCATGGCCGCGATCGCGGTGGCGGGCTACTTCTGGTTCCCGATCATCCTGGCCTGGCTCCCCATGACCGTGGTGATCTGCGTGGTCTGGACGATGCTGCGCGTCAGCATCGACTCTAAGGACACCGCCCCCGCCCGCTACCTGGACGAGTTCGAGATGGCGACTCTCCTGCAGGCGCGCTCGCGGGCGCTCTCCCTGGTCACCGGCGGACTGTTCGTGATCTCGATGGTGCTGATCTTCGGCTCGAGCTTCGAGATCGGCGACGGCCACCGTCTCGCCTACCTGATGGGCGGTCTCGGCATCATCACCTTCCTCGCCGGGGCGGTGATTCCCGCGGCCGCGATGAGCCGCGCGATGGACTCCGCCGACGACCCGGCCTGAGCCCGGGCGCGCCCCCGCCACCCCGCCGGCGAGCGCCCTACCACCCCGAAATCCGCTACTCCCGCTCGGAATCCGCTACTCATGCGGGAGTAGCGGATCCGGAGCGGGAGTAGCGGATTCTGGCGGGTGGGCTTAGCCGGCGCCGGCGGTGCGGACGGTCCACGCGTACTCGAACGCCGTCTGCCGCCACCTCTCGTAGCGGCCCGACACGCCGCCGTGCCCGGCGCTCATCTCGCAGCGCAGCAGCACGGGCCTGTCGGCGGAATTGGCCGACGGCGCCACCGCGCGCAGCCTGGCCACCCACTTGGCCGGCTCGACGTACAGCACCCGGGTGTCGTTGAGCGAAGTCACCGCGAGGATGGCCGGATAGTCCTTGGCCTCGATGTTCTCGTACGGGGCGTAGGAGGCCATGTAGTCGTAGACCTCCTCCGAGTGCAACGGATCGCCCCACTCGTCCCACTCGATCACCGTGAGCGGCAGCTCCGGCATGAGGATCGAGGTGAGCGGATCGACGAACGGCACCACGGCCTGGATCCCCGCGAACAACTCGGGGGCGAGGTTGGCGACCGCCCCCATGAGCAATCCGCCGGCGCTGCCGCCCTCGGCGACCAGCCGGTCCGGCGCGGTGAGCCCCGAGTCGATCAGGTGGCGCGCGCAGTCCACGAAGTCGGTGAAGGTGTTGCGCTTGGTCAGAGTCTTGCCGTTCTCGTACCAGAGCCGGCCCAACTCGCCGCCGCCGCGCACGTGCGCCACGGCGTAGGCCATCCCCCGGTCGAGCAACGACAGCCTGGCCACCGAGAACGCGGGATCGATGCTGGACTCGTACGAGCCGTAGCCGTACAGCAGGGTCGGCACCTGCTCGCCGGAGTCGACGCGGGCGGCCGTGTCGTTCGACATCACGAGCGAGATCGGCACGCGCGTGCCGTCTCCGGCGGTGGCCCAGTCCCGACGCTGCACGTAGCCGCTCGGGTCGTAGCCGCCGAGGACCTCCTGCTCGCGCAGCAGCGTGCGCTCACCGGTGGCCAGGTCGAGCGAGTAGACCCGCCCCGGCGTGACGAACGAGCCGTAACCGAACCGCAGGACCGGCGAGTTCCACTCCGGGTTCGATCCGGGACCGGAGGTGAACAGCTCCTCGTCGAACTCGACGGGCTCGAAGCGCGTGTACTCACCGGTCCCCGCCGTGGAGTCCGGGTCGATCGGCATGAGCGCGAAGCGCGGCAGCGCCCCCTCGCGGTAGCCCAGCACCAGCACCCGGGCGAAGGCGTCCACACCCTCGACGCGGACGTCGTCGCGGTGCTCGACGAGCGTGCGCAGGTCCCGCAGCGGACCCTCGATCGGGCCGGCGGGCGCCTCGGCCACCACGTAGTTCGGGGCGCCGTCGTTGTGCGTGATGATGAAGCGGTCCTCGCCGCCGATCACCGCGTGCTCGACGTCGTACTCGACGCCCTCCTCGCGCGGCCGGACACACCAGAACTCACCCGCGGGATCGCTCGAGTCCAGGCACCACACCTCGGTCGTGATCTTGGAACCCGCCGCTATCTGCAGGTACTTTTCGCTGCGTGTCTCGCCCACCCCGATCCAGTAGGACTCGTCGGGCTCGTGGAACACCTTGTCGTCGTCGTCCCTCGTCGTCCCGAGACGGTGACGCCAGACGGTGTCCGGTCGCCACGCGTCGTCGACGGTCACGTAGAACACGTACCGGCCGTCGCGGGACCAGGTCACGCCCGCCGCGATGCCGGAGACCTCCTCGTCCGGCGCGGTGACCTCGGGGTCCAGCGAGCGGAAACGCAGCGTGTAGCGCTCGTCGCCCTCGGTGTCGGTGGCCCACGCCAGCATCGTGCCGTCCTGACTGACCGAGAAGGCGCCGAGCGCGAAGTACTCGTGCCCCTCGGCCTCGGCGTTGCCGTCCATGAGCAGTTGCTCGCCGGGCAGCTCCACGTCCGGGGAGACCTCCGGCGGCGCCCACCCGGCGGGATCCGCGGGGTCGTCGACGTACTGCTGCGGGACCGGGACGCGGCAGTGCTTCGCGTACGACCGGCCCTCCTCCGTACGCGAGAAGTACCACCAGCCGCCGGAGCGCACGGGGACCGACATGTCGGTCTCCTTCACGCGCGAGCGGATCTCCTCGTAGACCTCGTCCTCCAGCGGCTTGAGGTCGGCGGTCATGGCGTCGGTGTAGGCGTTCTCCGCCTCCAGGTACTCGCGCGTCTCCGGGGCGTCCTTGTCGCGCAGCCACTCGTAGTCATCGACGAAGACGCGGCCGTGGTGCTCGCGCCGGTGCGGGCGACGCTCGGCCACCGGCGGCGTGGGCGCGGAGGTCCGCGAGGTGGCGTCGAAGGCGCTCACGCGTCGTCACCGCCGATCCAGTCCGCGAACGACAGGCCGGAGATCCGCTCATAGGCCTCGATGTACCGATCGCGCGTGGCGGCCACCACCTCGTCGGGGAGCACCGGCGGCGGAGTGTCGGCGCCGGGGTTCCAACCCGCCTCGGGCCCGGTCAGCCAGTTGCGTACGAACTGCTTGTCGAAGCTCGGCTGCACGCGGCCCGGCGAGTAGTCGTCGGCCGGCCAGTACCGGGACGAGTCCGGGGTGAGCACCTCGTCGGCGAGGATCAGCTCGCCGTCGGCCAGCCCGAACTCGAACTTCGTGTCCGCCAGCAGCACGCCACGGTCGGCGGCGATCTCCGCGGCCCGCGAGTAGATGTCGAGAGTGGTGGACCGCAACCGCTCGGCGAGCTCCGCGCCGACGATGCGGGCGAGCTGGTCGAACGAGATGTTCTCGTCATGGTCGCCCACCGCCGCCTTGGTGGCCGGGGTGAAGATCGGCTCGGGCAGCTTGCTCGCCTCGACCAGGCCGCCGGGCAGCTCGATGCCACACACCGTGCCCGACTCGCGGTACTCGGTCATCCCCGACCCGGTCAGATAACCGCGGGCCACGCACTCCGCCTGGACCATCTCGAGCCGACGCACCACCATCGCTCGCCCCAACACCTCGGTCGGGATGCGCTCGTCGTCCAGTGGTCCCGCCAGGTGATTGGGCACGTCGACCGCGTCGAAGAAGAACGCGCTCATCGCGGTGAGCACCCGGCCCTTGTCGGGGATGGGCGTCCCGAGCACGTGGTCGTACGCCGAGATCCTGTCGGTGGCCACCATGAGCAGCGTCTCGTCGTCGATCTCGTACAGCTCGCGGACCTTCCCGGAGACGAGGTGGCGGTAGGAGGAGAGATCGGGTCGCATGTCGGCCAGCGTAGCCGGACGCCGATCACCGGCGAGGCGGTGCGTCGTGCCGGCCGGCCCCGCGCGGAGACTCAGCCCAGCCGCGCGTCGAGCCACTCCCCCAGCGCCTCGTACGCCTCGTCCGCGCAGAGGTCGTTGAACAACTCGTGCAGCCCGCCCTCGATCTCCCGGTAGGTGATCTCCGGGCGCGGGTCGTGGTCCGTGCCGGCGACCTGCGCGAACCGGCGCGACCCCGTAGGGGAAGTGATGGTATCGGCGGAACCGTTGAGCACGAGGGTCGGCAGACGCAGCGCGCGGGACCGCTCGATGAGCTTCAGGCCGCCAGCGAGCATCGTGCCCGCCGACACCGCGGGCACGCCCTTGTGGTGGACAAGCGGGTCGGAGGAGTAGTCCTCCACGTACTCGGGCACGCGGGAGATCTCGCGCGGATCGAGTTTCTCCACCGGCAGGAAGGGTAGGAGCCGCGCGATGACCGGCGCGAGCGCCCGCAGTGGCGCGGGGGTGCCCTCGCCCACGACGAGACCCGGCGATGACAGGACGAGGCCCTTGAGATCCCACGGCCGCCGGAGCGCCGACTCGCCGGCTATCAACCCGCCCATCGAGTGCCCCATCAGAAGCCTGGGCAGGGCCTCGGCGCCGCCGCCCTCGTCCGACCGGGCCCATTCGAGCACCGCGTCCCGGACCGCCAGGTTGTCGCGGATATGCGTCTCCATGTCGACCCGGGCCCGCGGACCGGGAGCCGTGCCGTGACCGCGCAGGTCGTACGCCGCGACCGTGATCCCGCGATCGGCGAGGAACCGGATGGTCCGCCCGTAACGGCCGGAGTGTTCGCCGAAGCCGTGGACCAGCACCAACAGAGCCCTCGGCTCGTCGGCGTGGTGCAGCCTCGCCTGAAGGCCGGAGGTGCCGGGGACAGGGATCACGGTCTCGCGCATGCTGACCAGACTAATGCGCGCCCCCACCGACCCGAGGGCGATCGTCGGGCGCTGCTCAGATGCCGAGCTGACCCAGGATGAGGCTGCCCACGCCCAGCGGCATCAGCGAGAAGGCGATGGGCACGTGGAACTGCTCCATGAACGCCGCCGGGTCGATCCCGATCGCCGAGCTCGCGGTGGCGAGTCCGGACTGGACAGCACCGAACGCGTCGTAGAGCGCTCCGCCGAGGGAACCACTGGGCCTGGTGTTCATTCGTTCACATCCGCTTCTGAAGTCGGCCACTGTCGCCGGCCGCGGAAGGGCCCGCCGCCGTTCGTGTACAAGCCTCTATCCCGCCGTGGTCCCGAGCGTTACTGCGCGGTGGCGAACACGGCCGGGCCCGGTCCGCGCCGGTGGCCTCGGGTGACCGGGCCACGAGCGAGACGCCATCCCAAGGAGCGGCTGCCCTGCGGCCAATACTCCCGCCCGCCACGATGGCGTCTGGCCCGCGCGCCGGGGCAGGCGAGACGCCATGCCGAGGAGCGGCTGTGAACGACGCGGACAGGGGCGAGAGTGAGACGCCATGCCGAGGAGCGGCTGCGCGGTCCACGTGCCCAGCGCGGCTGCACGGTCCGCGTGCGCAGCGCGGCAGCCCCCGATCCACGGGAGCAGGGACGACAGCAGCCGCGCGACGGGCCCGCCCGGGGTCTACAGAATTGAGCCCGGCGCGTAGCCGGCGGCCTCCGGGTGGCGGGCGACGAGCGCCTCGACGCGTGCGGCCACGGCATCGACCTGGTCGCCGGCCGCGCCGACGAACGCCGCGCGATCCTCCAGCGCCGACTCCAGCGCCGGGCGGTCAAGGGGCAGTCGGTCGTCCGCGGCGAGCCGGTCGATGAGGTCGGGCTCGCGGCCCTCCTCGCGCATGGCCAGGGCCACGGCGACGGCGTTCTCCTTGATCGCCTCGTGGGCGAGCTCGCGACCGACCCCGGCGCGCACCGCGGCCATGAGCACCTTGGTGGTGGCGAGGAACGGCAGGTAGCGCTGCAGCTCCTTGTCGATCACCGCGGGGTAGGCGCCGAACTCGTCGAGGACGGTCAGGAAGGTCTCGAACATGCCGTCCAGCGCGAAGAACGCGTCCGGCAGCGCGACGCGACGGACCACCGAGCAGAACACGTCGCCCTCGTTCCACTGCGCGCCCGCGAGCTCGGCGGCCATGGAGCCGTAGCCGCGCAGGACCACCTGCAGGCCGTTGACCCGCTCGCACGAGCGGGTGTTCATCTTGTGCGGCATCGCCGACGAGCCGACCTGCCCGGGCTGGAAGCCCTCGGTGACGAGCTCGTGACCGGCCATGAGGCGGATGGTCTGCGCCAGCGAGGACGGGCCCGCCCCGAGCTGCACGAGCGCGGAGACGACCTCGTGGTCCAGCGACCGCGGGTAGACCTGCCCGACCGAGTCGAAGGTGCGGGCGAAGCCCAGGTGCTCGGCGATCCGCCCCTCGAGCTCGGCCATCTTGGCGGCGTCCCCGCCGAGGAGGTCGAGCATGTCCTGAGCGGTGCCCATCGGGCCCTTGATGCCGCGCAGCGGATACCGCTCGAGGAGCGACTCGACCCGCTCGAGTGCGACCAGCAGCTCGTCGGCGGCGGAGGCGAAGCGCTTACCGAGGGTGGTGGCCTGCGCGGCGACGTTGTGGCTGCGTCCCGCCATGACCGTGTCGCGGTGGGCCACGGCGTGCTCGGCCAGGCGACGGGCCGCGGCGACGCCCCGGTCGCGCACCAGCTCGAGCGAGCGCACCACCTGCAGCTGCTCGACGTTCTCGGTGAGGTCCCGGCTCGTCATGCCCTTGTGGATGTGCTCGTGCCCGGCGAGATCGTTGAACTCCTCGATGCGGGCCTTGACGTCGTGCCGGGTGACCCGCTCACGTTCGGCGATCGACGCGAGGTCGACGCGGTCGATCACCGCCTCGTAGGCCTCGATCACGCCGTCTGGGACGTCGATCCCCAGGTCGCGCTGGGCGCGGAGTACCGCGATCCACAGCTGGCGCTCCAGCACGATCTTGTGCTCGGCGGACCACAGCGTGGCCAGGTCGACGCTCGCGTAGCGCGAGGCGAGGACGTTGGAGATCCGGGGCTTGGCGGCCCGGGCGGGCGAGGCGTTCTGGGCGGTCACGTCCTCCAGTATCGCAGCCCGATCAGGAGATCACCGAGCCGCCGGTGGACCCGGCGAGGATCTCGCGGGCGTTGAGGTAGACCTGCTCGACCGTCAGCGGCGCCTGCAGCAGCAGCCACGGCCGGGTGGTGTAGACGCTGGCGGTGATGATCTCGGCGGAACCCATGCGCTGACGGTAGCGGCCCGGCGCCACCGGCGGGGACGCCACGTCGGGCACCGGCGGGGACGCCACGTCCTCGAAGCCCGTGGCGCCCGCGGGCCGGCGCCTACCGGGCCAGTTCCGCCTCGAGCCGGTCCATGGCCTCGGCGATCTCGTCGGTCGCCCCCGCGAAGCTCAGCCGGACGGTGTGGCGGCCGTCGACGGTGTCGAAGTCCACGCCCGGCGTGAGAGCGACCCCGGTGCGGTGGAGGATCCGCGCGCACCACGCCACCGAGTCGTCGGTCCAGCGGGAGACGTCGAAGTAGGCGTAGAAGGCGCCGTCGGGCGGGGCGATCTCCCCCACCCCGAGCTCGCCCAGCCGTCGCAGCACGAGGTCGCGGTTGCGGGCGTAGCGCTGGACGTGGAGGTCGAGCTCGGCGGTCGAGTCGTCGGTGAAGGCGGCGACGGCCGCGAACTGCGCGTCGGCGGGTGGACAGATCGTCAGGTTCCCCACGAGCCGGTCGACGGGCTCGCGGAGGTACTCGGGCAACAGCATCCAGCCGATGCGCCAGCCGGTCATGGAGAAGTACTTGGACACCGAGCCCATGACCACCGCCTCGCGGCTGGTCCGCCACGCGCTCGCGCACTCCCGGCCGTAGGTGACGCCGTGGTAGATCTCGTCGCTGATCAGCAGCGTGCCGCTGGACTCGCACCACCGGGCCAGTGCGGCGAGCTCGTCCGCGTCGATGATCGTGCCGGTGGGGTTGGCGGGGCTGGCGACGACGAGCCCGGCGGGCGCGTGGCCGAGCTCGGCGGTGACCGCCTCGAGCCGTGCGACGGAGGGCTGGTACCGCGTGTCCGCACCGCAGGCGATCTCGTGGACGCGGCACCCCAGCGCTTGGAGGGTGTTGCGGTAGGCGGGGTAGCCGGGGCGCGCCATGACCACGGTGTCGCCGGGGTCGAACGCGGCGAGGAAGAGCGCGGTGAAGCCGCCGGAGGAACCGGTGGTGACGACGACGTCGTCGGCGCTCACGTCCACCCCGTCCCGTCGCCGGTGATACGCGGCGATCACCTCACGCAGGGGCCGGATGCCCACGGCCTCGGTGTAGCCGAGGATCTCGGTGTCCAGAGCCCGGCGTGCCGCGGCCAGTACCGGCGCCGGGGCCGGGGTCGAGGGCTGCCCGGCGCACAGGGAGATCACGTCCCCGTGGGTCTCCTGGCGCCTGGCCGCGGCCGCGAGGACGCTCATCACGTGGAACGGTTCGACGGCCGAGCGGCGGGAGGGTTCGCGTGCGACGGGCATGCCCCGACGCTAGCGCCCGGCTGATCGCCCGCCCAATTCTCCGCGCCGAGGCGGACGGGCCGGGTCAGACGGTCAGCCCGAACACCCACACCAGCAGCGTCATGGTGACCAGCGTGATGAGCACGATCCCGATGAGGTTGAGCCACAGGCCGCCCCGGATCATCTGCCCGATCGTCACGTACCCGGAGCCGTAGGCGATCGCGTTGGGCGGGGTCGCCACCGGGAGCATGAACGCGCACGTGGCGGCCAGCGCGACCGGCACCGCGAGCAGCATCGGGTCCAGGCCCAGCCCCAGGGCGACGCCGCCGGCCACCGGCAGGAACGTCGCGGCGGTGGCGGTGTTGCTCGTCAGCTCGGTGAGGAAGAGGATCCCCGTCGCGGCGACCACCACCAGCAGGACGACCGGCAATGCCCCGAGCGCCCCGGCCTGAGCGCCGATCCAGTCGGTGAGCCCCGAGCCGGAGAACTGCGAGGACAGCGCCAGGCCGCCGCCGAACAGCAGCAGGACACCCCAGGGCAGAGCCAGCGCGGCGTCCCAGGTGAGCAACCGCACGCCCCGCTCGGTACCGGCGGGCAGCAGGAACAGCAGCAGGCCGGCCGCGAGCGCGATGCCCGCGTCCGAGATGGGCGGCTCCTCGAACACCAGCGGGACGGCCACCCACGACACGGCGGCCGCCACGAAGACGGCCAGGACGCGCTTCTCGCCCCGCGACGTGGGGCCGAGTCTGCGCAGCTCGTCGTCGAACAGCTTGCGTCCACCGGGGATCCGCTCGATCTCCGGCTTGAACAACACCTTGGTGAGCAGGAGCCAGGTGATCACCAGCATGACCAGCGCCAGCGGCAGCCCGACCAGCATCCACTGGCCGAAGCCCAACTGGATGTCGTGCTCCGCGCTGAGGTAGCCCGCGAGCAGCGTGTTGGGCGGGGTCCCGATGATGGTGGCCAGCGACCCGACCGACGCCGCGTACGCGATGCCGAGCATGAGGGCGGTGCCGAAGTTCGACCGGATCACCGCCTCCTTGACCGCATCGGAGTTCGGATCCTCCTGCGGGTCCATCTCCGGCATCGCGGTCTTCCCGTCGCCGTCGCCGCCGCCGAGCTCCGAGGCCAGCATCAGCACCGACACGCCGATCGGCAGCATCATCACGGCGGTCGCGGTGTTCGACACCCACATGCTCAGGAACCCGGTCGCGATCATGAACCCGGCGATCACGCGCGTGGACCGGGTGCCCATCGCGCGGACCGTCAGCAGGGCGATCCGCCGGTGCAGGTTCCACCGCTGCATGGCGATCGCGATGAGGAAGCCGCCCATGAACAGGAAGATGATGTTGTTGCCGTACTGGGCGCCCACGTCGTCGACCGAAATGTCGTCGCCGAGCACCGGGAACGCGATGAGCGGCACCAGCGCGGTCGCCGGGATGGGGATGCACTCGGTCATCCACCAGATGCCGAGCAGCACCGCCACCGCCGCGGTGAGGCGGGCGTTATGGGCGAGGTCGCCCGGCATGACCAGATAGACCAGGGCGGCCACGGCCAGCCCCGCGATCGTGCCCACGACACTCCGGATAAACTCCCCGCGCGGTACGGCCTCGTCGAGTTCGCCCGGCGACTTCTGGTCGACCTCGACCCCGCGGTGGGGGTCCGGCTCCAGGCCGCGCAGGTGCGGCGCCATGACGAGCCTGCGGTCGTCCGCCACCCCGCCGGGCGCGTCCGCCACCCCGTCGGGTGCGTCACCCGCCCCGCCGGGCACGTCGCCCGTCCCGCCGCCCGCCGCGGCGTTACCGTCGTCCCCGCCTGTGACCATGTCGCCTCCTCGTGTCGAAATCGCGTCCGGCCCTTCAGGATCCCAGCGGAACCGATCCGAGCCCACCGGACCCCAGAGAGAGCGAGCCGTCCGGGGCCACCTCGAGTCCCGAACACCGCCAGTTCCTGCGCCGCGCCGCCGGCGGGTCCGATCGCCACCACCAGCTCGTGGCGGCCCGCGGCCAGCGGGCGGGGCGGGCGCAGGGAGAGCGTGCGGTCGAGCACTCCCCCGGCGGCGACCGCCGCCGGCGCGGCGGGCAGGTCCCCGCCCCCGACCACGACCGGCAGCGCCGTCCGTCGCTTGTCGGGGCCGGTGACCGTGGCCTGAGCTCACCCGTGTACGCGGTGCCGGTGGACGCGATCCGGATCGGGAGATCGAGCACCTCGTCGTCGTCGACCCGTCGGAGCGCCGCGTCCGCGACCGCGGTGAGGCGCGCGGGCAGGTCCACCACCGGATCGGCCGGGCGCGCCCCGGACGGGGTGCCGTCGCCGGTCCATCGGGTCCAGGTCCTGGTAGGGCTCGTCGGCGCCGTAGCAGACGATCGGCGCGGCGTCGTGCGCCCACCGGCCGTACGGTACGGGAGCGGTGGCGCGGCCGATGCACAGGGCCGCGCCGCCGGTCGTGTAAAACATGACCGGCCCGGCGTCGGTGAGGTGCACGTCGGGGGCCCTCAGCAACGATCCGGCCGGCGCCCAGGCGGGCGGCGCGGCGAACTCGTCGCCCACGTACTCCCACTCCACCAGGTCGAAGGACCGGAAGTGCGGCACGAGGCGCCGCCCGGCGCCGTCACCCCAGTAGTCGGAGGTGGCGTGGACGTGGAACCCGCCGTCGGCACAGCACTGCACCGAGGGGTCGGGGGCGACCGAGGAGATCACGGGTTGGCCGCGGCCGTCGCGGTGGTAGCCGTGGCGACGGCGGTGGCGGCCACCGCGACCGCCGTGATGAGGGCGACGACGACGAGGGCCGCCGACCCGGAGGAACGGACGGAGGCCGCGGGAGTCATGGGCTGAGGGTAGTTCCCCGCGCGCCGGCCCGCCGCACCCCGGTCCGCGCCCCGTCAGGCCTGCCCGGAGCGCTCCTTGCGCAGCAGGAAGCGCTGGATCTTGCCCGACGGGGTCTTGGGCAGCTCGCGCACGAAGTGGACCTTCCTCGGGAAGGCGTGGGCCGCGAACTCGGTCTTCACCCACTTCTGCAGCGCGGACTCGGCCTCCGGGCCGCCGTCGACGCCCTCACGCAGGACGACGTAGGCCTCGAGCACCTCACCGGCCAGCTCGTCGGGCACGCCGATCACCGCCGACTCGAGGACGTCCGGGTGCTTGGCCAGGACGGACTCCACGTCGAACGGCCCGATGCGGTAGCCGGACATGATGATGACGTCGTCGTCGCGGCTGGAGAAGTAGAAGTGGCCGTCGGCGTCGAGCTTGGCCGCGTCACCGGTGTAGTACCAGCGGCCGTCCGCGCTGAACCGCTCGGCGGTCTTCTCCGGCGCCTCGTGGTAGCCGGTGAACCACATGAGCGGGCTGGCGGGCACGTCGATCGCCACGCGGCCCAGCTCCCCGACGGGCGCCGGCTCGTCGGAGTCCGCGGCCAGCACGGTGCACGACCAGCCCGGTAGGGGCACGCCCATCGAGCCGGGGCGGACGTCCTCGCGCAGGGAGTCGTGCCACGGGTTGATGATGAACATGCCGTGCTCGGTCTGGCCGTACTGGTCGCGCACCTCGACCCCGAACTGCTCGGTCGACCACTCGATCACCTCGGGGGTGAGCGGCTCGCCGGCGGCCGAGGCGCGGCGGAGCTTCACGTCGGCCGGCGCGATGTCGCGCTTGGCGCGCATCGTCCGGTACACGGTCGGGGCGGCGGCGAAGTTGGTGACGCGGTAGTACTGCAGCACGGCGAAGGCCAGCTCCGGCGTGTAGCGCGCGTGCAGCAGCAGGCTGCGGCGACCCACCGCCAGCGGGCCGAGGATGCCGTAGTACAGGCCGTACGCCCAGCCGGGATCGGCGCCGTTCCAGAACACGTCGTCCGCGCGCACGTCCAGGCCGGTCTCGATGTACTGGTGGAACGCGGCCAGCGCGCGCACCGGCACGACGACCCCCTTCGGGGTGCCCGTCGTACCGGAGGTGAAGAGCATGACCATGCCGGCGTCCGGCCCGGTGACCGCGGCGGGGCGACCGGGCTCCTGCGCCGCGACGATGGTGGCCAGGTCGAGGTCCCCCTCGCGGGCGCCGGGGCAGTCGGCCAGGCCCGCGACGACGACCGGCACGGACGTGGACTCGAGCTTGCCGCGCTGGTCGGCGTCGGAGACGATCACCCTCGCGTCGCCGCCGGTGATGCGCATCTCGATGGCCGGCCAGGCGAACGCGGTGAACAGCGGCATGTGGACGGCGCCGAGCCGCCAGATCCCCATGAGCGTGAACACCAGGTCGGCGGACTTGGACATGAGCGTGGCCACGCGGTCGCCCTCGGACACCCCCAGCGCGGCCAGGGCGGCGGCGACCTTCTCGCTCTCCGTGCGCAGCTCGCCGTAGGTGATGTCGCGACCGGACAGGTCCGGGTCGATGACGGTGAACGCGACCGCGTCCGGGTCGTGCCGGTCGCACAGGAACTCCGCGGCGCTCGCGCCGGGGACGTCGTAGATCGCCAGCAGTTCCTCCGGCGACAGGGGCGTGGACGCGGTGTTCGACGCGGTGTTCTCGGTCATAGACGGCGATTCTGGTCCAGTCGGCGGGGTGAGCACCACCACCACCCACCGACGGGCACCCCCGCTTTCGGGGCTACAAAGCCCGCGATCCGGGTGTGCACTCTAATGGGACCCAGTATCTTTCCCGCACTACCCGGAGGACCCCCATGGCCGTGGACCGACTGCTCCCCAGCGACGAGGCGTACGAACTCCTCGAGATGACGCGCTCGGTCGCGGACAAGCTCCTCGAGCCGATCGCCGCGGAGCACGAGCGGAACCACACCTACCCCGAAGGGCTGTTCGCCCAGCTCGGCGAGGTCGGCCTGCTCGGCCTGCCCTACCCGGAGGAGTTCGGCGGCGGCGACCAGCCGTACGAGGTGTACCTGCAGGTCCTCGAGGAGCTCGGCGCCCGGTGGGCGGCCGTCGCGGTGGCCACGAGCGTGCACGGGCTGTCCTGCTTCCCGCTGGCCACCGCCGGCACCGACGAGCAGAAGGCCGAGTGGCTGCCCGGCCTGCTCGCCGGCGAGCAGATCGGTGCGTACTCGCTGTCCGAACCGCAGGCCGGGTCGGACGCCGCCGCCCTGCGGTGCCGCGCCGAGCGGGACGGTGACGCGTACGTGGTGACCGGCACCAAGTCGTGGATCACCCACGGCGGGATCGCCGACGTCTACAACACCTTCGTCCGCACCGGCGAGGGCTCGCGCGGCATCTCCTGTCTGCTCGTGCCGCGCGAGACGGAGAACCTGCACTTCGGCAAGCCAGAGGACAAGATGGGCCTCAACGGCGTGCCCACCACCACGGCCTCCTACGAGGGCGCCCGCATCGACGCGGGCCGGCTCATCGGCGCCGAGGGCGAGGGCCTGCGCATCGCGTTCTCCGCCCTGGACTCGGGCCGCCTCGGGATCGCGGCAGTGGCCACGGGTATCGCGCAGCGCGCGCTCGACGACGCGGTGGCCTACGCGAACGAGCGCGAGGCGTTCGGCAAGACCATCATCGGCCACCAGGGCCTGGGGTTCCTGCTCGCCGACATGGCCGCGGCCGTGGCCTCGGCCCGGGCGGCGTACCTCGACGCGGCGCGCCGCAAGGACGCCGGCCGGCCGTACTCGCGGGAGGCCTCGATCGCCAAGCTCACCGCCACCGACGCCGCGATGAAGGTGACCACCGACGCCGTGCAGGTCCTGGGCGGCGTGGGCTACACCCGTGAGTTCCCGGTCGAGCGGTACATGCGCGAGGCCAAGATCACCCAGATCTTCGAGGGCACCAACCAGATCCAGCGCCTGGTGATCGCCCGCAGCCTCGCGGGCTGAGACGCGCGGCCGGCGGCGGGCCGAGGCGCGGGGCCGACGGCGGGCTGCGGTCCGGGGCCGGCGGCCCTCCCCCGAGCGGGCCGTCCGCCCGTCGGTGGCGGTACCGCCGCGCGCGGAACTGCCTAGGCTGGCAGCCATGTCACCCCAGTCCGAGCCGCACCCCGGCGCCGCCCCCGAGATGGTCGTCCTCCTCGACGAGGACGGGACGCCGACCGGCACCGCGGACAAGGCCACCGTCCACACCACCGACTCGCCGCTCCACCTGGCATTCTCGTGTCACGTCGTCGACGACGAGGGCCGCGTCCTTCTCACGAGGCGGGCACTGAGCAAGCGGACCTGGCCCGGCATCTGGACCAACTCATTCTGCGGTCACCCCGGGCCGGGCGAGGATCCGGTGGAGGCGATCGTGCGGCGGGCCGAGCAGGAACTCGGCACCCGGGTCGATTCGATCGAGCCGGCGGTGCCGGGTTTCCGGTACCGGGCCGTCGACGACTCGGGGATCGTCGAGAACGAGATCTGCCCGGTGTTCACCGCCCGCATCCGCGCAGAGCTGGACCCGCGCGCCGACGAGGTGTGCGCCCACCACTGGGCCCGTCCCGAGGACGTGCGGACGGCGGTCGACGCCACGCCGTTCGCGTTCAGCCCCTGGCTGGTGGCGCAGGTCCCGCACATGGAGCTCTACGCACGCTGATCCGTGCGGGGAGCGACCCGTGCGGGGAGCTCGACGGCGGCTAGCCCGGGACGCTGATGCGTCCCTCTTCGGCGGCCTGTCCGATATCGCGCCGGAAGTGACCACCGGGCAACTCGACGCCGTCAAGGATCCGGTAGGCCTCGGCGCGCGCCGCGGCCAGATCCGGGCCCGTGCCGACGACCGACAGGACGCGACCGCCGGCGGAGACCAGACGCCCGTCCGCATCGCGCGCGGTGCCCGCGTGCAGCACACCCGGCTGCTCCGCGCCCTCGATGAGGTCACCGCGGCGCGGCGTCGCCGGGTAGTGCTCGGCGGCCAGCACCACGGTCACGGCGGCACCGTCCCGCCACACCAGGGGCGGCACCTCGGCGAGCCGACCGGTGGCCACGGCGTGGAGCGTCTCGCCCAGCGGTGACTCGAGCAGCGCCAGCACGGCCTGCGTCTCCGGATCGCCGAAGCGGCAGTTGAACTCCACGACCTCGGGGCCCTCGGCGGTGATCGCGAGGCCGGCGTACAGCAGGCCCGAGAAGCCGCAGCCGCGGGCCACCATCTCACGGGCGACCGGCTCGCAGACCTCGGCGACGATCCGGTCGACCATCCCCGCCGGCAGCCACGGCAGGGGCGTGTACGCACCCATGCCGCCGGTGTTGGGTCCGCGGTCGCCCTCCCCGACGCGTTTGTGGTCCTGCGCGGGGAGCAGCGGGACGACCGTCTCACCGTCGACGAGGCAGAACAGGGAGACCTCGGGCCCGTCGAGGAAGGACTCGAGCAGGACGGGGTGGCCGTCGTCGAGGCAGGCCAGCGCGTGGGCGTGGGCGGCCGCGCGATCGGGGGTCACCACGACCCCCTTGCCGGCGGCCAGACCGTCGTCCTTGACGACCCACGTCGGGCCGAACCGGTCGAGCGCCTCGTCGAGGTCGGCGGGCGAGTCCACGATCTCGGCCCGCGCCGTCCGGACACCCGCGGCCGCCATCACGTCCTTCGCGAACGCCTTCGAGCCCTCGATACGGGCGGCCGCGGCAGACGGGCCGAAGACCGGGATGTCGGCCTCCCGCAGGACGTCGGCGACGCCGGCCACCAACGGCACCTCGGGCCCGATCACGACGAGGTCGGCACCGATCCTCCGGGCCAGGGCGGTCACCGCGGCGGGATCGGTCACCGGGACCGCATGACACGTCGCCTGCACCATCCCCGGGTTCCCGGGCGCGGCGTGCAGCTCGGACACCGCGGGGTCCGCCGCGAGGGCGACGAGGAGGGCGTGCTCACGGGCACCGGAACCGATCACGAGAATGCGCACAGCGCCTACAGTAGCGTCGCGCCCGCGCCGCCTCGATCGGGCCCGGAACGAACGGGCTTCTACGCCTCCGTGCCAGCGGCGATATCGCCGGGCGCCGACATCTCGTCGCGGACCCGAAGCCCCTCTTCGGTGAGGAGGTCCGTCAGACACAGGTCGATCGTGCGCGAGGCCGCACGCGCGGCCGCCGGCGTACGCATGGGCCTGATGCCGTACATCGCCTGCGCGCTCAGCCCGTCGATCGCCGCCCACAGGGGCAGTTCGTCGGTCATGACGGTGCCGGCCCGGAACGCACCTGCGTCGATCCCTCGGTCGATGACGACCTGGAGCGCCGCGTTGATCGCGTTACCGTGCGCCGCGACGATCTCCGAGGAACCGAGGTTCTCCATCATCGTCCGCGCCCACGCCGGTTCCTCGATCGAGAACTCGACCACCGCGAGGGCGGCGCGGCGCAGCTCGAGGTAGGACGCGCGGACGGTCCCGCTCTCGTCGCCCGCGACAGGCGCGGCCGCCGCCTCGACACGCTCGATCATCTCGGCGAATCCGCGGGAGGCGACCTCCTCGACGAGCTGCTGCCGGTTGGCGAAGTGCCGGTACGCGGCGGTCGCGGACACACCGATGTGCGGCGCGATCTCGCGGAGGACGATCGCCCTCTCGCCGGAGACCCGGGCCCGCGCGATGGCTTCCTGGATGATGGCGTTGCGGAGGTCACCGTGGTGATAGGCCTTCTTCTTCACCGCGCCCTCTGCAGTCGCAACACTTGCCTCGACCATGCCGATGCTCCTTCGCGTGAGTAGAGGGCCCGATGCCGTCCGACGAACGGCGGACACTCTATTAGATCACTTGTTACCACTCATCCACCGGAAAGCACTGACACGAATCCGTAGTCTGGTGACATGTCGACGGTTTTCAGCAAGATCATCGCCGGTGAACTACCGGGTCGTTTCGTGTGGCAGGACCCCGAGGTGGTGGCGTTCCTCACCATCGCACCGGTCGCGCCGGGTCACACCCTCGTCGTCCCGCGGGCGGAGGTCGATCGATGGACGGATCTCGAGCCCGGACTCCTCACACGTCTCAACGAGGTCGCGCAGGCCGTCGGCAAGGCGGTGCTCTCCGGCTTCGGGGCGAAGCGGGCCGGCTATCTCATCGCCGGCTTCGAGGTACCCCACACCCACATCCACGTCTTCCCCGCCAACGACATGTCGGGTTTCGACCTGTCGCTGGCGAACCCCGACGCCCCGGCGGAGGAATCCGACGCGGCGGCCGAGACCCTGCGCCGGGAACTGCGCGAGCTGGGCTACGGAGAGTTCGTCCCCGAGGCGTGATGCGAACGGTGCGCTGCTCCGGCCGATCAGTGCCCCATCGCCCGGAGCAGCGCCTGCGCGTCCTGGTAGTCGGTCCATTCGCAGACGAGCCCGTCACGCACCGTGAAGAACGCGCCGACCTCCACCGTGAGCCGCTTCCCGTTGATCGTCACGCGGGTCGTCCGATTGATGGCCGCCGTCTCGTCGGCACCCAGGACGTGATGGATCCGCATCTCGATGTCCGTGCACACCTCGGCGGACAGGTCCATGATCTCGCGCAGGCCCGCATGCCCCTCGACGGTGTCCTGCCCCTCGATGCGGAGGAGGAGTTCGGGACTGCTGCGCGCGCACGCCGTCGTGAAATCCCCTGCGAAGACGGCCTCGAGGAACGCCCTGGCCACCCGACCGGCGTCGACTTCCGTCGCCTGTTCGTCGCTCATTCCTCTCCTCCCCGGCCGTCCGTCGGGTCCACGTCACCCGAAGACGTCGTCGATCGACTCCATGCTCTTGTAATCCGCCCACCGGGTGACGAGCCCGTCCTCGACCTCGACGAACGAGCAACCCCGGATCTCTATTCCCCCGCTGGGCACCGTGTACCGCTCGATCCGGCGTAGTGCGACGACTCCCCCGTCCTCGAGGATCTCGCCCTCGACGGAGACGGTGAGGAAACCCGCGAGCCGGTTGAAGTCCGACGCGATGTCGCGGATCCCCTCGTGGCCCTCGTACCGGCGTACCTGGCCCGTGGTGTAGACGATCGACGGCGCCGAGAGCGCGATCGCGGTCTCGACATCACCTTCGACGACGGCCGCCATCCACGAGGTGGCTACGCGACGGGGGCACTGGTCGGTCACAGCAGACGCCTCCTGGTGGGGGAAGGAAGGTGAGGGCATCCTACAGGGGCGATACGACACAGAGCTGGAGACGAGACTTGAACTCGCAACCGCCCGATTACAAGTCGGGTGCGCTACCAATTGCGCCACTCCAGCACGGGCCCGAGGTGACCACCGGCCCAGGGGACATCCTAACCCGCCCACCCCGGGAGCCCTTGACTACGGTGTGCACCGTGGAGACCCGCGACGCACCCGCACCGTTCACCCGCCCGCTGGCGTGGCTGAATCTGCGCAAATCCACCATGGATCTGGCGGTCGAGCCGCCCCTGTCCCCCATGGCGCCGGTCGACCTCGACGACGACGGCGCGGTCACCGACGTGCTCAACCTCGCCCTCGAGATCGGCGGGATCCTGCTCTCGTCCGGTGAGGGCGCTGCGGACACCGTCGCCCAGGCCGAGTCGGTGGCGGCCGCCTTCGGCCTCCCCGGGGCCACGGTCGAGGTCACCTTCACGTCGCTGACCATCGGCGTCAACCGTCGCCGCGGTAGGCCACCGATCTCGGTGATCCGCGTGGTCAACTACCGGACCGTCGACATGACGCGGGTGACCCGCGTGTCGCGGCTGATCGACCTCATCGTGCGCCGCCAGCTCACCGTCGACCAGGCCACGGCGGAGGTCGACAAGATCGTCGCCTCGCCGCACCCGCACTCGTTCCGGGTCGCCGTGCTGGGATGGGCGATGCTCGGCTGCGCGGTCGTCATCCAGCTCGGCGGCAGCCCGCTGGCGGGGCTCATCTCGATGGTCTCGACGTTCGCCCTCATGTACGCCAACCGGTTCCTGGACCGTCACCGGCTCCCGTCCTTCTTCCAACAGGTCGTGGGCGGGTTCATCGCCGCGGGGTGGGCGCTGGCCGGATACGCGGCCCTGAGCGACAACTTCATCGAGATCCAGCCGTCACAGCTCGTGGCGGCGGGGATCATCGTGCTCCTCGCCGGGCTGACCCTCGTCGGCGCCATCGAAGACGCCATCACCGGCTTCCCCGTGACCTCCGCCGGCCGCGGGGTCGAGACGCTGATCATGACCGGTGGTGTCATGGGCGGCATCACCATCGCCCTGGCCGCCTTCGCCCGCCTCGGGTTCGCCCCTCCCCCGATCGACCCGTCGATCGCCGGGAACGCCGCCGTCCACGTGGCCGTGCTCGCGGCCGGGGTCGGCGCGGCCGGGTTCGCGGTGGCCAGCTACGCGACCGTCCGGGCGACGTGGCTCGCGGCAGGGGTCGGATCGATGGGCATGCTCATCTACCAGGGCGTCATCGCCACCGGCCTGGGCGTGGTCGTCGGGTCGGCGCTCGCCGCGTGCTTCATGGGCCTGATCGGCGGCATCCTCGCCCGTATCGCGACCGTCCCGCCGCTGGTCGTCACCATCGCCGGCATCACCCCGTTCCTGCCGGGCCTGTCGGTGTACCGCGGCCTGTCCGCGCTGACGAGCGATCAGACGGGCATCGGCCTGGGGCTGATGTTCCAGGCGTTGGCGATCGCGGTGGCGTTGGCCGCCGGGATCGTGTTCGGTGAGTGGGTCACCCGCAATCTGCGTCGGTCGGCCGCCGCCGACCAGTGACGTAGAATCGGCCGCGGACGACGCCGCCACCCGGCGCCCTCGTCCCCCACCGACCCCAGGAGGACACCGATGGCATCCGCCGCCGCCAGCAAGGAACCCGAACTCGACGATCTGGAGCCTGTCGCCGACGAGACCGCCGATCAGGCTCGCCGGGTCGTGGCCTCGTACTCGGCCGACGCGGACGAGTGCCGGATGCTCCTCGACATGCTGGGGATCGGCCCGGAACCGCAGGTGACGGCGGACGCGGAGTAGGCAGAGCACGACGACTCGAAACGAGGGCACGCGGATGACGAGCGGTACCGGGCAGACGTCGACCGGAGCGGGAGCCGACTTCGTCGTCGTCGCCAACCGCCTCCCCGTGGACCTCGTCATCGATCGGGACGGCACCGAGCACTGGAAAGCCAGCCCCGGTGGCCTCGTCACGGCGCTCGAGTCGATCCTCAAGGCCAACGACGGCGCCTGGGTCGGGTGGCCCGGCGTCCCGGACGCCTCTCCCGAGCCGTTCGACGCGGACGGCATCCGTCTCCACTCGGTGACACTGTCCGCGCAGGACGTCGAGCTCTACTACGAGGGCTTCTCCAACGGCACGCTGTGGCCCCTCTTCCACGACGTCGTGGTGCCGCCCGAGTACCACCGCGAGTGGTGGAACGCCTACCGCGAGGTCAACACGCGCTTCGCCGAGGCCACGGCCGAGGCCGCCGCGGAGGGCGCGACGGTCTGGGTGCAGGACTACCAGCTGCTGCTGGTGCCCGCGCTGCTGCGCGAGCTGCGCCCCGACCTGACCATCGGGTTCTTCCTCCACATCCCGTTCCCGCCCGTCGAGCTGTTCATGCAGCTGCCGTGGCGGACCGAACTCGTCGAGGGCATGCTCGGCGCCGACCTGGTCGGTTTCCACCTGTCCGGCGGGGCGGACAACTTCCGGATCCTCGCCAGCCGGCTGCGCGGCCACCCCTCCGTGCGGCTGCGCTCCGCCCGGGGCCGTGCCTCCGAGATCCGCGTCGGGGACCGCATGGTGCGGGTCGGCGCCTTCCCGATCTCCATCGACTCCGCGTCCGTCGACGCCACCGCGCGCAGCCGCGAGACCCGCGCCCGTGCCACCCGCCTGCGCGAGGAGCTGGGGTCACCGCGGGTGCTGATGCTGGGCGTCGACCGGCTGGACTACACCAAGGGCATCGACGTCCGCCTGCGGGCGCTGGAGGAGCTGTTCGAGGAGGGCCGTCTGGAGCCCTCGGACGTCACCCTGCTCCAGTTGGCCACGCCGAGCCGCGAGCGCGTCGAGCAGTACCAGATCATGCGGTCGCGGATCGAGGAGTCGGTCGGCCGCATCAACGGGTCGTTCGGCGAGATCGGGCACCCGGTGGTGACGTACATCCACCGGCCGGTTCCGAAGTCGGAACTGACGGCGTTCTACGCTGCCGCCGACGTCATGCTGGTCACGCCGGTGCGCGACGGCATGAACCTGGTCGCCAAGGAGTACGTGGCCTCGTGCACGGACGGCGACGGTGCGCTGGTGCTGAGCGAGTTCGCCGGCGCGGCCGCGGAGTTGCGCCAGGCGTACCTGTGCAATCCCCATGACCTCGACGGCGTCAAGGACGCCATCATGACCGCGGTCAACGACTCTGCGGAGGAGCGTCGCCGCCGCATGCGCACCCTGCGTCGCCAGGTGCTGGGCAACGACGTCCACGCGTGGGCCCGCCGCTTCTTCCAGACGCTCGACGCGACGTCCGGCGACTAGCCTCCCGCCGCGGCCGTGGAGCCGAGCGCGGGGCTCCTACAGCGCCTCCAGTTCGGCCAGCTTCCACGTCCCGTCCTGACGCTCCATGGCCACGCTCAGCCGCGACGCCGAGCTCGCGGCCTCGGGGTTCTCCTTGGTGGAGACCATGCGGTTGAGCATGACCAGCACGGTGACGTGATCGGCGTCCACGACCTCCTGCGGGGCGGCGGCGGCGACGGTCGCGTAGACGGTGGCCTCCTGCTGCTTGGCGGCCGAGGCGACGGTCGGCATGGACTGTTCGACGAACTCCGTCAGGGCCGGATCCGCGAGCCGGTCGCGCACGGCGGCGAGGTCGGCGTCGACCGTCCGGTGGTCGTAGGTGAACATCTGGGTGGTGATCTCGCGCGCCGCGTCGGTGGCCGCGCGGGGCGCGTCCGCGATCCGCTGTTCGGTGGCCGTGGCCCCACGCGCCTCGACGTACTGCCAGGTCGCGAGACCGGCGACGACGACGAGGAGGACCGACAGCACCGACAGGGCCGTGATCAGGGTGCGCCGGCGGGCCGGGTCGAGCGGGGCCCGGGCGGCGGCCGGTGCAGCGGCGGTCCCGGTGGCTCCCGTGTCCCCGGTGGACCCGGCGGTCCCGGCGACCTCAGAAGTGTCGACTGCCTCAGCGGTCTCGGTCCGGGGCATGGCCGACATCCCCTCGAAGAGACCGCCGGCGCGGGCGGCCGCGAGGGCGCGCTCCCGCGCGGCGTCGGCCTTACGCTGGGCGCGCGCGGCGCGTTCGGCTTCGCGCTGGGCGCGGCGGGCGGCGCGCATGTCGGAGTTCGGATTGCTCATGGGATGAAGTTCACTCCCGACACCTTCATCTGGCCGTCGTCGTGCCGGTTGACGGTCACGCGGACGCGGTACTGGCGGTCCTGGTCCTCGTCGGACTTCGGATTGCCGATGGTCTGGTCGATGGCCATGATCACCTCGGCCCGGTCGGGGTAGGAGTGCTCGACCGCGGCCGCCGTCACCACGCCGTCGGCGACGACGTTGGTGGTCTTGACGACCTCCTCGTAGGAGTCGCGGCGGGGCGCGAACTGCTCGGAGAAGTCGCCTTCGATCAGTCCGACGATCTCGTCCACGTCCTCCGACAGGGTCTCCTGCCTGATGGTCATGAGCTTGGTCATGACGGTGGTGGCGAAGTCGCGGTACGAGGTGTCCAGCTCGGCGGCGGACGCCCGGTCGGCGCGGACCGAGGCGGCGGCGTTGCGTTCGCTCACCCACAGTCCGGTGGCGACGAGCGCCGCGACGAGGCAGACGGCCGCGATCACCGCGACCACGGTCAGTCCGGTCCGCCCACCTCCGGCGGGGGTCTGGTCCGGCTGCGGCACTAGGTCACTCCGTTCGTCAGGATGTCGGCGAGGGCGGCGTCCGCGGACAGCCGGTCGGTGGTGCCCACGTTCAGCTGACGATACGTCTTGCCGTCAGCGCCCAGGTACTCGCCGGTGGCGGGGTCGTACACCGCGGCGGACGTACGGACCTCACGCTCGCCGGTGTCCGAGGACGGCACCACGTTGTAGGCGTTCGGGTTGTTCCCCGGCGGTCCCACCTCGCTGGTGTCCGGCGGGTTGATGCCCTCCGGGACGTAGTCGTCGGCCGCGCACTCGGCCGGAGACGCGGCGCGGCGGCCGGGATACTCCATACACGGCAGGTTGCGGGCACCGCGGACGGCGGTCTGGGAGTCCTTGGGGACCTTGCAGTAGATGCCGTTGAGCAGCGGCGGCACCGACAGGTCCGCCGGGGACCGGCGTTGCTCGGCGGGCAGGAAGCCGGTGGTGCACGGCGGTGTCTCGTTGATCTGGAGGTTGAAGTCCACCTTGATCTCGCCGGTGTCCTTGGCGCCGTTGATCGCAGTGATGAGCGAGGACACGAGCGCCGGGTAGATCACCAGCAGCTGCTCGAGCGAGCGGTTGTAGACCACGCCGACCTCGCCGACGCTGACCAGGTTGGCCACGAGCACCGGCATCGTCGGCTGCAGATCGTTGAGGGCCTTCGTGGCCCGTCCCAGGGCATCGGGCCCGCGCTCCATGATCGAGGTCAGCTGCGGCTCGTTGGTGCGCAGCTGATCGGTGATGTCGGCGAGGTTCCGCGTCCACGCCCGGATCGAGTCCGACGAGCGCAGCTGGGAGTCCAACACGGGCTCCGCGTCGGCGATGAGCTGCCGGGTCACGTCCGTGTTGTTCCGCGCCTCCTCGAGCAGCAGCTGCGCGGAGTCGAGGAACCGCTGGAGGTCGCGCGCGGAGCCGTTGAACGCGTCGAAGGACTCGGAGATGACGCGCCGCATCTTGGCGTCGGCGATCGAGGCCATGAGGACGGTCGCCTGGTCCAATACGGGTCCGATCCCCTGGGGCATGACGACCCGGTCCGGCCCGAGCACGGTGCCGTCGGCGAGTTCGCCCCCCGGCTGCCCGTCGGGGACGAACTCCACGAACTGCTCGCCGACCGCGGAGACGCTACGGATCTCGGCGCGGACGTTCTCGGGAACGTCAGCTCCCGAGTCGAAGTGCAGCTCGGCCACGACGCCGGCGGGTGTGAGGGTCACGGAGTCCACCCGCCCGATGGTGCTGCCCAGGTAGGACACGTTGGCGTTCCTGTACAGGCCGCCGGTGTCCGGCATCTGGAGCGCGACGTCGGTCCGCTGCCATCCGAGCGCGCGCGGCAGCTGTAGGTAGACGATCGACATGATCGCCAGCGAGACGACGGTGACCACGGCGAAGACGGTCAGCTGGATGCGCACGAGCCGGGTCATCGGGGAGCCTCCTCGGTCGCTGCGTCCGGACCGCCCCCGCCGGGCCCGGGCGCCGCGGGGTCATCGGGACCGGGTGCCGCCGGATCGCCGCCGGCGGCGAGGTCGGGCGCAGCGTACGGATCCGCCTGCGGGTCCGGGCGCGGGATGTCCAGTGAGAACGGGTCCGCGCTGGCCAGCGGGTTGGGCGCGAGGCCCAGGTACCCCTCGACCCCGGCCATCCTGTTGCCGAACTCGGTGCCCAGCAGGAGCGATTCGGCCAGTCGCGGCATCGTCGCGTCGGCGTGGATGTAGAGGTTGGCGTAGTCGCCGCGCAGGAAGTTGTCGATGCCCGCCTGCGGGAACGGGAAGGTGATCAGGGAGCTCATCACCCGGGTCATGTCGCGGCCAGCGTTGGCGAGGCCCTCGAGGACCGGGGTGATGTCGCGGAGGTTGTCCACGAGATCCTGCCCGCCGCCCGCGTCGATGATCTGGTTGGCCTTGTTACCGAAGTCGCCGAGCGAGACGAGCGCTGTGGTGAGCTGCTGTTTCTGGCCGTTGACCAGCGACACCGCCTCCGGCATCTGCGCCAGCGCCCTGGCCAGGGTGTCGTTCTGTTCGTCGATCTGACGAGCCAGCCGGTCCAGCCCTTCCATGGCCGCGATGATGTCGGCCCGCTGGTCGTCCAGACCGCTGACGGTGGTCTCCAGCTGGTTGATGACCTCCCTGGTGTCCAGCTCGCGACCGTCGAGGGCCGTGTTGAACTCCTTCGCGATGGTCTCGAACTGGGCCAGGCCGCCATCGGTGAGCACGACCGACAGCGCCGAGAGCGTCTGCTCGGTGGTCGGGTACACGCCCGCCCGCTCCAGGGGGATGACGTCCCCGGCCGACAACGTGCCCTGCTCGTCGCCGTCCGGGGGCGGGAAGAGCTCGAGGTGCTGCGACCCGAGGAGGCTGGTCTGGCCGATCTTGGCGTGCGCGTTGGCGGGGAGCCGGACGTCCTCGTTGAGCGAGACCGTGACGATCGCCGTGTAGTCCTCGACACGCATCGCGGTGATGGACCCGACGTTGACATCGTTGACCCGGACCGGCGAGTTGCGGGTGATGGTGGTGACGTTCGGCATCTCGATCGTGATCTCGTAGGCCCCGTCACCGTTGCCCTGCGCACCGGGTAGCGGCAGCGAGTTGAGACCGTCCCACGCGCAGCCGGCGCCGGTGAGCAGGACGATCCCGCCGAGGGCCCCCGCGGCGAGGGCGCGGGAGCGGTGCGTCCTGTCGCTCATCACGCGCCCCCCGTCACGAGGAGGGTGCCGGTGAGGTCGTCGCCGCGGTTGACCACGTTGACGAGCGGGTCGGGCCGGTCCGACACGGGCTGCACCCCAGGCGGCGTCTGGGTCCCCGGCTTCTGCCCCTGGACGATCTGGTGCGGCTCCGCGGTCGGGGTGATGGGCGGGGTGACGGCACCGTAGGGGTAGTTGGAGGTCAACGAGTTGAACAGCGGACCCATGTACTGCGCGCACAGCTGGGCGTCGGACTCGGCCCGGTTGTTGGCCAGGCCGGCGATGGCGCCGCAGATGAAGTTGGTCGGGTTCGCCATCTGGTTCATGGCCAGCACGCCGTTCAGCACTCCCTGGTACGGGCGGTAGATGTTGTAGAAGTTGGCCATCGCGGTCGGTCCCACGTGGAGCACGCCCTCGAGCTCGGCCCGGCGGTCGCGGACGACCTCGGTGGCCCGGCCGAGTTTGTCGACGGCGGTCGTGACGCGGTCCCCGTGGTTCTCCAGGAAGCGGTTGATGTCCATCACCGCGAGGTCGAGGTCGCGCAGGGCGGCGTCGATGTCGCCGGTCTGGTCGCCCAGGACCTGTGACACGCTGGCGAGACGACCGCCGAATGAGACGATCTGCTCCTCGCTCTGGGACAGCGCCGTGACGAACAGCTGCAGGTTCTTGAGAGTGGTGAAGAGGTTCTCGCGACCGTCGGACAGGATCGACATGGTCTGCGACACCTCGCTGAGCGCGTCGCGGATCTCGGCCCCGTTGCCGTCGAACATCGCGTCCGCCGACTCGACGAACTCCCCGAGCGGGCCGGTCTGCTCGCCCGCGGCCGGGCTGAGCGCGGTGGACAGCTTCATGAGCTGTTCCTTGACCCCGTCCCACTCGACGGGCACCGCCGTGCGCTCGACGGGGATCGTCCCGCCGTCGGCCATCTCCTCCCCGCCGGTGAAGGCGGGGGTGAGCTGCACGAAGCGCTCCGCGACGAGCGACTGCGCCACGAGCAGGGCGTTGGCGTCCGCGGGGATCTCGACGTCGCGGTCGACCTTCATCGTCACCTTGGACAGGCCGTCCTCGGTGGTGATGTCGGTGATCCGGCCGACCCGCACGCCCAGCACGCGGACCGTGTCGTCCTCGTAGACGCCCCGGGTGGACTCGAAGAAGGCGGTGATCGTCTTGGTGCGGCCGGTGAGCAGCCACACCGCGCCGACGACGAGCGCCACCACGGCGAGCAGCGCCACCACCTTGCCGGCTGTGGAGGACAGGAATCGGCTCATCGGGGCAACCTCTTCTCGCCCCAACCGGGGTGCTGGTCCATGAAGGTCAAGCCCGGGTATCCCGGAAGGGTCGGTTCGGTGACGAGCCCGGGCTCGGGCTGGACACGATCGTCGATGAGCGGCATGAGATCACGGAGGATGGTCTGCTGGTACTGGCCAATCGACAGGTTGGAGACGTAGGCGTTGAACCACGGTCCGGAGGCGACGGCCTCGCTGAGGGCCGTGGAGAACGGGATGATCCGGCGCAGTCCCAGATCGATGTCGTCCTTGTTGCGGATGAGCAGGTCGGTGACCCGCTCGAGCTTGTCGAGCGCGGGCCCGAGCTGCGCCTCGTTGTCCTGTACGACGCCCGAGAGCTGGCGCGAGAGCTCGTCGATGTTGACGATCAACTCGCTCAGCGCGCGCCGGCGCAGGTCGAGCTGGACGAACAGCGTGTTTCCGTCGACCATCAGCTGGTTGATCTGGTCACTGCGCCTGCCCAGCACATCCGTCGTCCCGGCCGCCTTGTCGAGCAACTCCCGGACGGCCTCGTCACGCTCGTTGAGGGACCGCGACAGCCGGGTGATGCCGTCGATGGCGCCGCGGACCTCGGGGGACGATCCCTCCATGGTCTCCGCGAGCACGGTCAGCGCCTCGTCGACCTTGTCGGTGTCCATGGCCTCCACCGTGTCGCTGAGATCGCCGAGGGCGGAGGTCAGCGAGTACGGGACCGAGGTCTTCTCGAGCGGGATCGTGTTGTCCTCGAGCTCGCCGCGGCCGTCGGAGTAGACGCCGAGGGCGCGGCGCCCGAGGATCGAATCGGTCTTGATCTGGGCCGTGGTGTCCGCTCCGAGGGCGACGTCGGTGTCGATGTCGAATCGGACCCGGACACGGTCCCCGTCGAGATCGATCCCGCGGACCGACCCCACCGCCATACCCGCGACCTGGACCTCGTCGCCGGTGTCGAGCCCGGCGGCGTCGGCCACGTACGCCGTCGCCCCGCGCATGCCGTTGACGTACGGGATGCGGTCGTAGTTCAGGGAGACACCCATGAGGACGACCACCCCGACCGCGCCCCAGATGCCGGTCCTGACCGGGTCGCGGTCGCGGAACCGGAGCTGGCCCCGGGGCGCCTTGGGCGGCGTCATGTCCGTGTTGTCACTCATCGGGGAACGAACACCGTCCCGTCGTCTGCTCGTACTGCGGCAGGTAGACACCCTTGCCCGTGGCCGGGTTCGTGATCTGCACGATCACGCCGCAGAGGTAGAACTGGAAGAAGCTGCCGTAGATGCCGAGCCGGCCCATCTTCTCGAAGTCGCTCGGCAGCCGGTTGATGACGTTCTCCACGAACGGCTCGTCCTCGTTGATCAACTGGGCCACGCGGTCGATCTGGGCGACGTCCTCCCGCAGGGCGGGCCGGACGTCGGACAGGAGGGTCGTCATGTTGGCGCTCGCGTCGTTGAGTCGGGTGACGGACTCGCCGATCTGGTTCGAGTTGGCGGACAGGCCGGAGACGAGCTGCTGGAGGTCGTCGACGATCGTGTCGACGTTCTCCTGGTTGTCCGCGACCGTCGTGAGCACCGCGTTGAGGTTGGTGATGACGTCCCCGATCAGCTGGTCGCGGTCGGCGATGGTCTGCGTGAGGGACGACGTCGAGGCCAGCAGGTCCTGGACGGTTCCGGCCTCCCCCTGGAACACCTTGACAATGGACTCCGACAGCTGGTTGACCTGACCGGGGTCGAGGGCCCGGAAAAGCGGCCGGAACCCGCCGAGCAGCGCGTCGAGGTCGAGAGCGGGCGAGGTCTGGGAGATCGGCAGCGAGCCACCCGGCTCGAGCGGCGACTGGTCCCCCTCGCCCCGCCGGAGCTCGAGGTAGCGGTCTCCGGTGAGATTCTCGTAGCGCACGACGGCTTCGGTGCTGACGTGGACGATCTGGTCCCCGGCGACGGTGAAACGCACGTCGGCGGTGTTGCCCTCCGCGAGGTCGATACGGTCGACCTTGCCGACCTCGACGCCCGCGATGCGCACCTTGTCCCCGGTCTCCAACCCGGAGACGTCGGTGAACGCGGCGTTGTACCGCTCGTAGTCCCCCGACCGGTACTCACTGAACACCACGACGAGCGCGGCCAGCACGAGCGCCATGACGGTGGTGAAGATGGCGAGCTTGACCAGTGTCGCCCTGCCTCCGCGCGTCGATGCGCGCGCGGCGCTCACGGGGTCTCCCCGTCCATGCCGAGCATGACCTGGAGCAGGGTCGGCGGCGCGGGCTGGCCCGGCTCCGTGGGCCGCAGCGGGCCGAACAGCGGGGCGGGTCGAGAGGTGAACACGTCGGGCATGCCCTCCACGGGGTTGGATCCGGTGTCGGTGACGATGAAGGGAGTGTGGGCCTCGGGGTCCGGGAACGGCAGTCCGTAGCAGTTGGGACCGGTGCTCGCGTTGACCTTCGGCAGGTCCTTGGGGTACTCGTACGCGCGGGCGCCCTGCTGGAAGCCGGCCTTGAACACGAGGCCGGGCTGGTCCTTACCACCGAACGCCGACATCGCGCCCTCGACGCCCTGGTTCAGACCGACGATCAGACAGGTGACCATCGGCGAGTACTCGTAGAGCAGACTCGTCGACGCGCGGAGATCGGACAGCGTCTTGACGAGCTCGTCGCCGTTCTCGGCCAACAGCCGCTTCCCGGTCTCCCCCGTCCCGATGGACGCGGCGAGGAGCTGCTCGAACCGGGCCTGGTTGTTGACCACGTTGGCGCCGACGTCCGTACCCGAGTCGAGCAGCCGCATGATGTCCGGCGTGACGTCGGCGTAGAGGTTGGCCACGCGCGACCCCTTGGCCAGATCCCGCTGGAGCGCCTCGATCTGCGGGTTGATCTCCTCGAGGTAGGAGCGCAGGTCGGTGATCGTCCGGCCGACCTGCTCGCCGCGTCCGTCCACCGCCCCGGAGACCGCGCCGAGCGTGGCGTTGAGCTTCTCCGGCTCGATCGCCAGGAGCAGGTCGGACAGGTCCTCGAACAGGGTGTTGACCTCCGTGGTGACCCGCGAGGTCTCCACGACCGCGCCCGCTGCCAGCGGCGTCGGTGCCGGGACGGCCGGCGGTTCGAAGTCCACGGACTTGGCGCCGAAGACGGTGTTGGAGCCGATGGACACCACCGCGTTGGACGGGACGGCCTCGAGCGCGGCCGGGTCGACCTCGATCTCTATCGTCGCGCCGTCGAACTCCTGCCGGATGTCGGTGACGTTGCCGATCTCCACACCGCGGGACCGGACCTTCGCGTCCGCCTCCATGACCAGTCCCGCGCGGTCGCTGCGCACCGTCAACGGCACGCGGTCGTCGAACGCCCGGCCGAACAGCAGGAGGGACAGCGCGATCACCGCGACGAGGAACACCGCGAGGCACGCGCCCGCGATGCGCCTGGGCCCGGTGTCGCTCTGACTCACCGTCCTCGCCATGTCCGTCTCCTATCCCGACAGGTTGAAGTTGCCGTCTCCGCCGTAGATCGCGAGCGAGACGAGAAGGGTCACGGTCACCACGGCGATGAGCGAGGTGCGCACCGCGTTGCCGACGGCCGAGCCGACACCGGCGGGGCCACCGGCCGCGTTGTAGCCGTAGTAGGTGTGGATGAGCATGATCGTGATAGCCATGGCGATGGCCTGTACGAAGGACCACAGGATGTCCGTCGGGATGAGGAACGTCGAGAAGTAGTGGTCGTAGACGCCGCCCGACTGGCCGTAGATCTCCACCGTCGCGAACCGGCTGGCGAGGAACGACGCGATCACGGCCAGCGAGTACAGCGGCACCACCGCGATCATCCCCGCGACGATGCGGGTGGAGACCAGGTAGGTGATCGAGTCGATCGCCATGACCTCGAGGGCGTCGATCTCCTCGGAGACCCGCATCGCGCCCAGTTGTGCCGTCGCGCCGGCCCCGATCGTCGCCGCGAGCCCGATGCCCGCGATCACGGGCGCCGCGATCCGGACGTTGATGAAGGCGGCGAAGAACCCGGTGAGCGCCTCCACGCCCACGTCCGTGAGAGACGAGAAGCCCTGGACGGCGATCACGCCGCCGGTGGCGAGGGTGAGGAAGGCGACGATCACGACGGTGCCGCCGATCATCGCCAGCGCGCCCGTCCCCATCGCGATCTCGGCGATCAGCCGGAGGGTCTCCTTGGGGTACTGGGTCAGCGCGCGCGGCGTCGCCACCAGCGCGCGCCAGAAGAACAGCGCGTGGTCGCCGAAGTCGTCGAAGCTCTTGACCGCGGAGTTCCGGGCCCGTGACAGTCGCGGGAACCGGGCGGTCTCGATCACCGCCATGTCACGCCCCCAGGACCTTGACGCCGACGGCGGTGATGACGGTGTTGACCACGAACAGGCACATGAAGGCGAAGACGACGGTCTCGTTGACCGCGCTGCCGACCTCCTTCGGCCCGCCGCGGACGTAGAGCCCCTTGTAGCAGGCGACGAGCCCCGCCAGCATCCCGAACACGCCGGCCTTGATCTGCGCGAGGATCAGCTCGCCGAGCCCGGTCAGGAGGGTGATGCCGTTGACGAAGGCGCCCGGGTTGACGCCCTGCAGCAGCACGGAGAACAGGAAGCCGCCGAGGATGCCGATCGTGCACACCAGCCCGTTGAGCAACAGCGCGACGAACGTCGAGGCCGCCACGCGCGGCACGACGAGCCGCTTCACCGGGTCGATCCCCAGCACCTCCATCGCGTCGATCTCCTCGCGGATGGTGCGCGCGCCGAGGTCGGCACAGATGGCGGTCGCCCCCGCGCCCGCGACGATGAGGACGGTGACCATCGGCCCGACCTGGGTGACGGCACCCAGCGCGGCGCCGGCTCCCGACAGGTCGGCCGCGCCGATCTCACGCAGCAGGATGTTGAGGGTGAAGCTCACCAGGACCGTGAACGGGATGGCCACGAGCACGGTGGCCATGGTCGACACGCGGGCGATGAACCAGGACTGCTCGATGAACTCGCGGCCCTGGCGGACGATCGAAGGGAAGGAGACGAACGTGTCGAGGGTCATGGCGAAGAACTCGCCGATGCCCTTGAGCGGTGCATCGAGGACTCTCGCCATTGGTGCCCCCTTCTGTCTGTCATCCCCCCGGACCACGCGACACCGGGCCACGCGAGCCGAACCGCTGAACAAGTGACCATTTCGGTGTGATAGCGGTTACACAGTATCTAGAACGCGTTCTATGTGGCAAGGGCTTCCCCTCACCCCCGTCCGGAGGCCCCGCCTGCAGTGTCCGGGGAATCTAACACGGCAGGTGGGGATACAAGTCGTCCCCGGTGTGATCGACTCGCGATCACACCGGGGACGTCCCACGGGTCGGGGCCCGGGTCAGAGCTTCATGATCTCCGCGGCGGAGAAGGACTTGCCCTCCGGGCGGCCTGACCAGTGCCCGGAGACCGCATCGGCGATCTCGCGGCGATCCCACACACCGCCGGCGGCGTCGAACCGCTTCTCGACCACGGGCGCCTCGACGAGGGCCACCATCCCGCCGTATACCACGAACAGCTGGCCGTTGACCTGTGCCGCCGCCGGCGAGGCCAGGTACGACACGAGGTCGGCGACACGATCCGGGGAGAGCGGGTCCGGTCCCTCTGACTCGTCCCACGCCTCGAAGACACCCTCGGTCATACCGGTGCGGCCGCGCGGCGCGATCGCGTTGGCCGTGCACCCGATGCGCTCGAGCACCCGGGCCGCGGACAGGGTCAGGGCCGTGATACCCGCCTTGGCCGCACCGTAGTTCGCCTGCCCGGGAGGGCCGAAGAGCCCGGCCTCGGACGAGGTGTTGATCAGTCGCCCGAAGACGGGCCCCTCCGCCTTCTTGCTCTCGGCCCGCCAGTGGGCGGCCGCGTTACGGGTCAGCAGGAAGTGCCCGCGCAGGTGCACCTTGACCACCGCGTCGAAATCCTCGTCCGACATGTTGAACAGCATCTTGTCGCGGGTGATGCCCGCGTTGTTCACCACGACGTGCAGCCCGCCCAGCCCGAGCGCGGCCGATACCATGGCGTCCGCGGTCTCCCGCTCGGAGACGTCGCCCACGACGAGCTCCGCCCTGGCGCCGGCGGCCTCGATGTCCGCGATCACCGAGTCCGTGGCCTCGGAGGACCGGATGTCGTTGATGACGACCGCCGCCGCGCCGGAACGGGCCAGCTCGACCGCCTCCGCGGCACCGAGACCGGAGCCCGACCCGGTCACGACGGCGACCCGCCCGTCCAGCGACAGATCGGCGTCCAGGGACTGCTGCGTCATAGTGATGTCACTCCTTGATCTCGAGCGCCGCCATCGGGCACTTCTCCACTGCCTTGCGGGCCCGCTTCTCGAGCTCGGCGGGCACCTCGTCCACGACCACGCGGACGACCTCGTCGTCGTCGCCCAACTCGAACACCTTGGGCGCCAGGCCGACACACACGGCCTGCCCTTCACAGCGGTCGGGATCGACTTCGATCCTCATGTCCGTCCTCCTCAGCCGGTCCGGCAGCCTCGGTACCGCCGGTCTGACCCGATAGTATGTGGCCCAGGACACTAGAACGTGTTCTTACTCCGCGTTGGTTCCCGACCGGTCGACCGGCCGAGGAGATCTCCACGAACGCGTTCGGCGGTGTTAGCGTGGTCGGCATAATTGGAACACGTTCCACTGTCGATGACGAATACAGGGCCCATGGACATCACCTACACCCCCGACCAGGAGCGTCTGCGCGGAGAGCTGCGCGAGTACTTCGCCGCGCTCATGACCCCTGAGCGGCGCGAGGCGTTCACCTCCACCACCGGCGAGTACGGACACGGCGACGCGTACCGCGAGATCGTGGCGGAGATGGGCCGCGACGGCTGGCTCACGCTCGGGTGGCCGGAGGAGTTCGGTGGGAAGAACCGGCCGATGATCGACCAGCTCATCTTCACCGACGAGGCCGCGATCGCCGGCGTGCCGGTCCCGTTCCTGACCATCAACTCGGTGGCGCCGACCATCATGGCGTTCGGCTCCGACGAGCAGAAGAACTACTTCCTGCCCCGGATCAGCCGCGGCGAACTGCACTTCGGTATCGGTTACTCCGAGCCCGACTCCGGAACCGACCTGGCCTCCCTGCGCACGCGCGCGGTGCGCGAGCCCGGCACCGGCGGGTTCGAGGGGCAGGACGTCTACCGGATCAACGGCCAGAAGATGTGGACGTCCCTGGTGGCCTACGCCGACTGGATCTGGCTGGCCGCGCGCACGGATCCGGACGCTCCGCGCCACAAGGGCATCTCGATGATCGTCGTACCCACCGATGCCGAGGGTTTCTCCTGGACCCCCGTGCACACGATGGCCGGCCCGGACACCAGCGCCACCTACTACCAGGACGTGGTCGTCCCCGCGAGCAACCTCGTGGGCCCTGAGCACGGCGGCTGGCCGCTCATGACCAACCAGCTCAACCACGAGCGGGTGGCTCTGACCTCGGCCGGCCCGCTCCAGGCCTCGCTCCGGCAGGTGGTGGACTGGGCGCGCACGACGCCCGCCGCGCACGTGGGTCTGCCCGGCGACGGTCCGGTGATCGAGATCGAATGGGTCCGCGCTCACCTGGCCCGCGTCCACGCGATGGCCGAGTATCTGGCGCTGCGCAACTGGGAGATCGTCTCCGCCGACACCGCCGCGCCCACGCGCATCGCCGCGTCGGCGACCAAGGTGTACGGGACGGAGACGGCCTGCGAGGCCTACCGCCTGCTCATGGAGGTGCTCGGATCGAGCGGCTACCAGCGCGCGCACTCCCCCACCGCCGCCCTGCACGGGCGCATCGAGCGGCTGCACCGTTCGGCCCTCATCCTCACCTTCGGCGGCGGCACCAACGAGGTGCAGCGCGACATCATCGCCACCGCCGGCCTGGGGCTGCCGCCGGCGCCCCGGGTCTCCCCCGCGGCCACAGGCGCCGGATCCCGGAAGGAGCGCTGACATGGATTTCTCCGTCGACGACACCACCTCGGAACTGACCGCCCTCGTCCGCGACATGGGTGAGCGTCTGGTCACGGACGAGTCGCTGCGCGAGCTCGACGCCCGGTTCGGCCCCGGCACCGAGTCCGGCGGAACGGATAAGGACTCAGCCCGCTTCCACGCCCGGTTCTGGGACGAGCTCGTCCGGGCCGGTGTGCCCGCGGCCCTGGCCCCCGAGCGACTCGGCGGCGCCGGGCTCGGCGTGGTGGGCGAAGCGCTAGTCCTGCGCGAACTGGGCCGAGTGCTCGCGCCCGTCCCCCTCTCCCCAGCGGTCCGTGCGGCCCACCTGCTGGACGCGGCCGGTGCCGGGGAGCGCGCCTCCGCGGTCGCCGAGGGCCGTCAGATAGCCGCGGTCGCGGACGGCGGGCCCGGCGCCTCGCCGGAGGTCGACTGGGCGCCGATCGCGGACGTCATCGTCCGCCCCTCCGCCGACGGGCTGCACGTGTCCGACCGCACCGCGGTGACCGTGGAGCGGACCGTCCCCGTCGACTTCTCCTGCGCGGGCCTCGTCACCGGCGAGCCGGAGCCCGCCTCCGCCCTCGCGGGCCCGGCCGCGGAGTTCGACGCCCTGCGCCGCCGCGTGCACCTGGCCGCGCACCAGTGGGGTGTCATCGAGGCCGCGCTCCAACGCACCGCCGCGTTCGCCACCACGCGCCACCAGTTCGGGCGCCCCATCGGCACCTTCCAGGCGGTTGCCGCGCGCCTGGCCGACGGGTCGATCGACGTCGACGCGGTCCGGCTGTCCACCCTGCGCGCGGCCTACGAGCTCGACGCCTGCGCGGGCGCCCCGGGCGCCACCGCCCACGCGGCCGTGGCCTCCGCCCACTTCTGGGCCTGCGAGGCCGGTCACCGACTCGCGCACACCGCCGTCCACGTTCACGGCGGCGTCGGTCTGGACCGCTCCGAACCCGCGCACCGCTACTTCCTCGCCGCCAAGGCGAACGAGTTCCGGCTCGGAGGCGCGACCCGACAACTTCTCGACCTCGGCGACGTGCTCGCCGTCCACGGCGACCCCTGGGAGTTCTCCGCATGAGCAGCAGCACGGTCCAGACCATCGCCGACGTCGCGGCCCGTCCGTTCACCTCCGTCGCCGACGCCGTCCACGCCTTGGCCGCCGTCGGCGACCGCGGCATCTGGTCCGACGACCGGCTCACGCCCTGGTCGGACGCCGTCCGCGCGTCGGCCGTGCGGATCGCGGCGCTGCGGGAACTGATGGCCTCGTCGTCGTCCTCACCGGCGCGCGCACCCCACATCGGTCTCCTCATGGCTGGCACGCCCGAGTACCTCCACCTGCTCGGTGCGGCGGCGTGTTCGGAGATCGTCGTGGCGGGCCTCAACCCCACGCGCCGCGGCGAGGCGCTCCTGCGCGACGCGGCGCTCGCGGACTGCGCGCTCATCCTCACCGACGCCGACAACGAGGCGCTCCTCGACGGCCTCGACCCCGGTATCCCGGTGGTCAACGTGGACTCCCCCGAGTGGGCCGCGCTGCTCGACCGTCACGTCGACGCCGCGCTCCCCGCGGTCACGGACGTGCCCACCGGTCCCGACGACCTCGTCGCACTGGTCTTCACCTCCGGCACCAGCGGCGACCCCAAGGCCGTGCGGATCACGCAGAACAAGATCTCCGTGCCCGGCCGCATGCTCGCCGAACGGTTCGGTATCGGCACCAACGACTGCGTCTACAGCGCGATGCCGCTGTTCCACTCCAACGCCGTCATGGTCGCCTGGCCGATCGCCCTGTTCTCCGGCTGCTCCATCGCGCTCCGCCGCCGGTTCTCCGCGTCCAACTGGCTCGACGACGTCCGGCGCCACGGGTGCACGTTCGCCAACTACGTCGGCGCGCCCCTGTCCTACATCCTCGCCACCCCCGAGCGGCCCGACGACGCCGACAACCCCATGCGTGTCGTCTACGGCAACGAGGCCCCCGCCGACGTGCGCCGCGAGTTCGCCCGCCGCTTCGGCGTGACCGTGGTCGACGGGTTCGGCTCGAGTGAGGGCGGCATCTCCGTCACCCGCACGCCCGAGACCCCTGACGCCGCGCTCGGACCGCTTCCGGCCGGGGTGCTCGTCGTGAACCCCGAGACCGGCGAGGAGTGCCCGCGCGCCCGCTTCGACGATGCCGGCGTCCTGCTCAACGCCGAGGAGGCCGTGGGCGAGATGGTCGCCGACGGACCCGGACTGTTCGCCGGCTACTGGGGCGATCCGGCCGCCGACGCCGAACGCATGCGCGGGGGCCGCTTCCACTCCGGTGACCTCGCCTATGTCGACGACGGGTGGGTCTACTTCGCGGGCCGGTCCGGTGGATGGATGCGGGTGGACGGGGAGAATCTGGCGGCCGCGCCGATCGAACGCGTCCTGCGGCGTCATCCCGATGTGGCCGAGGTCGGCGTGTACGCCGTGCCTGCGGCGACGGTGCGCGGCCCGGCCGCCATCGGCGACGCCGTGGCCGCGGGGGTGGTGCCCCGCGAGGGCGCCGATGTCAGCGCGCTCGCCGACGGGTTCGCCGGTTTCCTCGCCGCCCAACCCGACCTGGGCCCCAAGCAGCGGCCGTCGCTGCTGCGGGTCACGTCGGCGCTGCCGAGGACCGCCAGCTTCAAGTTCCGGGCCCGGGATCTCACCTCGCTGGGGACGGAGCCCGCCGGGGACCGGGTCTGGGTCCGCCCCGACGGCGCGGAGGCCTTCACCCCCGTGTGACGACCTCGGTAGGTTTCATGACGTGGACCCCGCCCTGAACACCGACCCGCGTACCGCCGCCGGCACCGCCGAGCAGCCCGATCCCGTCGCCGTCGAACCCGCCGACGACTTCGGCGTCCCCGCCCCGGTCCCGCCCAAGCCGCTGCTGCGCGGCTGGATCCACGCCGGCACCCTGCCGGTCGCGATCGCGCTGGGCGTGGTGCTCACGGTCCTGGCGGAGGGCACCGCCCTGACCTGGGCGTGTGCGGTGTTCCTGGCCACCTCGTCGCTGCTGTTCGGCATCTCCGCGCTGTACCACCGGTGGAACTGGGGACCGAAGGCGTCAGCGGTGCTGCGGCGCCTGGACCACTCCAACATCTTTCTGCTCATCGCCGGGACGTACACACCGATGACGGTGGCGGCGCTCGAGGCTCCGGCGAGCACGATCCTGTTGTCGATCGTGTGGACGGGGGCGCTGCTCGGGATCGCGTTCCGGCTGTTCTGGCTCTCCGCGCCACGGTGGCTCTACGTGGTGCTGTACATCGTCCTGGGCTGGACCGCCGTGTGGTTCGCCGGCGACCTCATCGAGGCAGACCTCGCCGCCGTCATCCTGGTACTCGTGGGCGGCGTCGCCTACACCGGCGGCGCGGTGGTCTACGGGCTCAAGCGCCCGAACCCGTCACCGGGCGTCTTCGGATTCCACGAGATCTTTCATGCGTGCACCGCGGTCGCGTTCGCGTGCCACTGGGCCGCGATGCTGCTGTTCGTGCTGGGGAGCTGACGACGCCGGTTCCCCGGCCACAGGTGCCGCAACGCGAAATCCGCTACCCCGGATCCGGATTCGCTACTCCCAGAGAGGTAGCGGATCCGGATTCGAGGTAGCGGATTCCGGTGGGCGGGTCAGCCGAGCGTGCCGCGCAGGCGCTCGACGGCCGCCTCGTACTCCGAGACGATCTGCGCCATGGTCTCGGCGACCGGGACCACACCGTCGAGCGAGCCGATGATCTGTCCGGCCGGCATGGCCACGACCTCGGGGTCCTGCGCCTCGGAGATCCGCTGGTGGGCCTCGGCGACGAGCAGGTTCTGCAGCGGCATGGGCAGCGGCTCCGGGGCGTCGGCGGCCGCCCACGCCTCGGTCCACTTGCTCTTGAGCAGGCGGGCGGGCTTCCCGGAGTAGATGCGGGTGCGGACGGTGTCCCGGCTGGTCGCCGCGACCAGCGCCTTCTGCATCGCCTTGGACCCGCCGTCCTCGCCGTACTCGGAGGCGGTGAGCCAGCGCGACCCCATCCAGGCGCCCTGCGCCCCCATGCCGACGACCGCCGCGACCTGCGTCCCGTCGCCGATCCCGCCGGCGGCCAGCACGGGGGCGCGACCGTCGAGGGCCCGGACGATCTCGGGCACGAGCACCATCGTCGCGACCTCACCGGTGTGGCCGCCGGCCTCGCCGCCCTGGGCGATGACGATGTCCACCCCGTTCTCGACGTGCGCCAGGGCGTGCTTGGTCGCGCCGGCCAGCGCGGCGACCTTCAGCCCGTTTTCGTGGGCGAGGTCGATGATGTGCTTCGGCGGGGACCCGAGGGCGTTGGCCACGAGCACCGGCCGGTGCTTGAGCGACATCTCCACGTGGGACTGCGCGACCGAGTGAAGCCAGCCGAGGACGCCGGCGTTCTTGGCGGCGTCGTCACCCAGCGGCGGCACCCCGAGGTCGTCGAGGACGCGGTTGACGAAGGACTTGTGCTCCTCGGGGATCATCGCCGCGATGTCCTCGGGGCTGCCCTCGGTGGGCACCTTGTTGGGCATGACGATGTCCACGCCGTACGGCTTACCGTCGGTGTTCTCGTCCATCCAGGTCAGGACCTCGTCGAGCTCCGCCGCGTCGTTGTACCGCACGCAGCCGAGCACCCCCATCCCGCCGGCGCGGGTCACGGCGGCAGCGACCGCCTTGGACGGGGTGAACGCGAAGATCGGGTACTCGATCCCGAACTGCTCGGTGAGAGAGGTACGAATGCTCACTTGCTGATCTCCTGGCTGTCGTCGGCGGGACGGGACGCGGCGATCTCCGCGGCCCAGCGGTAGTCGGGTTTGCCGGCGGGGTTGCGCTTGACCGACGATTCGACCCACAGCGCGCGCGGGCACTTGTACCGGGCGATCTCCTTGCGCGCGTACTCGTTGAGCTCCTCGATCGGCGGGCACTGCCCGTCGCGGGTGTGCAGCACCGCGGCGACCTTGTGGCCCATCCGCTCATCGGGGACGCCGATCACCAGGGCGTCGAAGACGTCGGGATGCGTCTTGAGCGCGGCCTCGACCTCCTCTGGGTGCACCTTCTCGCCGCCGGTGTTGATGGAGACCGAACCCCGGCCGAGCATCGTGACGGTGCCGTCGGCCTCAACGCGGGCGTCATCCCCGGGGATGGCGTAGCGCTTGCCGTTGAACGTCTTGAACGTCTCGGCGGTCTTGGCCTCGTCCTTGTAGTAGCCCAGCGGGATGTGGCCGGTGCGCGCCACCTTGCCGATGACGTCCGAGCCGGGCTCGACCTCGTTGCCGTCGGCGTCGAGGACGGTGGTCTCGCCGTCGATCTTCACCCGCGGCCCGCCGGTGTGGGTCTTGCCCTTCTCCGCCAGCGCGATGCCCGAGAACCCGGTCTCCGAGGAGCCGATCGAATCCGAGATCATCGCGTTGGGGAAGGCGTCCACGAACTGGTCCTTGACCGACGGGGAGAAGAGGGCCGCCGAGGAGCCGAGGTAGAACAGCGACGACGCGTCGTACCTCTCCGGGTCCCACGCCTCGATCATCGGCCGCGCCATCGCGTCTCCCGTGATGAACATGAGGTTGATCTTGTGGTCCGTCACGGCCTGCCAGACCACCTCGGGGTCGAACTCCGGGATGAGCACGTTGGTGTGCCCGGCGAACAGCGCCATGAGGATCGCCCACTGCGCGCCGCCGTGGATGAGCGGCGGCAGCGCGCACCGGACGAGCACGCCGCCCTCGACCGCCTTTTTCGCGAGCTCCCACTCGTCGGCCACGCGTTCGCCGGTGAGGAAGTCGATGCCGCCGCCGAGGACCATGAAGACGTCCTCCTGGCGCCACATCACGCCCTTGGGCGAACCCGTGGTGCCGCCGGTGTAGAGCATGTAGATGTCGTCGTTCGACCGCTCACCGAAGTCGCGCTCGGGCGACTGCGCCGCCAGCGCCTCGTCGTAGTGCGCGACCGTGACGTTCTCGGGAGCGGCCGGGTCGAACCCGTCGGTGCCGTCCTCGACGACCAGACAGTGCCGCACGCCCGGCGTCCGGGGCAGGGTCTGCTCGAGGACGTCCGAGTACCGCCGCTCGTGGATCACCGCCACGGCGTCGGAGTTGTCGAGCAGGTACTCGAGTTCCGCGGACATGTAGCGGAAGTTCACGTTGACCATGACGGCGCGGATCTTGAAGATCGCCACCATGGCCTCCACGGCCTCGATGGTGTTGCGACTGTAGACCGCGACCTTGTCGTCCGGTCCCACGCCCACGGACTGAAGGTGGTGCGCGAGCCGGTTGGCCCGCTCCTCCAGCTCCTTGAACGTGAAGGACCGCTCCCCCTGGACGAGGACGAGCCTGTCCGGTACGCGGTCCACGCTGTGCTCTACGAGATCCCCGATGGTGTACGCCATGGCCCTAAAGTAGAACCTGTTCCGCCCGCGTGGTGTGGGTTACATTCGATCGCGTCCTGAAAACATCCCGCAGGAGGTCCCATGACCACGACCGTCACCCCGGAGGACCAGCACCTGCTCACGGAGCGGCGTGGGCATGTCCTGATCGTCACCATGAACCGTCCCGAGGCGCGTAACGCCCTGTCGGGCCCGATGATGCGTGGCATGGAGGCCGCCTGGGACCTCGTGGACTCCGACCCGGACATCCGGGCGTGCATCCTCACCGGCGCGGGCGGCTACTTCTGCGCGGGCGCGGACCTCAAGGCGATGAACAACGACGCTCCGGGCGACAAGTTCGCGGGCGGCGGCTGGGACCTCACCAGGCTGCCCGCCCTGCTCAAGGGGCGCCGGTTGAGCAAGCCGCTCATCGCCGCGGTCGAGGGCCCCGCCATCGCCGGCGGCACCGAGATCCTCCAGGGCACCGACATCCGCGTGGCCGGCCGGTCGGCGAAGTTCGGTGTCTCCGAGGCGCGCTGGGGCCTGTACCCCCTGGGCGGCTCCGCGGTGCGCCTGGTCCGCCAGATCCCGTACACCGTGGCGATGGAGGTCCTCATGACCGGCCGTCACCTGTCCGCCGAGGAGGCCGAGCGGTTCGGCCTCATCGGCCACGTGGTCGACGACGGCTCCGCCCTGGACAAGGCGCTGGAGATCGCCGAGGCCATCGCCGCCAACGGCCCGCTCGCCGTCCAGGGGATGATCGAAACGATCCGTCGGACCGAGGGAATGCACGAGGAGGAGGCCTTCAAGGTCGACGCCGAGGTGGGCGGGCGGGTGTTCGCCTCCGCCGACGCAAAGGAGGGCCCGCGGGCCTTCGCGGAGAAGCGGAGGCCCGAGTTCCGGGGAGAGTGACTACCCGCGTTCACATCTGCCTATAAGGTCGACTCGACGATCGTCGACGAACAAGGGTGGGAAATGAGTGGCGCAGGACCGCGGGTAGTGATCGCCGACGACGACGAGGACATCCGCGAGCTTGTCGCCTTCAAACTCTCCAACGCCGGGTACGAGGTGCGCGCGGCCCGGGACGGGTTCGAGGCCCTGGAGGCGATCACGAGCTTCGAGCCGGCGCTGGCGATCCTCGACGTCATGATGCCCGGGCTCTCCGGACTCGACGTCCTGCGCCGGCTGCGTGACGGGGAGGGCCCCGCGGACTGCCGCGCCCTGCTGCTCACCGCCCGGGCCCGCGACGCCGAGGTCGACGCGGGGTTCGCCGCCGGCGCCGACGACTACGTGATCAAGCCGTTCAGTCCGCGGGAGCTGCTCCGCCGGGTCGACGCGCTGCTCGGCCGCTAGCCCCGCGGGACCCCCACCGTGCTGGCCTCCTACGACGACCCCTCGCCCTCCCTGCTCGACGACCTCGCGCCCGAGGTCGCCTCGGGCGTCCTCACGGCCTCCCTGTGGATCCTCATCGCCGCGATCGGCGTGCTCGTGGTGGTGATGATCTGGGCGCACGTCGCCCGGGTCAGCCGCGGTCGCCGCATCGAGCGCATCCTCGAACCGCTCCGCCCGCGCCTGCTGGCGCTCGCCGCCGACGAGGAGCCCGACGGCGAGGCGCCCGGGAAACTCGGCAGGCGCCGCGAGCGGGTCGTCGACCGGGCCGTCCTCGACCTGCTCGGGAAGGTCCGCGGCGGGGCCGCCACCGCGCTGGTCGACATCCTCGACCGGCACGGCACCGTCGACGGCGCCCTCCGCGGCGTCCGCTCGTGGTCCGCCACGACCCGTGCCCGCTCCGCCCAGGTCCTCGGCGCGACCCGGCGCACCGAGTACTCCCCCGTGCTGGCCGGCATGCTCTCCGACCGCGACCGGGCCGTGCGCTCGACCGCGGTCCGCGCCCTCGGGGTCCTCGGCGACGCCACCTACGCCGACGCCGTACTCCGAGCGGTCCGCGAGGTCAACGGCCTGTCCGGCGTCCCCGCCTACGTCGCCGCCGACGCGCTGCTCGCCATGGGCGACGACGTCCGCGAGGCGGTCCGGCGCGGGCTCGACGACCCGGACCCCGGCGTGCGGTACGTCGCCGCCACCGTCGCCTCGCGCGGGGGCATGGCCTCGCTGCTGCCCAGGGTCCTCCAACTGTTCCGCACCGACCGGGACGAGCGGGTCCGCGCCGCGGCCGCGCGCACGCTCGGGGTGATCGGAGACGCCCGCGTCATCGACGATCTCGGTCGCGCACTGGCACCCCGCGAACCGGCGGCCGTCCGACTGGCCGCCGCCACGGCCCTCGGAGAACTCGGTGCCCCGGCAGGCGTCCCGCTTCTGCGCTCGGTGCTGACCGACGGCGACCGCCGCCTCGCCGAGGTGGCCGCCGGAGCCCTGGCCTCACTCGGCCGGACCGGCCGCGAGGTCCTCGTCGAGACCCTGCGGCAGGGCGTGATCCCGCCGGAGATCTCCGTCCGCGACACCGCGGCCACGTCACCCGCCGACCTCGCGGCCCTCGCCTCGCTCGGCGCCGTCACCGCCCTCGGCATCCGCGATCGCCGGCCGGACCTCTACGAGATGGCCACAGCCGCGCGGCGGGCCGCCGAGCCCGCCCCGGCACACGCCCCACAGGACGAGGAGCCCACCCCGTGATCGAGACCCTCCGGGTGGTGATCGCGACGCTGCTCGACGTGATCGCCTGGCCGATCCTCCTCTACTTCCTGCTCATCAACTCCTCGTACCTGGTGCTCGTGATCGCCGCGGCCGTCGACTTCCGCGGAACGCGACGTCGTCGTCGTCACTCCGGTCGTGTCGAACGGCTCGGCAGCCACACCGCGCCGGGGGTCTCGGTCGTCGTCCCCGCCTACAACGAGGAGGCCGGCGTCGTCGAGGCCGCCAGGTCCCTGCTCGGCCTCCGGTACCACCGCCACGAGGTCATCGTCGTCAACGACGGCTCCTCCGACGACACCCTCCGCGTCCTCATCGAGGCGTTCGACCTGGTCCGCGCCGACCGCGAGGTGCCCTACGAGATCCCCACCCGGCAGACCCCCCGCGGCATCTACGTCCCCCGCGACGGCTACACCCGCCTCACGGTCATCGACAAAGCCAACTCCGGCCGCTCCGACTCGGTCAACGTCGGCATCAACACCTCCGTCGAGGACCTCATCATCTGCGTCGACGGTGACTCCCTGCTCGACCCCGACGCCCTGCTCATCGTCACCGAGCCCTTCGCCGACGACCCGCTGCGCACCGCCGCGACCGGCGGCGTCGTCCGGGTCGCCAACGGGTGCACCATCCGCTCCGGGCAGGTCATCGACGTCCGGATGTCCCGCAACGTGCTCGCCCAGATCCAGGCGCTCGAGTACCTGCGCTCGTTCTTCCTCGGCCGCTCCGGATGGTCCAAGCTCCGCGCCCTCATCCTCATCTCCGGAGCCTTCGGCTGCTTCCGCCGCGACCTGCTGGTGGAGGTCGGCGGCCTCGATCCCGACTCCATCGGCGAGGACTTCGAGCTCGTCATGCGCATCCACCGACTGCTGCGCGAGCGCGGCCAGGAGTACAGCGTCACCTTCGTGCCCGAGCCGGTGTGCTGGACCGAGGTGCCCGAGACGCTGCCGGTGCTGCGCAAGCAGCGGGCCCGGTGGCACCGGGGACTGTGGGAGACCCTCGTCAAACACCGCGTCATGTTCGGCAACCCCCGGTACGGACGGGCCGGGGTCCTGGCCGTGCCCTACTACTGGGCCTTCGAACTGTTCGCCCCGCTCATCGAGGCCGTCGGCCTCGTCCTCATGGTCCTCGGATTCGCCCTCGGCCTGGTCAACCCCACCACGTTCTGGCTGTTCCTGGCGGTCGCCTACGGGTACGCGATCGTCGTGGCGCTGGCGGCCGCCGCCGTCGACGAGGTGTACTTCTCGCGCTACTACCGTTTCGGCAGCCTCCTCTCCCTGATCAGCTCGGCGGTCCTCGAGAACATCGGCTACCGCCAGCTCCACGTGGTGTGGCGACTGCGCGGCTGGTGGCAGGCGCTCCGCGGCACCGAGCAGCACTGGGGCGTCATGACGCGCCGCGGTTTCACCACTGAGAAGGTGTCATGAGCCCGCGCGAGAAGCAGGCGCCCGAGGTCTCGCGGATCCTGCGCGACAAGAGCCGCCAGATGCTGATCCTCGTCGTGGTGGTGGCGCTGCTGGGGCCGCTGATGCTGCTCCTCCAGTACCAGCTCTCGCAGCGCACCAGCACCGTCTACACGCCGGTCGTCGACACCACGAGCCGACTGGTGATCGCGATGCGGTGGGCCCAGTCCGACCTGCGGATGGATCGCGTCTACGACGTGCCGGGAGCGGAAGACCGACTGCGGGCGCTCAAAGCCGATTCCGACGAGGCGCTCGCCGAGTTGGACCGGCTGGTCGGCGACGACACCGAGTTCACGCCCGCCCTGGCCAGGCTGACCGCCTCGTCCGCGAGCTGGTGGTCGTACGCCGACTCGATCGTGGGGATGGCGGAGGGGTACCCGGCCGCCGACGATCCGACCGGCCGCGCGCGATTCGTCAGCGCGCTGGCCGACTTCTCCGAGATGATCGCGTCTGCTGACTCCCTCCACACCCTCGCCAGCGACAAGCGCGTCGAGGTACGCAGGCTGCGGACCTGGGTGTTGGTCGGCGGGTCGGCGGCGGCCTTCGCGGTGACCCTCGCCGCCGCCCTCGCCATCGTCCGCGGGACCCGTCGTACAGCCGAGGAGATCGTCGACCCCATCGAGGAACTGGCCGCCGTGGCCCGGCTCGACACGGTGGGCGGCCGGGGCACCCGGGCGCGCACCGACGACGGGCCGGCCGAGGTACGCGCGCTGGCCGAGGCCTTCAACACCCTGCTCGACACGCGGGACGACTATGAGGCCGGGCGCGAGGAGCAGCTCAGCAGGCTCGAGGAGTTGGACCGGCAGAAAGACGCCTTCGTCTCCACGGTGAGTCACGAGCTGCGCACTCCGCTGGCGTCGATCGTGGGCTACACGGAGATGCTCTGCGACGGTGACGGCGGCGAGCTGACGAGCGCGCAGCACCGCCTGGTCGGTGTGGTCCAACGCAACGCCGACCGCCTGCGGGGCCTCATCGAGGACCTGTTGATCCTCAGCCGCATCGAGGCGCAGAGCTTCGACATCGCCCACGAGCGGCTGAGCCTGGGCGAGGTGGTGGGGAACGTGACCGAGTCACTGCAGCCCGCGGCCGACCGCGCGGGCCTCGCGCTGGTCGAGCAGGTCGAGCCGGCCGAGGTCATCGGTGACGCCCTCCAGCTGGAGCGGGCCGTGACCAACCTCGTCAGCAACGCGATCAAGTTCACGCCCGAGGGTGGATCGGTCACGGTGGGCCTGGCCGTCGACGAGCACGTCGCCACTGTCACGGTCGCGGACACGGGCATCGGCATCCCCGAGGCCGAACAGGAACACCTCGGCACCCGGTTCTTCCGGTCGAGCACCGCCCAGCAGCGCTCGATCCCCGGGACCGGCCTGGGGGTGAGCATCGTGCAGGCGATCGCCGACGCGCACGGCGGCGGCCTCGACTTCGACTCGGTGGAGGGCGAGGGCACCACGTTCCGGCTCACGGTCCCCCTGTGGAGCGCCGGCGCCGCGTCGCCCACCCCCTGAGCCGGGCTACAACCGCAGACGCGTCCGCGCCCGCATCGCGCCGAGGTACGCCGAGGCGAGCCGCTTCTTGCCCCGTGTGAACGGCGGCACCATGAGCTGCGAGACGTCGGCGTCGAACGAGTGCAGCGCCACCGCCCGCTCGTGTGTGAACGTTCGGAACCCGTAGTGGCCGTGGTAGCCACCCATGCCCGAGTTGCCGACGCCGCCGAAGGGGATGGCTGAGGAGGCCATCCCGATCCCGAAGTCGTTGCCGTAGATGGTGCCGGAGCGGGTCCGGTCGGCGACCACCTCGAAGCGCTCGTTCTTCTCCCCGTACCAGTACAACACCAGTGGGCTGGGTCGGTCGGTGACGTACCGGATCGCGTCGTCGAGCGTGTCGTAGGGGAAGACGGTGAGGACCGGGCCGAACACCTCGTCGGAGTCGATCTCCATGTCGGGCGTGACGCCGGTGAGCAGGGTCGGCGCGATCTTGCGGGTCACCGGGTCGGGCAGCCGCTCGGCCGCCGGTGCGGCGTCGCGTCGGCGCGCGCCCTTGGCGACGGCGTCGTCGATGAGCCCGACGATCCGCTCGTAGTTCGAGTCGTTGACGATGGCGGTGTACTCGGGGTTGCCGACGATGGCGGGAAGGGTGGTGCGCCACTGGTCGAGGACGGTGTCGCAGAACGTGTCGAGGCGGTCTCGCGGCACGAACACGTAGTCGGGGCACATGCACACCTGACCGCCGTTGACCATGCGGGCCGAGGCGATGCTGCGGGCGGCGCGGTCGATGTCGGCACCGGAGTCCACCACCACCGGGTTCTTGCCGCCGAGTTCGAGCGTCACCGGGGTGAGGTTCTCGGCGGCGTCCCTGGCGACGGACTTCCCGACGCCTGGCGATCCGGTGAAGAACAGGTGGTCGAAGGCCAGGGTGGAGAAGTCCGAGCCGCGGCCGTGCTCCGGGCCGGCGACGGCGAGCTCGTCCACGGCGAAGTACTCGGGCGCGCGCTGGCACAGCACCTCGGTGGTGCGCGCGGTGACGGAGGACGGCCGCATCATCACCCGGTTGCCGGCGCCGAGGGCGGACCCGGCGGGGACGATCGTCAGGTACAGCGGGAAGTTCCAGGGCCCGATGATGCCGACGACGCCCTTGGGGTCGTGGCGGACCTGCTGCGTGAAGCCGACCGCCTCGAGGGCCCGCGAGACGCGGGTGGGTCTCATCCACTTCCGCACGTGGGCGCGCTGGTGGTCGAGGTCCGGGATGGAGGACGCGATGTCGGTGAGGGTGGAGAACGTCTCCGGCCGGGAGCCGTAGTCCTCGCGCATCGCCTCCGTGAGCTCGGCGGCGTTGTCCAGGACGAGCTGCTTGAGCCGCTGGATCCGGTCGCGGCGGACCGCCGCGCCGGGCTGCGGGTCGGCGAGGAACGCCTGGCGCTGCCGCTCGAGGATCTGGGCGAGGGTGAGATCGCGGGCGGTGGGAGTGCTGGTCATCCGTCCAGCCTAGGGCCCGCCGCCCGCGCGGCCCCCTACTTCGCGTCCGCCCAGTAGGGGTCCTTGAGCGTGCGCTTCATGAGCTTGCCGTTGGCCTGGCGCGGCAGTTCCTCCACCACGTCGATGGACCGCGGCATCTTGTACTTGGCCAGCCGCGCGGCCAGGTCCTCCAGGATCTGCGACTTGAGCTCCTCGGATTCGGTGTAGCCGTCGGCCAGCTCGACGACGGCCTTGACCTCCTCGCCCCAGTCGGGGTGCGGGATGCCGAACACGGCCACGTCGCGCACGGCGTCGTGCCGCGTCATCTCGGACTCGATCTCGGCGGGGTAGATGTTCACGCCGCCGGAGATGATCATGTCGTTCTTGCGGTCGCACAGGAACAGGTAGCCGTCGGAGTCGACGTAGCCGATGTCGCCCATGGTGAACAGCTCGCCGACGTAGGTCTTGGCCGTCTTCTCGGCATCCTGGTGGTACTCGAACTTCGAGCCGTGCATCTGCAGGTACACGTTGCCGGTCTCGCCGGTGGGCACCTCGTTGCCCTCGTCGTCGAGGATCTTCAGGGTGGTGGTCTTCCACGGCCGCCCGACGCTGCCGGGCTTGCGCAGCCACTCCTCGCCGGTGATGGTGCAGCCGCCGCCCTCGGTGCCGGCGTAGTACTCGGTGAGCACCGGGCCCCACCAGTCGAGCATGGCCTGCTTGACGTGCTTGGGGCACGGGGCGGCGCCGTGGACGATGGTGCGCAGGCTGGACACGTCGTACTTCGCGCGGACCTCCTCGGGCAGCTCGAGCAGCCGCGAGAACTGCGTGGGGACCATGTGGGACTGGGTGACGCCGTGCGCGTCGATGAGCCGCAGCATCTCCTCGGGCGTCCACTTGTCCATCAGCACGACTGTCTGGCCGAGGTTGAGCGAGATGGTGACGAAGTTGAGCACGGCCGTGTGGTACAGCGGCGAGCCACAGATGTGGACGTTGTCCGGGGCCTCGATGCCGAACCCGGCGAAGAAGTAGTAGTTGGGAACCGTGACCTGGTCCGGAGAGGCGCCGGTGAGGGGTCGGCGGACGCCCTTGGGGCGACCGGTGGTGCCCGAGGTGTAGAGCATCGGGGCACCGAGGGTGCGTGACGACGGCAAGGGGTCCGACCCCCGCGCCGGGGCGGTGAGCTCGGGGAGCGGGCGGAATCCGGGCACGGCCCCGATCGCGAAGCAGCGGTCCGGGTCGAGCCCGGCCTCGGAGGCGGCGGCGGTCGCGACGTCGGCGAACCGGGTGTCCGCGATGAACACCGTCGATCCCGAGTTCTCGAGGATGTACGCCACCTCGGGGCCGGTGAGGTGCCAGTTCGCCGGGGCCACGTAGAGCCCGATCTCCATGGCCGCGTAGTACACCTGCAGGAACTCGATGCTGTTGGGGGCGAGCAGGACGATGCAGGCCCCGGTCTCCAGCCCTAGCTCGCGCAGCCCGCGCGCGTAGCCGTGGGCGGTGTCGGCGAGTTCCCCGTAGGTCACCGTGCGTCCGGACGCCTCGATCACCGCGGTCCGGCCCGGCTCGGCCTCGGCGATCCGGTAGACGCTGGTCACGTTCTCGCCGGTCCGCGGGTCGAGGACGCCGGCGTCGGACGGAACGGTGGGTGTGGGTGCGCTCATGCGGGTCATGGTAGAACGCGTTCTACGTATCCGACAGGGGTTCCTGGCGACGAGCACGCCCCTGCCGCAGCCCGGCCTAGTCGATGAGCTGCGCGATCTGCTCGACCTGCTCGACCGTGCGCGCGGTGACGACGAGCATCGTGATGCCGGCGGCCTCCCACTCGGCGACCTGCGACCGCACGGAGGCGAGGTCGCCGATGATCGCGGTGGCCTCGATCATCTCGTCGGGCACCGCGGCGGCGGCCTCGCCCTTACGCCCGGAGCGGAACAGCTCGGTGATGCGGTCCACCTCGGCGTCGAAGCCCATGCGCCGCAGGGCCTCGGCGTGGAAGTTCTTGTCCTCGGCGCCCATCCCGCCGGCGTACAGCGCGGTGGTCGGCTTGTACGCGTCGAGGACGCCGCGCCGGTCGTCGGTGATGTGCAGCTGGCAGAGGAAGGCCACCTCGAAGTCCTCGCGGGTGCGGCGGGCGCCGGGCCGGGCGAAGCCCTCGTCGAGCCAGGAGTTGAACTCGGACGCCGTCCGCGGGGAGGCGAGGAAGCCCAGCCACCCGTCGGCGATCTCGGCGGCCAGCGCGACGTTCTTCGGGCCCTCGGCGCCCAGCCAGATGGGCACGTCCTCGCGCAGCGGGTGGACGATGGACTTGAGCGGCTTGCCGAACCCGGACGCGTCGGGCCCGGAGTAGGGCAGCGCGTACGCGGGGCCGTCGGAGGTCACGGGCGCCTCGCGGGCCAGGACCTTGCGGATGATGTCGACGTACTCGCGGGTCCGGGCGAGCGGCTTGGCGAACGGCTGCCCGTACCAGCCCTCGACGACCTGCGGTCCGGAGACTCCCAGGCCGAGCGCGAAGCGTCCGCCGGAGAGGTGGTCGAGGGTCATGGTGCTCATGGCGGTGGCCGTGGGCGTGCGGGCGGACAGCTGCACCACGGCGGTGGAGAGGCGGATGCGCTCGGTGAGCGACCCGTACCAGGCCAGCGGGGTGAACGCGTCCGATCCCCAGGCCTCCGCGGTGAAGACGGTGTCGAAGCCGGCCCTGTCCGCGGCCACCACGAGGTCGGCGTGGTTGGCGGGCGGCTGCGCGCCCCAGTATCCGAGCTGCAAGGCGAATTTCATGGGCATCAGTGTGGCCCACGTCGCCGCGCCGCGGGTGCGCGCACGGGGAAATCGGGCGCGGGGAAACCCACACAGCGAGCGGTGGAACGTGTTCTACTTGGCTCGTGACATCCAGAGAGATCGTTGTCGATATCACCCCGCCCTCGGAGCCCGTGCTCTCGGCCGGCCTCGCCCCGTCGTTCGACTACACCCGGTCCACCGGGCCGGTGCTGGGAGCGTTCTTCACGGGCCTACGCGAGCGACGCCTGGTCGGTAACCGCGATTCGCGCGGGACCGTGCACCTGCCGCCGGTCGAGTACGACCCCCACACGCGGGAGGCCCTCACGGAGACGGTCGAGGTCGGCTCGGGTGACGGGATCGAAGGCCTCGTCGTCGCATGGTCCTGGGTCCCGTCCCCCACCGACGTCAACCCGCTCGACTCCCCGTTCGCCTGGGTACTCGTGCGGTTCGACGGCGCGGACACCGCCATGCTCCTCCCGCTGGCCGCCGACGGCCCCGACGCGGTGAGCACCGGGATGCGCGTGCACCTGCGGTGGTCCGCCGAGCGGACCGGGACCGTCCACGACATCGCGTGCGTGGTCCCGGCCGACGCCGCGGGTGACGCGGCCGGGAACGGCGACGACGACGAGGCCCCGCGGTCGCACGACGAGCCGGTCACCGGCGTGGTGACGCCGATCGGCCTGTCGGTCACCCACACGGCCGGACCCGCGGAGAGCGAGTTCCTCCGCGCGATCGTGCAGGGCCGGATGCTCGGGCGGCGCCGCTCCAACGGTCCCGAGGTCTACGTCCCGCCCCGCGACTACTGCCCGTCGGACGGCGTGGCGATGGGCGAGTACGTCGAGGTCTCCGACGTCGGCACGGTCACCACCTTCGGCATCGTCAACGTGCCGTTCGCGGGGCAGCAGATCACGCCCCCGTACGTCACCGCGTACATCCTCCTCGACGGCTCGGACGTGCCCATCCAGCACCTCGTGCTGGGCTGCGAGGCGTCCGAGGTCCGGATGGGGATGCGCGTGCGCGCGGTCTGGAACCCGGAGGAGGAGCGGCCCGCCTCGATGAAGGCGATCGCCCACTTCGAGCCGACCGGCGATCCCGACGCCGATCCCGCCACGTACTCCAAGCACCTGTAGAGGACACCACCCGTGACCCCCAACGCACCCCGGGACGTGGCCGTCGTCGGTTTCGCCCACGCCCGCCACACCGAGTCCACCTTCGGCACCACCAACGGCGTCGAGATGCTCGCGCCGGTCTTCGCCGAGTGCTACCAGCAGACCGGCCTCGACCGCACCGACATCGACTTCTGGTGCTCCGGCTCGTCGGACTACCTGGCCGGCCGCGCCTTCTCCTTCATCTCCGCGGTCGACTCGATCGGCGCGGTCCCGCCGATCGCCGAGTCGCACGTCGAGATGGACGCCGCCTGGGCGTTCTTCGAGGCCTACCTCAAGATCGCCACCGGCCAGGCCGACACGGCCCTGGTCTACGGCTTCGGCAAGGCCTCGGCCAGCGCCGACCTCGACACCGCGCTGGCGCTGCAGCTCGACCCGTACACGGTCGCCCCGCTGTGGCCGGGCCGCCACCACATCGCGGGTCTGCAGGCCCGCGCCGGCATCGACGCCGGCTGCTGGTCGGAGTCCGACATGGCCGCCGTCGCCGCCCGCGCGACCGGCCGCGAGGTCTCCGACCTGCTCGGCGAGCCGTACGTCGCCGACCCGCTGCGCCGCCACGACTGCCCGCCGGTGACCGACGGCGCCGGCGCGATCATCCTCGCCTCCGGCGGCCGGGCCCGCGAGCTGGTCGACACCCCGGCCTACGTCGCCGGCATCGAGCACATCGCCGACTCCGCCGAATTCGGCGCCCGCGACCTCACGGACTCCCCGTCCGCGCGGGCCGCCGCCGTGCGCGCGACCGGCGCGTCCGGCGACCGCCCCGACCTCGGCGGCGTCACGGTCGCCGAGCTGCACACCCAGTACACGCACCAGGAGCTGCTCCTGCGCGCGGCGCTGGGCATCTCCGACGACGTGGCCGTCACCCCGTCCGGTGGCTCGCTCGTCGCCGACCCGCTGTTCTCCGCCGGTCTCGAGCGCATCGGCTACGCCGCCCACAGCATCTGGGAGGGCCGCTCCGAGCGCGCCCTCGCCCACGCCACCAGTGGTCACCTGCTGCAGCAGAACCTCGTCTGCCTCCTGGAAGGACGCCCCGCATGAGCGCCCCCGCCTCCGGAACCCACGGCTCTGGAACCCACGGCTCCGGTCTGCCCGCCGCCGTCCTCGGCACCGGCCAGACGCACCACGTCGCCCGCCGCACCGACGTCTCCATGGCCGGCCTGTGCCGCGAGGCCATCGACGCCGCCATGGCCGACGCCGGGGTCGGCTGGGACGACATCGACGCGGTGATCGTCGGCAAGGCCCCCGACCTCTTCGAGGGCGTCATGATGCCCGAGCTCATGATGGCCGACTCCCTCGGCGCGGTCGGCAAGCCGCTCCTGCGCGTGCACACCGCCGGCTCCGTCGGCGGCTCCACGGCCGTCGTGGCCGCCTCCCACGTCCAGTCCGGCCGCTACCGCCGGGTCCTGGCCGTGGCGTGGGAGAAGCAGTCCGAGTCCAACGCCATGTGGGCGCTGAGCCTGCCCGTGCCGTTCACCGCGCCCGTCGGCGCCGGTGCCGGCGGCTACTTCGCCCCGCACGTGCGCTCCTACATCCGCACCACCGGCGCCCCCGAGCACGTCGGCGCGATGGTCGCGGTCAAGGACCGGCTCAACGGCTCGGTCAACCCGCACGCGCACCTCAAGCAGCCCGACATCACGGTCGACAAGGTGCTCGCCGGGCAGATGCTGTGGGACCCGATCCGCTACGACGAGACCTGCCCGTCCTCCGACGGCGCGTGCGCGATCGTGATCGGCGACGCCGAGGCCGCCGAGGCCGTGGAGGCCTCCGGCCGGCAGGTCGCCTGGGTCCACGCCACCGCCCTGCGCACCGAGCCGGGCACCTTCTCCGGCCGCAACTACAAGAACCCGCAGGCCGGCCGCGACGCCGCCGCCGCGCTGTGGGCCGAGGCCGGGATCACCGACCCCGCCGAGGAGATCGACGCCGCCGAGATCTACGTGCCGTTCTCGTGGTTCGAGCCCATGTGGCTGGAGAACCTGGGCTTCTGCGCCGAGGGCGAGGGCTGGAAGATGACCGAGTCCGGGGCCACCGCCCGCGACGGCTCGCTGCCCGTCAACCCGTCCGGCGGCGTGCTGTGCTCCAACCCCATCGGCGCCTCCGGCATGCTGCGCTTCGCCGAGGCCGCCCGCCAGGTGATGAACCGCGCCGACGACCACCAGATCCCCGGCGCCCGCAAGGCCCTCGGCCACGCGTACGGCGGCGGATCGCAGTACTTCTCCATGTGGGTCGTGGGAACGGAGCGCAAGGCGTGAGCAACCCCTATCTGGATGAGACGGGCCAGTACCGGCCCCTGGAGATGAGTGATGCCGCGCTGGCGAGTCCCGCCTACGCCGCCGCCCGCCGCTCATGGGCCGCGACCAACGCCGGCGACCGCGACGCCTGGATCGCCGGGTGGTCCCCCGAGGGCACCATCGAGGATCCCGTGGGTCCCTCGATGTTCGACGCCGAGGGCATCGGTCACACCGGCACCGAGCGGCTCCTGGAGTTCTGGGAGAAGGCCGTGGCCACCCCGGACCACATCGAGTTCCGCTTCGACCGCGGGATCGCCGTCGGAGACGAGCTGCTCTGCATCGGTACGATGCGCACCCATATGGGGGACACCATCATGGAGATCGATATCGCCGTGGACTACCGCGTCGACGCCGACGGTCGCCTGATCTCCCTCCGCGCGTTCTGGGAACAGGATGTCGCCATGGCCTCTGGACTGCGGCCACTCACTGATGCCGACAGAGCGGCCATCGCCGGTGCCGCCAAGAAGGGCGAATGACATGAGCCGTGTAGCCGACGTGGAGTTCTCCGTTCCCGTCTCCTTCTCCCCCGTCGATCAGTACATCGACATCGCGCGCGGCGCCGAGGCGGCCGGTTTCGACCGGATCGTCCTGCCGGACTCGCTGTTCCATCCCCGCCGCCAGGACGAGGACTACCCGTACACGCCCGACGGCTCGCGCATGTGGGACGAGAACACCGAGTGGGTCGAACCGCTCATCGCCTCCGCCGCCATGGGCGGAGCCACCTCGACCATCCGGTTCTGCCCGCAGGTGCTCAAGGTCGGCCCGCGCAATCCGCTGCTGCTCACGCGGCAGGTGGCCTCCGTCGCGCTGATGACCGGGAACAGGCTGGACCTGGGCGTGGGCATCGGCTGGGACCCCAACGAGTTCGAGTGGTGCGGCGCGCCGTTCAAGGGCCGCGGCAAGCGTGTCGACGAGTCGCTGGCGATCATGCGCGAGGGCCTGCGCGGTGAGTGGATGGAGTTCCACGGGAACCACTTCGACTTCGACGAGCTGATCTTCACGCCGGCCCCGTCCGAGCAGGTGCCGTTCTACGTCGGCGGCCACACGGAGATCGCGCTCAAGCGGGCCGCGCGCGTGGGCCAGGGCTGGACCAGCGCCATGATGAAGTACGACGAGATCGTGGCCACGGTCACCCGGTTGGGCGAGCTCCTCGAGGCCGACGGGCGCTCGCTCGCCGACCGCGGCGACGGCAAGCCCTTCGCCATCCAGGTGGTCTGCCTGGACCGCTTCGGCTCGAAGGGCTTCGCGGAGCTGGCGGACGCGGGGGTCACCGACATCATCGTGCTGCCGTGGATGATCGAGGGCCTCGGCTACGACGCCACGGCCCAGCAGAAGATCGAGTCCCTCGCCCGCTTCGGCGAGAAGTATGGCCTCACCGGCTGAGCCGCCCGGGCCCGGGCCCCGCGCCGCTCGCGCTGCGCTCCCGCCCGCGCCGCGACTCAGCCGGGCACGTGCGCGGCGATGTCCTCCAGGCTCGCCAGGAGTTCGCGGTGCGTGTCCTCGGTCGCCTCAAGGTGCATGAGGTGTCCCGCGGGCGAGGAGATCGCGCGCACCATGCGCACGTCGTCGTGGTACCGCCCGAGCTTGGACAGCGGGTCCCGCCCGTGGAAGCCCTCGAGGTCGGGGTCGTGCTCGGAGTAGAGGAAGTAGTACGGCACGGGATTGGTCTGCCGCTCGAACTCCTTGCGCGCGCGCCAGCTCACGTCCATCGCGCGGTACCACTGCAGCGGTCCGGCGAATCCGGTGCGCGTGTACTCGGCCTCGTAGGTGTCCATCTCCTCGACCGACAGCCACGGCCACGGCAGCGGCGGCGCCTCGGGCAGCGCCTCGAGGTACGTCGACCCCGGCGGGTGCTGCCACACGTCGAGGTAGTGGTAGTCGGCGGACAGGGCCCAGAAGACCCGCGTGAGGAACTCCCGCTCGTGGCCCGCGAGATCGGCCTCGGCGACGCCGGGCTGGGCGAAGTAGTGCAGGTGCAGGAAGTGCTTCGTGGCGATCATCGCCGAGCCCTCCAGGGGCGGGATCGATCCGGCGGTGCTCATGAACGGGTTCTCCATGCCGATCACCGCGCGGACCCGGCCGGGCTCGAGGTAGCAGGTGTCGTAGGCGACGCCCGCGCCGAAGTCGAAGCCGACCAGCACCACCCGGTCGGCGCTCTCGGCGTCGCAGACGGCCACGACGTCGTCGACGACCTCCCTCGGCGCGTACGCCTCCACGTCCGCGGGAGCGTCGGACCCGCCCATCCCCCGCAGGTCGGGGGCGATCACGCGCCATCCCGCGGCGGCCAGGACGGGGATAAGCCGGTGCCAGGTGAACCAGAAGTGCGGGAACCCGTGCAGCAGCACCACGGTCCCGGGCCCGTCGCCGGCGGGCGCGTCCGCGTCCGCCGGCGCGGGCGCGGGGGCGGGGGCGGGTTCGGCGACGACATAGTGCAGTCGGACGCCGTCGTGGTCGAGGTGGCGGTGGTCGAGCATGGGATCACCTTGCCTGGTCGGGTGGTGGGCGGTCGCGGTTTCGGGTGATCGGTGCGGCCCGGCGCCGTGCGGTCCGGCGCCGCGCGATCCGCGGGCAACGACGGCGACGACGAGGCCCGCCCGGGGAACACGTCAGCCCCGGCCCGGCCTTCGGAACAGGCGGGACCGGGGCTGCTCGGCCACGGCCGTGAGCGCGGCCGCGGGCGCGGGTGCGGCGTCAGCTCAGTGCATGACCGGGCACTTGAAGTCGACCTTCCAGTCCTGGATGGCGTTGAGCCAGCCGGAGCGCAACCGGGTCGAGTCACCCATCGAAGTGATGTCCGGCATGTGGTCGGCGATCGCGTTGAAGATCAGCTCGATCTGCAGCTTCGCGAGATTCGCGCCGATGCAGTAGTGCGGGCCGTTGCCACCGAACGTCAGGTGCGGGTTGGGGTCCCGCTTGATGTTGAAGGTGAACGGGTCCTCGAAGACGTCCTCGTCGAAGTTCGCCGAGCCGTACATGATGGCGGCGCGGTCCCCCTTCTTCATGGTGACGCCGCCGATCTCGACGTCCTCGGTCGCGGTGCGCTGGAAGGAGCTGATCGGCGAGGCCCACCGCAGGATCTCGTCGTAGGTCGTCTCGGGACGCTCGGCCTTGAACAGCTCCCACTGCTCGGGATTGTCCAGGAACGCGATCATGCCGTGGGTGGTGGCGTTGCGGGTGGTCTCGTTGCCGGCCACGGCCAGAAGCACCACGAACCAGCCGAACTCATCCGAGGTGAGCTTCTCGCCGTCGAGATCGGCCTGGATCAGCTTGGTGACCAGGTCATCCCGCGGGTCGGCCTCCCGCTTGGTGGCCAGCTCCTGCGCGTACGACAGGACCATGGCGTTGGCCATCTGCGACTCCTCGACCTTGCCGGGGACGTCGTAGCTGGTCATCTGGTTGGACCACTCGAAGATCTGGTGCCGGTCCTCCAGCGGGATGCCGATGAGCTCGGCAATCGCCTGCAGCGGCAGCTCGGAGGCGACGTCGACGATGAAGTCGCCGGTGCCCTTCGCGGCCGCGGTCTGGACGATGTTCCGCGCCTTCTCCGTGAGGTTCTCGCGCATCTTCTCGATATTGCGCGGCGTGAAGCCCTTGGAGATGATTCGCCGGTACTTCTTGTGCTCCTCACCGTCCTGGTTGATGAACAGCAGGCGGGTGAGCTCGACGATCTCCCGCTCGGTGCCGGGGGCGAAGCGCGGGATCGCGGTGTTCTCCCAGGTCGAGAAGACCTCGTTGGTGCGGCGCGAGATCTCCTTGACGTCCTCGTGCTTGGTGACGACCCAGTAGCCGTCGTCGTCGAATCCGTCGGCCCCGGGTTCCTTCGCGCACCACCAGATCGGCTCGGTGCGGCGGAGATACGCCCACTCGGGATGCGGCAGGCGCTTCTCGTAGAGCTCCGGATCCGTGAAGTCGAACCCCTCGGGAATGGTGACTGGCTGCACTGGCACTCCTTGACCACGTCTGGTTGCGTCGCGCGCTCGTCCACAGCACCGGGGCTGATGTCCCCTCCCCCGGCTGTAATCTAGAACACGTTACAGGCACCATACTGGAACCCGTTCGCTCGTGGGCCACCGTTCTTTCGGTCTTTTCACGGCCCCCGGCGCCCGGACTGGACCCGCCACCACAATCGCGTAAACTAGAACTCGTTCTAACCTTGCTTCAGAAGGAGCGCCCCCATGGGAAACCCCGTCATCGTCGAGGCCGTCCGGACCCCGATCGGCAAAGCTCGCGGCGCCCTGTCGGGCCTGCACCCCGCGCACCTGCTGGGCGCCTCCCAGAAGGAGGTCATCCGCCGGGCCGGCATCGACGCCTCGCTCGTCGAGCAGGTCGTCGGCGGATGCGTGACCCAGGCCGGAGCCCAGGGCAACAACGTCACCCGCGGCGCGTGGCTGGCGTCCGGCCTGCCCTGGCAGACGGCGTGCACGACCATCGACTGCCAGTGCTCGTCAGCCCAGCAGGCCAACCACTTCATCGCCAACCTCATCCACGCCGGTGCGATGGACGTCGGCATCGCCTGTGGCGTGGAGTCGATGAGCTGGCTGTCGCTGCGCGCGGCGGTGGGCAACGGCGAGAACGGCATGCCACGGCCGGACGACTGGGAGATCGACCTGCCGGACCAGTTCACCGCCGCCGACCGCATCGCCAATCGCCGCGGACTGAGCCGCGCCGACCTCGAGGAGCTGGGCGTCCGTTCCCAGGCCAATGCGAAGCGCGCGTGGGAAGAGGGCCGTTTCGATCGTGAGACCTTCGCCGTCGACGCCCCCGAGCGCCTCAAGGACGGCACCTACACCGGCGAGACGGTGACCGTCACCCGCGACCAGGGCCTGCGCGACACCACCGCCGAGGCCCTCGCGGGCCTCAAGCCCGTCATCGAGGGCGGAATGCACACGGCCGGCACCTCCAGCCAGATGTCCGACGGCTCGGCCGCGGTCCTGCTCATGGACGAGGACGTGGCGAAGGCGCACGGGCTCAAGCCCCGCGCCCGGATCGTCCACCAGGCCCTCGTCGGCGGCGAGCCGGAGTACCACCTCGACGGGCCGGTCCAGGCCACGCAGCGCGTGCTCGACCGCTCCGGGATGTCGATCGCGGACTTCGATCTCTTCGAATGCAACGAGGCGTTCGCCTCCGTGCTTCTAAGCTGGGCGCAGGTGCACGGGCCCGACATGGACAAGGTCAACGTCAACGGCGGTGCGATCGCGATCGGCCACCCCGTCGGCAGCACCGGGTCGCGGCTCATCACCACCGCCCTGCACGAGCTCGAGCGCACGGACGGCGAACGCGCCCTCATCACGATGTGCGCGGGCGGCGCCCAGGCGTCGGCGAGCATCATCGAGAGGATCTGACATGAGCGACGTCATCGAGATGGCGGCGAGCCGGCGGCGGGAGATCTTCGCCGCGGTCTCGTCGGCCGCCGGCCCCGACGACGCGGTGGGGGCGATCGCGAGCCTGCTGTCCGTGTCCGCCGACGAGGCGCGACAGGTCCTCAAGGCCCCCCTCGAGGCGTTCACCGGTTCCGCGACCGGCGCGCCCGCCGGGGACGTCGGGCAGGGGTTCGCGCTCCGCCCGTTCACCGAGTCCGAGGACCACACCGCGCTGTATCACTCCCGCTCGTCGGACGAGACGTCCGCCACCGGCGGCACCTGGGACCGCGAGAAGACCGAGCAGGAGCTCCGGGACGGCCTGGACCGCGTCGAGGCGGAGTCCGCGATGTGGTTCGTCGCCGTCGACACCGCGCGCGACGCTCTGGTCGGACTCGTCTTCGGCGAGCAGATCGACGAGGGCGACGTGGACGTGGCGATCTGGATCCGCCCCGAGGAGCGCAAGAAGGGCTATGGAATGGCCGCCCTCAAGGAGAGCCGCCGCGAGCTCGCGGCGTTCTTCCCGGGCAAGCACGTAATCGTGCGCGCCCCCCTGGCCGGTAGCCGGTGAGCGGAGCCGATCCGCGGCCCGAGACGGGCGTCGACGACCCACGGCGTGGTGCGCCGTGGGTCGTCGGCGTCATCAAGGTGATGTCGCGCGTCAACACCTGGGCGTACCGGGTCTCGGGCGGACGCCTCGGCGGATCCTGGCGAGTCGGCTCGGCGCTCCGGACCCCGGTGCCCGTGTGCCTGCTGACGACGACCGGCCGCAGATCCGGTGAGCCGCGGACCGTTCCGTTGCTCCACTTCCCCGACGGCGACCGGGTCCTCCTGGTCGCCTCGCAGGGCGGGCTGCCCAAACACCCGCAGTGGTATCTCAACGTGCTCGCGGACCCGGCAGTCACCGTCCAGGTGGGTCGCCGCCGTCGATCGATGACGGCGAGGGAGGCCACCCCGGCCGAGCGTGCGGAGTTGTGGCCGCGGCTCGTCGAGCGGTACGCCGACTTTGCTGAGTATCAGGCAAACACGAGCAGGGTTATACCTGTGGTGATCTGTGAGCCGACGGGGGATCCGCAGTCCGGCCGTAGTGGCTGACAGGTCGTCCCCTTGCCCGTCAGCGGTGTGACCGTCGTCAACACGTCGTTACGCTGCCGCCGCCGACGCCATTGACAAATCTTCACCCTCAGAGGATTCTTACGTGATGATGGGCACAACAGTGGCTCGATAGCGACGAGAGGATTCACTTACATGAAGAATTTGACCAGGGCCGCCGCGGCCGTCGCTACGGCGGCCCTCGCCATGTCCGGTGCCGCCGGTGTCGCCAACGCTCAGTCTGGAGATTTCGAGATCCCCGTTCTGGCTGGCCTGCAGTCGTCAGACGTGACGATTCCCGGCTCGACGGACCCGTTCCCGAGCTCGGCAGGCCTGATCCCCGGCTCCGCTGGTGTAGTTCCCGAAGGCTCCGCCGGTGGAATCGGCGAAGGCTCTACCGAGCTCGGCGGCTCCGCAGATATCAGTGGCTCCGCAGGCACCATTGCCGACGGCATCGCCGGATCCGTCGAGGGCGGCTCCCTCACTCCCGTAATCGGCAATGTCGCCGGCTCGGTCGAGGCCATCACCGGCTCGGTTTACACCAGCGGCGGCTCGACCGGCGCCTTCACCGAGGCCCTCACCGGCTCCATCGACAACACCGGCTCCGCCACCGCGATCACCGGGGCCATCGCTGACGCCATCGGCAACGGCGGTTCGCTCGCGGGCGTTCTCGCGGGCATAGAGGGCTCTATCGGTGACGGTGGCTCGGCCGGCGACATCACCACCGGCGTCGGCGGCTCCCTGACGGACATCGGCGAGGGCATCACCGGCTCGCTCGGTTCGTCCGGCGACATCACGGATCCCGTTGGCGGCTCGCTCGGCGACATCGGTCTCGCGATCTCCGGCTCGATCGAGGGCGGCGGCTCCCTCGAAGCCATCACCGACGAGACCGCGGGTTCGATCGGCAACGTCTCGGGGTCGCTGACCGACCCGACCACCGGCGTCCTCGGCTCCCTCACCGGCGGCCTGATCACCCAGAACATCTCGGGCTCGATCGGCATGGTCTCCAACTCGGTCGCCGGCCCCGACACCGGGCTGCTCGGCTCGGTCACCGGCAACGGTGGCTCGACCGGCCAGAGCTCGGACGCGATCACCACGATCACCAGCGACAGTGCCAACACGGTTGTCGGTTCGTCGCGGGATCTGACCGAGGTCAACGGTTCACTCACCGCGTTCACCGGCTCCCTTGAGAACGGTTCGCTCCAGGGCACGGCCTCCGCCGACAACGGCTCGCTGCGGGCCACGGCGTCGACCAACGCCGGCTCCGACGTCGCCATCGATGCCTCGATGGAGTCGGTCACCAGCGTCGAGTCGAGTGTCGGCGGCGGCCTGCTGCCGATTCTGTCCCTCGGCGGTGCGGCCGCCCTCGGCGGCGCGGCCGTCGGTGCCGCCGCGGGCGCCAACGTCCAGCTTCCGCCGCTGCCGGGCTTCCCGCTGTGCGACCTGCCGCAGGCGCAGCTCGACCAGCTGGCCGGCGCCGGTTCTGTCGATGCGCAGAACTGCCCGCGTCCCTGACCTGATCCGGTCGGACAACAACCGAAAGAGCCCCGCACCTCGAAAGGTGCGGGGCTCCTTCGCCGCCGGGCGCGTGGCCCGCCGCCGAATCAGCGAGCGCCGTAGACCGGAACCGGTGTCGGGGACTCGGACAGCAGTCGCGGGACGACGGAGCCGAGCTCGGCAGGGTCCCACCTGGCGCCCTTGTCCTCGGAGGCGCCGCGCTGCCAACCGTCGCAGACGGTGACCTTGCCACCCTCGACCTCGAACACACGGCCCGAGACCTCAGCCGACTCCTCCGAGCCGAGCCACACGACCAGCGGCGAGACGTTGGCCGGGTCCATCGCGTCGAACGACCCGTCCTCGGGGGCGGCCATCTGCGCGGCCATCGCCTCCCCGGCCGACGTCGTCATCCGGGTACGGGCGGACGGCGCGATCGCGTTGGCGGTGACGCCGTATCCCTTCATCTCGGCGGCGGTCTGGATGGTCAGCAACGCGATGCCGGCCTTGGCGGTCGCGTAGTTGCCCTGGCCCACCGAGCCGAAGAGGCCGGCGCCGGACGACGTGTTGATGACCCGCGCCTGGCGCGTACGGCCGGCCTTGGACTCCGCGCGCCAGTACTCGGCGGCGTGACGCAGCGGCGCGTAGTGGCCCTTGAGGTGGACGTTGATGACGTTGTCCCAGTCGCTCTCGCTCATACCGACGAGCATCTTGTCGCGCAGGAAGCCGGCATTGTTGACCAGCACATCAAGGCCACCAAAGGTGTCGATAGCCTGATGGACGAGGTCGCGGGCACCCTCCCACGAGGAGATGTCGTTGCCGTTGACGACGGCGTCGCCGCCGGCGGCCTTGATCTCCGCCACGACCTGCTCCGCCGGGGACTCGCCGACGTTCGATCCGTCCAGACCGGCGCCGAGGTCGTTCACGACGACCTTGGCCCCCTCCGCCGCGAAGGCGAGCGCGTGCTCACGGCCGATTCCGCGGCCGGCGCCGGTGACGATGACGACGCGTCCGTCGCAGATTCCCATAACTATCTCCTTGTTCGTGAGTGATCAGTGCCTGTTGTCGGCAGTGGACGCCGAGAGGAACGCCGGCTTCTCGCCGCCGCCGTGGACCAGCAACTCGGCGCCGGTGATGTAGGCGGCGAGCGGCGACGCGAGGAACGCCGCGGCCTGGCCGACATCCCGCGGCTCGGCCATCCGCCCCATCGGGATGGTCGCGTCGACCGCGGCGACGCCGTCAGCGTCCCCGTAGTGCATCTCGGCCAGCTCCGTCTTGACCGGGCCCACCACCACCGAGTTGATGCGGACCGCGGGCGCCCACTCCACGGCGAGGGACTGCGTGAGCGAGTCGATGCCCGCCTTCGCGGCGCCGTACGAGGCCGTGCCCGGGGACGGGCGATGACCCGAGACGGACGAGATGTTGATGATCGCCCCGCCGGTCGGCTGCATCACGCGGTTCGCCTCCTGCGCCACGGTCAGCGCGGACAGGAGGTTCAGCGCCACGATCTTCGAGTGGAAGTTGGCGCTCGCGTCGGCGGCGAGGGCGAACGGGGCTCCGCCGGCGTTGTTGACGACCACGTCGAGGCGGCCGTGGCGGTCGACGATGTCGTCGACCAGAGCGCGGACAGCGTCGGCGTCGCGGAGGTCGACCGAGTGGAACTCGAGGTCGGCGACGTCGGAGTCCTCGTCGGCGGGACGGCGCGCGCACGTGATGACGACGGCCCCGGCCTCTCTGAAGACAGTGCTGATGCCGGCACCCACGCCGCGCACGCCGCCCGTGACGAGGGCGACCTTCCCCGCCAGACCCAGATCGATGTTCGTCATGCGTGCTAGCCTACCAAGCAAGCGTTTGGTCAGTCACCGCGCAGTCGAGGACGGCGGTGGCGTGCGAAGGGAGCTCCATGGGCATCAACGTCGACAAGGGTGCGGACGGGATAGCCACCGTCACGGTCGACTACCCCCCTGTCAACGCCATCCCGTCAGCGGGATGGTTCGAACTCGGCGAGCAGATCCTCGCCGCGGGCCGCGACCCCGAGGTCCACGTCGTGATCCTGCGGGCCGAGGGCCGCGGGTTCAACGCCGGCGTGGACATCAAGGAGATGCAGAACTTCGAGGGCTTCGACCACCTGCTCGCCGCCAACCGCGGCTGCTACGTGGCCTTCAACGCCGTCTACGAGTGCGCGGTCCCCGTGATCGCCGCGGTCAACGGCTTCTGCGTCGGCGGCGGGATCGGTCTGGTCGGCAACGCGGACTGCATCGTCGCCTCCGACGACGCCGTGTTCGGCCTGCCGGAGGTGGACCGCGGAGCGCTCGGCGCCGCCACCCACCTGTCGCGCATGGTCCCTCCGCACATGCTGCGCACTCTGTACTACACCTCCCGCAACGTCACCGCGCAGCAGCTGCACTCGTGGGGCACGGTCTACGACGTCGTGCCGCGCGACCAGCTCGACGCCGCCGCGCGCAACCTGGCGGAGGCCATCGCCGCCAAGGACACCCGGGTGATCCGGGCAGCCAAGGAAGCCATCAACCACATCGATCCGGTCGACGTGAAGTCCTCCTACCGCATGGAGCAGGGCTTCACGTTCGAACTCAATCTCGCCGGCGTGGCCGACGAGCACCGTGACGAGTTCGTCAAGACCGGCAAGAACCTGGACAAGCGATCCGAGAGGACGGGCGAGAACAAGTGACGACGACCCCCACCCCGCGCGACAAGCGCACCAGTCTCGACGAGGCAGTGTCGCGCCTCGAGAGCGGCATGACCATCGGAATCGGTGGATGGGGCTCGCGGCGTAAGCCGATGGCACTCGTCCGCGCGATCCTGCGGCATGAGGATCTCACCGACCTCACCGTGGTCACCTATGGCGGCCCGGACCTCGGTCTGCTGTGCTCGGCCGGCAAGGTCTCCAAGGCCTACTACGGCTTCGTGACCCTGGACTCCGCGCCGTTCTACGACCCGTGGTTCGCGCGTCGTCGCACCGAGGGCTCGATCGTGGCCCGCGAGATGGACGAGGGCATGGTCCGCGCCGGCCTCACCGCCGCCGCCCAGCGCCTGCCGTTCCTGCCCACTCGCGCCGGCCTCGGCTCCGACGTCGTCCGCTTCTGGGGCGACGAGCTCAAGACCGTCGACTCGCCCTACCCGGTGGACGGCAAGACCGAGACGCTGGTCGCGATGCCGGCCCTGCGCATGGACGCGGCCCTGATCCACCTCGACAAGGCCGACAAGCACGGCAACGCCGGGTTCACCGGCGCGGACGGCTACTTCGACGACCTCTACGCCATGGCCGCCGACACCGTCCTGCTCGAGACCGACGAGATCGTGGACTCCACCGACGCGTTGATGAACGAGGTCGGGCCGCAGCGCATGCTGATCAGCCGCATGTTCGTCGACACCGTCTCCGAGGCGCCGAACGGGGCCCACTTCACCTTCGCCGGTGGATACGGACGCGACGAGGCGTTCCAGAAGCACTACGCCGCGTCCGCGAAGGACGAGGGCTCGTGGAAGGCGTTCGTCGACGAGTTCCTGTCCGGGTCCGAGGAGGACTACCAGAAGGCCGTCACCGCGTTCGCGGAGAAGGCCGCTGCCGAGAAGGCCGCCGAGAAGGGAGCCAAGTGATGTCCGACGTCACCACCCAGTCCGCCACCAGGGCCGAGTACTGCGCTGTCGCGTGCGCTGAGATCTTCGCCGGCGCCGGCGAGATCTTCGCCTCCCCCATGACGCCGATGGCCACCATCGGCGCGCGTCTGGCCCGGCTCACCACCGAGCCCGACCTGCTCATCACCGACGGCGAGTACCGATTCCTCGGTCAGACCCCGCCACTGGGCAAGACCATCGACTTCGAGGGTTACATCCCGTTCCCCCGCGTCTTCGATGTCCTGCAGGCCGGCACCCGCCACGTCGTGATGGGCGCCAACCAGATCGACCGCTTCGGCAACCAGAACCTCTCCGCGTTCGGCGACGACGTGCAGAAGCCGACCCGACAGATGTTCGGCCTGCGCGGAGCCCCCGGCAACACGATCAACCACGCCACGAGCTACTGGGTCGGCAAGCACTCCTCGCGAGTGTTCACCGAGAAGGTCGACGTGGTCTGCGGCATCGGCTACGACCGCTACACCGAGGGCGATCCGGCGTTCCGCTACCACCACATCCACCGGGTGGTCTCCAACCTCGGCGTGTTCGACTTCGGCGGTACCGACCACAGCATGCGGGCGCTGAGCCTGCACCCGGGCGTGACCGCCGACGAGGTCGCCGAGAACACCGGCTTCGAGATCGAGGGCCTCGCCGACGCCGCGGTCACCCGCGATCCCTCCGCCGAGGAACTGCGCATCATCCGCGAGGTGCTGGACCCCCGAGGGTTCCGCGACCGTGAGGTGCCGGCCGCGTGAGCGCTCCCACCATCACGACCGCGTTCACCGAGCTCGTCGGCGTCGAATACCCCATCGTCCAGACGGGCATGGGCTGGGTCTCCGGTCCCGAGCTGACCGCCGCCACCGCCAACGCCGGCGGGCTGGGGATCATCGCCTCGGCCACGATGACCTACGCAGAGCTCGAGGACGCCATCGTGCGGACGAAGAAGCTCACGAGCAAGCCGTTCGGTGTCAACCTCCGGGCCGATGCCGAGGACGCCGCCGAGCGGTGTGAGCTGATGATCCGCCACGGGGTGAAGGTCGCATCGTTCGCCCTCGCGCCCAAGCCCGAGCTGATCGCCCGACTGAAGGAGAACGGCCTCGTCGTCGTCCCCTCCATCGGTGCCGCGAAGCACGCCGTCAAGGTCGCCTCCTGGGGCGCCGACGCGGTCATCGTCCAGGGTGGTGAGGGCGGCGGACACACCGGACAGGTCGCCACCACCCTCCTGCTCCCCAGCGTGATCGACGCGCTCGGCGGCGCGGGGAACACCTCGATCCCCGTCGTGGCCGGCGGCGGGTTCTTCGACGGCCGAGGCCTGGTCGCGGCGCTGTCCTACGGCGCCGCGGGCGTCGCGATGGGTACGCGGTTCCTTCTCACCAGCGACTCGCAGGTGCCGGACGCGGTGAAGAAGCAGTACCTCGAGCGGGGCCTTCAGGACACCGTCGTCTCCACCCGCGTCGACGGCATGCCCCACCGCGTCCTGCGGACGGGCCTGGTCAACGCGCTGGAGTCCGGAAGCCCCCTCAAGGGGCTGACCGCGGCGGTGCAGAACGCGAACAAGTTCAAGTCCATGACGGGCATGAAGTGGCAGCAACTCGCCAAGGACGGCCTCAACATGAAGAAGGCCTCCGACCGCACCTGGCAGCAGATCGTCATGGCCGCCAACACGCCGATGCTGCTCAAGGCCGGACTGGTCGAGGGCAACACCGACGCGGGAGTCCTGGCGTCCGGCCAGGTCGTGGGCATGATCGACGATCTTCCCAGCTGCGATGAGCTGATCCAGCGGATCATGACGCAGGCGCACGAGCGCCTCGACGCACTCCGCGAGCTCGGCTGACGACCCGCTCGTCACGTCTCCCCGACGCACCCGCTCGGCCCTCTGGGTCGGCGGGTGCGTTGTCGTATTTCGCCATACACCGAACATGAGGGAATGCTTGACATATCCTGAGAACCGTTCCCGCGCGCGCGGGCCGTATCCCCCACCCCTTCCGGAGGACCCCATGACTTCTGCCCGTACCGCCATCCGCGCGGCCGCCGTGCTCGGCGCCACCGCCGCCCTGACCGTTGCCGGTGCCGGCGCGGCGTCGGCCGCCACCGCATCCGACCCCGTCGTCGAGGGCAACACGATCTCCGTCACCTTCGAGAAGGACGGCCTCGCGGATGCCGCTACCTGCGTTGCCGCCGTCGCACCAACTGCCGAAGCCGCCACGTTCGCCGCCAAACTCGCCGACCTTTCAACCCTGAACCCGGGCGCGATCAACGACCTCATCACCGGGGATACCGTCGCCACGTTCCTTCGCGGCGGCCCGCTGAACTCACCCATCGCCAACGTCGACACTGGTGACGTCACGGTCTCAGCAACGGTCGAGTCCGGCGTCTACTCCGCCGTCACCTACTGCGTTCCCGGAGAGCCGTCCATCACCCCGCTCATCGTCGTCGGCAGCCCGCTCGACGCCATCTCCGGCCTGAGCTCGGGGGGCGGCCTGGACACCCTCTCGTCCGCCCTCGGCGGCGGCGACGCGACCACGGGCGCGCTCGGCCTAAGCACCCTGTCCTCTGCGCTCGACGGCGGCCAGCTCGCGGGTGACGAGTAAGGACGACCCCCGGGCGAACCGGGCTCGCTCCACCTCGTCCGCCTGACCCGGTCACCAGCACGCGGTGCGCCCGTTGTCAGCGGGCGTCGCGCAACCCAGGCGCCCGCTCCGATCTCTCGGGCCGGGCACCGAGCCATACGTTCAGAAGATTTTCGTAACACTGAGCGTCTGCTGAACGACACTGTGATTGAGCACACCACGTTGATCCCTCACAAAGGAGCGTCATGACCATTGCCAAGAAGGTCGCCGCAGGACTCGCCGCGGTCGGTATGGCCGCCGGCCTCACCATCGCCGGATCAGGCGTAGCGTCCGCCGCCGTCCCCCACCCGAACATCGCGGGCAACACGGTGTCGGTGCACATCACCGATCCACTGCCCGGTCAGACGTGCACCGGGATCCTCGTCCCGCCGTCCGCGACCGGCGACCTCGCCGGCGCAGCGATTGCGGGAGGCGGGGACCTCATGTCCATCGTCCGAGCACTCGGCAACCGGTACGACGTCATCTCCCTGGACGGCCCCGGCCTGCCCGGCGTCTTCACGCTGCCCATGACTCTCCCCGGCCAGCCGGGCTGGCTGACGGCCCGCGACGTGCCGTCGAACGTCTACGCACTGGCCGTGCTCTGCCTCGGTCACAACGGCCCCGTCGAGCCGCATCTGTTCCCGGCCGTGGTCGGCAACCCGCTCGACGCCTTCGGCGGCAGCGCTGCCGGGAGCGTCGGCGCTGGCCCCGCCGCAGCGCCCGGTGGCGGCAACACCGGCTCCACGAGCAGTTCCTGACGCACGCCGCACGCGGCCTCGCCGGCGCTATGAGAGGGGCCCCGCACCGTCAGGTGCGGGGCCCCTCTCGTGTCAGCGGATCGCTCAGGCGTCCAGTCGCTCGATGATCGTCACGTTGGCGGTGCCGCCGCCCTCGCACATGGTCTGGAGGCCGTAGCGTCCGCCGGTGCGCTCGAGCTCGTTGAGCAGGGTGGCGAACAGCTTGGCGCCGGTGGCGCCGAGCGGATGGCCCAGGGCGATGCCGCCGCCGTTGGGGTTGACGCGGGCCGGGTCGGCGCCCGTCTCCTCGATCCAGGCGAGCACGACGGGGGCGAACGCCTCGTTGATCTCCACGACGTCAATGTCGTCGATCGACAGGCCGGTCTTCTCCAGCGCCCACTTTGTGGCGGGGATCGGCGCGGAGAGCATCATCACCGGGTCGTCGCCGCGCACGGTGAGGTGGTGGATGCGCGCGCGGGGCTTGAGTCCGTACTTCTCGACGGCCTCGGCGGAGGCCAGCAGGCCGGCCGAGGCACCATCACAGATCTGGGAGGCGACGGCGGCCGTGAGAGAACCGCCCTCGGCCAGCACCGGCAGGGAGGCCATCTTCTCGAGGGTGGTCTCACGGGTGGTCTCGTCGGCCTCGAGGCCGGCCATCGGCACGTACTCGTTCGCGAACCGGCCGGCGGCGATCGCGGCGCGGGCGCGCTCGTGCGACTGGAGGGCCCACTTCTCCATCTCCTCGCGCGAGATGTCCCACTTGTCGGCCATCATCTGCGCGCCGTTGAACTGGGAGATCTCCTGGGAGCCGAACCGTCCGACCCAGCCGGTCGAGCCGGTGAAGGGATCGTCGAAGCCGTACTCGCGGCCGGCGAGCATCGCCGAGGAGATGGGCAGGGCGCTCATGTTCTGCACGCCGCCGAACAGGATGACGTCCTGGGTTCCGGACCAGATGGCCTGGGCGCCGAAGTGGATGGCCTGCTGGCTCGAGCCGCACTGGCGGTCGACGGTGGTGCCCGGCACGCCGAGCGGCATCCCGGCGGCGAGCCACGCGGAGCGGGCGATGTTTCCGGCCTGGGGGCCGATGGTGTCGACGCAGCCGAAGATGACGTCGTCGACGACCTCCGGGTCGATCCCGGTGCGCTCGACGACGGCCTTGATCACATGGGCACCGAGGTCGGCCGGGTGCTGCCCCGACAGGCTTCCGCCGCGCTTGCCGACGGGGGTGCGGACGGCGTCGATCACGTAGGCCTCGCGGCCGGTCACGCTGGTCATGGGTCTCCTCGGGGTGGGTGAGAAAGGTCAGCCGACGGTGAGGCCGTCGAGCACGATGTTGAGGTACTGGTCGGCGATCGCCGCGTGGTCGTTGTCGTCGTCGGGCCGGTACCAGCGGACGGCGACCCACACGGTGTCGCGGAGGAATCGATAGGTCAGGCGCACGTCGAGGTCGCCGCGGAAATCCCCGGACTCCATGCCCCGCCTCAGCACGTCGGTCCACATCTCGCGGAACTCGGTGTTGCGCTCGCGCAGGTAGTCGAATCGCGGGTTGCCGCGGAGGTGCTTGAGCTCGTCCTGGTAGATGGCCACCTCGTCGCGGTCGCGGTGGATGGCCTCGAACGAAGCGCGGACCAGCGCTTCCAGGGTCGCGCGGGGCTCGAGCCCGGAGTCGACGATCGTGCGGTATTCGCCGAAGAGCGCGTCGAGGAAGCCACGCAGGATCTCGTCGACGATCGCCTCCTTGGAGGCGAAGTGGTGGTACAGACTCCCCGAGAGGATGCCCGCCGCGTCGGCGATGTCGCGGACGGTGGTCGCGCGCAGGCCGCGTTCGGCGAAGAGCCCTGCCGCGATGGACAGGAGTTCCTCACGTCTGGTCGTGCTGGTCATGCCCCCACGATACCAACCAAGCACTTGCTAGGTCGACGTTCGCCCCGCATACGGCCGGGCCCCGGGGTGGTCACCCCGGGGCCCGGTACGAGCGCGTGTGGATACGACGCGGTCAGGAGCCGAAGCCGAGGGCGATGAACTCGATGGTCGCAACGATCACGCCGGGGATGTTGAGCACGCCGGCGACGAGGTTGCCGATCGGGTCGGCCGGCAGGCTGACGGTGAGGCCGTCGACCGATCCGTCGATCGTCTCGTGGAGCTGGTGCAGGGGGCCGCTGAGCATGGGGGGATTTCCGTCCGGTCAGATGAGGGGGGCGGCGGGAGCGGTGGAGCCGAAGCCCCAGAACAGGTTGGCGAGCCCGTAGAGCAGGGCGGCGGGCAACTTGAGCACGCCGCCGATCGCATCCCCGAGGGACCCGGCCGGCACGATGCCGTCCACGGATCCCCATACGGTCCGGGCGGCACCTGCGAGTGACCCACTGACGTCAGGCATTCTTCATCTCCTCTGGTAGTCGACGCTGGAGACGCTCAGCTTAACCCGGCCGGTTCCGCTGTCCGGAACAACGTCGACCACCGGGCCGTCACGCGCGCTGCGAGGAGATGGAGACGACCTCACCGGTGAGGTAGGTGGTGTAGTCGCTGGCGAGCATCGCGATGGTGGCGGCGACCTCCCACACGTCTGCCGCGCGGCCGAAGGCCTCCTTGGCGGCGAGTTCGTCGAGCAGCTCGGCCGAGGCGGACTTCTCGAGGAACTTGTGGCGCGCGATGGACGGGGCGATCGCGTTGATACGTACGCCGAAGTCCACTCCCTCGATGGCCGAGCACCGGGTCAGTGCCATGACGCCGGCCTTCGCGGCGGCGTAGTGGGCCTGGGCGCGCTGGGCGCGCCAGCCCAGGACGGAGGCGTTGTTGACGATCACACCGTTGTGCGGGGCGTCGCGGAAGTAGCGCAGCGCGGCACGGGTGGCGCGGAATGTGCCGTTGAGCGTGATGTCGAGGACGCGGTCCCAGTCCTCGTCGGTCATGTCGACCAGCTCGGTCTCGCCGCCGAGCCCGGCGTTGTTGATGAGCACGTCGATGCGGCCGAGCTTCTCGGCGGCGCCGGAGATCAGCGCGTCGACATCGGAGGTGGACTGCACGTTGCAGGTGATCGCCTCGAACTGCTGCTCGGGGAACTCCGCGGCGAGCGCGTCGCGGGCCTCGTTCATGCGCCGCTCGTGGAAGTCGGAGACCAGGACGTCGGCGCCCTCGAGCGCGGCTCGACGGGCCGCGGAGAAGCCGATGCCGGTGCCGGCGGCGGCCGTCACGATGACCTTCTTGCCCTTGAGCAGCCCGTGGCCCGGGGTCTCCTCGGGGACCGCTGCGAGGGGGGACTTGTGCTGGGTCATGACGGCCTGGCCTCTCGGGGTAGTCCGAGCACGCGCTCGGAGATGATGTTGCGCTGGATCTCGTTGGATCCGCCGTAGATGGTGTCGGAGCGGGTGAACAGGAAGAGCCGCTGCCACTGGGCGAGCTCGAGGTTCTCCGGGTCGCGGAGGTCGTTGGGGGCGCCCTCGGAGGTATGGGTGGGCCCGGTGAGCGACTCGGCGCCCTGGACCTTCATCGCGAGTTCTCCGAGGTCGCGGTGCCAGTTGGCCCAGAGCAGCTTGGCCGCGGAGGCGTTGCCGCCGGAGGAGTCGCGCTCGGCGAGCGTGCGCAGCGCGTGCGCGCGGATCACCTTGAGGCCGATCCACGCGCGGGTGATGCGCTCGCGCACGGCGGGCACCTCGGCGCTGCCGTTGGCGCGCGCCATGGCGGTGATCTGCTCGAGTTCGCGGGCGAAGCCGACCTGCTGGCCGAGCGTGGACACGCCACGCTCGAACTCGAGCAGGGTCATGGCCACCTTCCAGCCCTCGCCGCGCTCCCCCACGATCATCTCCGCGTCGGTGACGGCGTCGTCGAAGAAGACCTCGTTGAACTCAGAAGTTCCGGTGAGCTGCTGGATCGGCCGGATCTCCACGCCGGGCTGGTCGAGCGGGACGAGCAGGAAGCTCAGGCCCTTGTGGCGGCTCGTCCCCTCCTCGGAACGGGCCACGACGAACGCCCACTGACTCAGGTGGGCGAGCGAGGTCCACACCTTCTGTCCGTGCAGGTGCCACTTGCCGTCCTCGCCCAGCCGGGCCGTGGTGGCAACGTTGGCCAGGTCGGATCCGGCGCCCGGCTCCGAATAGCCCTGCGCCCACAGTTCGGTGACGTCGATGATCCGCGGCAGGAAGCGGTCCTTCTGCTCCTGCGTGCCGTGGGCGATGAGCGTGGGGCCCAGCAGGGTCTCGCCGAGGTGGGACACGCGCGCGGGGGCGTCGGCCTTGGCGTACTCCTCGTGGAAGCGAACCTGCTGACTCAGCGACGCGCCGCGTCCGCCGTGCTCGACGGGCCAGCCGACGCACGTCCAGCCGGCGGCCGCCATGTGCCGTTCCCACGCCAGGCGCTGGGGGAAGAACTCGTGTTCGCTCCCCGGCCCACCGGCGCCCTTGATCTCGGCGAACTCGCCCACGAGGTTGGCGTCCAGCCAGTCGCGGAACTCCGCGGCGAATTCGTCGTCGGCCATCTCCGCCGCGGGCGTGCCCTTCTCGGATGCCGTGCTCTCGGTCATGCCGCCCACACTACCAAGCACTTGCTTGGTTCGGCGGAACCGCCCTCCTTTCGGGACGACGTGAAGTTGGATATCGCTATGACCTCCTCCACTCCCCTCGCCGGCAGAGTCGCGTTCATCACGGGCGCCGCCCGGGCCCAGGGCAGGGCCCACGCCGTCCGGCTCGCCTCGGAGGGCGCCGACGTCGTCGTCTCCGACGTCTCCGCGCCGGTCTCCGACGCCGCCACGTACCCCGCACCCACGCCGGACGACCTCGCCGAGACGGTCCGCCTGGTCGAGGAGACCGGCCGCCGCGCGATCTCGGCGGTCCTCGACATCCGGGACCTCGCCGCGCTGCAGGACCTGGTCTCCCGCACGATCGACACCTTCGGGCGGCTGGACATCCTGGTCGCCAACGCGGCCGTGCTCAGCTGGGGCCGGCTGTGGGAGATGCCGGAGGACGACTGGGACACGGTCATCGGCGTCAACCTCAGCGGGACGTGGCGGACGATCCGTGCGGCCGTGCCGGCGATGATCGAGGCGGGCAACGGGGGCTCGATCATCGTCGTCAGCTCGTCCGCGGGACTCAAGGCCACGCCCGGCAACGGGCACTACTCGGCCTCCAAGGCGGGGCTGGTGGCACTGACGAACGCCCTCGCTCTCGAGGTGGGCGAGTACGGCATCCGCGTGAACTCGATCCACCCCTACTCGGTCGACACCCCGATGATCGACCCCGAGGCGATGGGCGAGCTCTTCGGCCGGTTCCCCTCGTTCCTCCACAGCTTCTCGCCCATGCCGCTGAAGAACGCACGAAGAGACGGCGCGAGCACCCTCTCCGACTTCATGCCGCCCGAGGAGGTCTCCGAGGTGGTCTCGTATCTCGCCGGCGACGGTTCGCGGTCGGTCTCCGGCGTCCAACTCACCGTCGACCGCGGGGCCCTGAAGTACTAGCGACCGGCCCTCACGGCCCGCGCCGAGCGCCCTCACCAAGCACTTGCTTGGTAGGGTTGCCCGCGCCACACCCGCAGCCCCACCGAGGAGTCCGCGATGACCACCACCGTCGAGACCACGCCAGTCGAGACCTCTCCTGTCGAGAGCACTCCCGCCGCTCTGCGCCGGGCCGCCCAGACGTGGCCGGAGCGGGAGGCGATCGCCGACGTCCAGCCCGGCCAGGACACCCGGTGGACGTGGTCGCAGCTTCTCTACGAGGTGCGCCGGTTCGCCGCGGGGCTCGTCGCGCGTGGGGTCGAGCCGGGCGACCGGGTCGTCATCTGGGCGCCGAACACGCGGCACTGGGTGGTCGCGGCGCTGGGCGTCCAGTTCGCGGGCGCGACGATGGTGCCGGCCAACACCCGCTACATCGGTAGCGAGACCCTCGAGATCGTCCAGCGCACCAACGCGGTCGCGGCCGTCGTCGCGGGGACGTTCCTCGGCTCCGAGCGGATCGCCGACCTCGTCGACGCAGCCGGAGGCACCGGGGCCGCCGAGGGTCCGCTCGCCGGCGCCACCACCCTGCGGACGATCGTGCGCGTCCCCCTCGACGGCGGGGACACGGTCGCCGCGGGCGCCGGCGCCGCCGGGGGCGTCGACGTCCTCGACTTCGACGCCCTCCGCGCCCTCGCCACCGACGACCTGCTCGCCCGGGCCGACGCACGCGCGGACGCGGTGACGGGCGACGACGTCGCCGACATCCTGTTCACCTCCGGCACCACCGGCAAGAGCAAGGGCGTCGTGGCCCTGCACCGTCAGACCGTCGCGGGCTCGCGCGCGTGGGGCTCCAACAACGGGCTGACGGACCGGGACGGCTACCTCATCGTCAACCCGTTCTTCCACAGCTTCGGCTACAAGGCGGGCTTCCTGGCGTGTGTCCTGTTCGGCGTGACGATCGTCCCGCTCTCGGTCTACTCGACCACGGAGACCATGCGGCTGATCCACGACGAACGGGTCACGATCCTCACCGGCGCGCCGACGATCTTTCAGACGCTGCTCGACGATCCCACCCGCGGCGACTACGACCTGTCCTCGCTGCGCGTGGCGGTGACCGGCGCGTCGGTCGTGCCGGTTGTGCTCATCGAGCGCATGCAGTCCGACCTGGGCCTGGAGACGGTCATCACGGCGTACGGGCAGACCGAGACGATGGGCTTCATCACCACCACCCGGACCGGCGACGACGATGTCACGGTCTCCACCACGTGCGGCCGCCCCTACCCCGGCATGGAGATCCGCATCGGCGAGCACGGCGAAATCCTCACCCGCGGCGAGATGGTCATGCAGGGCTACCTCGACGACCCGGAGAACACCGCCAAGACGATTGACCCGGACGGGTGGCTGCACACCGGCGACGTGGGCGAGATCGACGCCGACGGCAACCTGCGCATCACCGACCGGCTCAAGGACATGTACATCAACGGCGGCTTCAACGTCTATCCGGCGGAGATCGAGCAGACCCTCGCCCGCCTGGACGGCGTGGTGGAGTCGGCCGTGATCGGCGTGCCGGACGACCGGATGGGCGAGGTCGGCAAGGCGTTCATCGTCCGCCGCGAGGGCTCGACCCTCACCGAACAGGACGTGCTGGACTTCTGTAGAGAGCACCTGGCCAACTTCAAGCGGCCGCGGACGGTCGAGTTCGTCGAGTCCCTGCCGCGCAACGCCTCGGGCAAGGTCCTCAAGACCGAGCTGCGATGAGCGCCCCGGTGGGCCGGCGCGGCGCCGTGGTGGTCACCGGCGCGTCGGGCGGGATCGGCGCGGCCGTCGCCCGCCGCCTGGCCGCCGAGTTCCCTGACCCGCCGGTGGTGCTCGGGTACCGCTCGACCGAACCGGCCGACCTGGCCGCCGAGCTGGCGGACGGGTCGCCGCGGGCCGTGGAGTGCGTCCGCATCGCCCCCGGTGGCGGGACGAGCGACGACCGTGACGACGACGACGAGGTCGCCGCCGCCATCGACGGGATCGCCTCCCGGCATGGCGGGATCCGCGTGCTCGCCCACTGCGCCGGTCCGCACGTGCCCATGGTGCATCTGTCCCGGATCGCGCCGGCCGAGTTCCGCCGGCAGCTCGACGAGGACGCCGGGGCGTTCTTCGCCCTCGCGCGACCCGCGCTTCCGCACCTGCGCGCGGTGGCGGGCAACGTCGTCGTCGTCACCACCGCCGCCACCACCCGCTACCCGGTGCGCGACGGCATGTCGGCGGCCCCCAAGGGCGCGGTCGAGCAGCTCGTGCGCGGGCTCGCCGCCGAGGAGGGGCGCTTCGGGGTGCGCGTGAACTGCGTGGGCCCGGGGATGCTCACCGACGGCATGGCGTCCCGGCTCATCGCCTCGGGCGACCTCGACGACCGTGCGCTGGAGGTCACACGCTCCAACATCCCGCTGCGCCGGTTCGGCACGGCCGACGACATCGCCGAGGCGGTGGCGTTCCTGGCCTCGGACCGCGCGGGGTTCATCTCGGGCCAGAAGCTCGACGTGGACGGTGGATACGGCGTCTGAACGACGGCGGATACGGCGTCCGAGCGACGGCGGCCGCGGCGTGCGACGCCGGTCCGGTACAGTACCAACCAAGCACTTGCTAGGTGAGGAGAGTTGCAGGTCATGACCGATGCACCCATCCCTCCGGTCCTCGGGGTCGACGACCTCGGGCCGGACACGCAGCCGGTGGCCTACGAGGTCTCCGACGGCACCGCGTACGTCACGCTCAACCGCCCCGACTTCCGCAACGCGCAGAACTCGGTGATGACGTACTCGCTGGACAACGCGTTCATCAAGGCCGTCGACGACGACGCCGTCAAGGTGATCGTCCTGCGCGCGGCCGGCAAGCACTTCTCGGCCGGCCACGACATAGGCACGCCCGAGCGCGACCACCACGTCGAGTACACCAACCGCGCCGCGATCTGGTGGGACCACACCACCCGCGGCGGCGGCGACCGGCGCCTGGCGCGTGAGACCGAGGTCTACGTGCAGATGTGCCGCCGCTGGCGGGAGATACCCAAGCCGATGATCGCCCAGGTGCACGGCGCCTGCATCGCCGGCGGGCTCATGCTCGCGTGGGTCTGCGACTTCATCGTGGCCGCCGACGACGCCTTCTTCTCCGACCCCGTCGTGAAGATGGGCATCCCCGGCGTCGAGTACTTCGCCCACGCCTTCGTGCTGGGCCCGCGCCGCGCGAAGGAGATCCTCTACACCGGTCGCAGGTTCGGCGCGGCCGAGGCGCTCGAGTGGGGGATGCTCAACCACGTCGTACCCCGCGACGAGCTGCAGGCCAAGGTCGACTCGATCGCCGAGGAGATCAAGGCCATGCCCACGTTCGGGCTGACGCTGGCCAAGAAGGTCATCAATGGATGCGAGGACCAGATGGGGCTGCAGACCTCGCTGGACACGGCGTTCGGGTGGCACATGTTCGCCCACTCCGCCAACGCCGAGCCCGACGACACGGACTCGTTCTCCGCCTCGCTGGGCGGGATGGACGCCCGCTCCATGCGCGACAGCGCCAACACCGGTTCGACGGGCGGCCCCGCGCCGTCCGGCGAGAAGAAGGAAGGCTGACACCGTGGATCTGGATCTGGACGCATCGACGCAGGAGTTCCGCCTCGAGGTCCGGCAGTGGCTGGCCGAGAACGTGCCGTCCGAGCCGCTGCCGCACATGGACACCCGCGAGGGCTTCGAGGCGCACCGCGAGTGGGAACGGAAGATGGCCGACGCACGCATGTCGGTCGTGTCGTGGCCCGAGGAGTTCGGCGGGCGCGACTGCGGCCTGGTCAACTGGGTGGTCTTCGAGGAGGAGTACTTCCGCGCCGGCGCGCCGCTGCGGGTGAGCCAGAACGGCATCTTCCTGCTGGCCCCGACCTTGTTCGACCACGCCTCCCTCGAGCAGCTCGCGCACATCATGCCGCGTATGGCCCGCGCCGACGACATCTGGGCGCAGGCGTGGTCCGAGCCCGAGGCCGGCTCCGACCTGGCGTCGCTGCGCTCCACCGCGAAGAAGGTCGACGGTGGCTGGATCCTCAACGGGCAGAAGGTGTGGTCGACCCGCGCCTCGTTCGCCGACAAGGGCTTCGGCCTGTTCCGCACCGACCCGGACGAGCCCCGCCACAAGGGCCTGACCTACTTCATGTTCGACCTCCGGGCCGAGGGCGTCACCGTGCGCCCGATCGACCAGCTGGACGGACTGCCCGGGTTCGCCGAGCTGTTCCTCGAGGACGTCTTCGTGCCCGACGACCCGGCGAACCCCGCCGAGTCGGGCGTGATCGGCGAGGTCAACCAGGGCTGGAAGGTGGCCATGTCCACCGCCAACAACGAGCGCGGCCTGTCCCTGCGCTCCCCCGGCCGCTTCCTCGCCACCACGGACCGCCTGCTCGAGCTGTGGGACTCCCGCGAGGGCGACCTCGACGACCGCACCCGCGGCGCCCTGGCCGACCGCGTGGCGGACGCGTGGATCGGCTCCCGCGCCTACGAGCTGAGCACGTGGAACACCGTCACCAAACTCACGGGCGGCGCCAACCTCGGCTTCGAGTCCTCGATCAACAAGGTCTTCTGGTCGAACTGGGACATCGCGACCCACGAGACCGCCCTGGACGTCCTGGACACGGCCGGCGAGCTCGCCGGCGAGCAGTGGATGGACGGCTACCTGTTCGCCCTCGCCGGCCCCATCTACGCGGGCACCAACGAGGTCCAGAAGAACATCATCGCCGAGCGACTCCTCGGCCTCCCGCGCGGCTGAGAAGGCGGTTTCACACATCATGCAGTTCGCACTCGATCCCGAGATCATCGACTTCGCCGGCAGCATCGACTCCCTGCTGGCCAAGTCCGACATGCCCGCGGTGATCCGCGCGTGGGCCGCCGGTGACACCGCCCCCGGCACCGCCGCGTGGGGACGCGTCGCCGAGACGGGCGCCGCCGCCCTGCTCGTCGACGAGGCCTCCGGCGGCGCCGGCGCCACCGCGGTGGAGGCCGTGGCCGCGCTCGAGGTCCTGGGCCGCCACGCGGTGCCGGGTCCCGTCGTGGAGACCGTGATGGTGGCGCCGCGCATCGCCGCCGCGCTCGGTGGCGACTCCGACGCCGGAGACGTCGCCGGCGAGATCGCCGGCGGCGCGCTGGCGTCCGTCGCCGCGCCCGGTGTGTCGCCGTTCGCGCCGGACCCCCACGTCACGCGGTACCTGTGGGCGGTGTCCGACGACGAGGTGTTCGCGGCCGAGGCCGGCGAGACCCGTCGCTCGGTCGACCGGGCCCGCACGGTGACCGCGCCGACCGCCGGGGCCCGCGCCGCGGCGGTGAGCACGACGGACCTGATCAACCACGGGGCCCTCGGCACCGCAGCTCAGCTCCAGGGGCTCGGCCAGGCGATGCTCACGATGAGCGTCGACTACGCCAAGCAGCGTAAGCAGTACGGCAAACTCATCGGCGAGTACCAGGCGCTCAAGCACCAGCTCGCCGAGGTCGCGATCGCGCTCGAGATGGCCCGCCCGCTCCTGTGGGCCGGCGCCCTGGCGATCGCCGAGAACCCCGGCGACCCCGACGCCGCGGTCCGCGACGTCTCCGCCGCCCGCGTGGCCGTGGCCGACGCCGCCTACCTGTCCGCCCGCACCGCGCTGCAGATCCACGGCGCGATCGGCTACACGCTCGAGCACGACCTCGGCCTGTGGCTGACCAAGACCCGCGCCCTGCAGACGGCGTGGGGCACCCAGAGCTACCACCGCGGCCGGGTCCTGGACTCGCTGCGCGTCGGCTCCGCGGCCTCCGCCGACGCCGCGGGGGCGGCCCGATGAGCGCCCCCGCCGCGCCGGCGACCGCCTCCCCCGGCGTCGACACCGAGGAACAGGCCGCGCTGCGGCAGTCGGTGGCCGCGCTGCTGGAGAAGAAGTCCGACTCCGCGGCGGTGCGCGCGGCGTTCGCCTCCGCCGACGGCTACGACCCCGCCCTGTGGTCGACGCTCGTGGATGAGATCGGCGCCGCCGCGCTGTCGGTGCCCGAGGACTACGACGGGGCCGGGGCGACCTGGGTCGAGACGCACCTGGTGTGCGAGGAGCTGGGCCGCCGCCTCACGCCGTCGCCGATGCTCGGCTCCGCGGTCCTCGCCGCCCAGGCCGTCCAGGCCTCCGGCGACGAGGCCGCGTGCGCCCGCCTGCTGCCCGGCATCGCCGCCGGCGAGCTCGCCGCCCTGTGCTGGGCCGACCGCGACGGCTGGGCGACCCCGGGCGTCCGCGCGGACGGTGGCCCCGACGTGTCGAGTGCGACGCTGTCCGGCACCGCCCACCACGTGCTCGGCGCCGACACCGCCGCCACGCTGCTGGTCGTGGCGGTCACCGGCGACACGGTGGGCCTGTTCGAGCTGCCTGCCGACGCCGACGGGGTCACCATCACCCGCGTGCCGGTGATGGACCCCACCCGCACGCTGAGCCGCGTGGAGTTCGACGGCGCCCGCGCGACCGCGATCGCCACCCGGCCGAGCTTCCTGTCGCGCCTGCGCGCGGCGGCCTGGGCGGCGACCTCCGCCGAGCAGGTCGGCGCCGCGCGCGCCGTCCTGGACGCGACCGTGCAGTACACGCAGGAGCGCAAGCAGTTCGGCCGGGTCATCGGCTCGTTCCAGGCGCTCAAGCACCGGATGGCCGACATGTACGTCAAGGTCGAGACCGCCAGGTCGCTGTCCTATTCCGCCGCCGCACTGGTGGCCGAGGCCCAGTCCCTCGGGGACGGGCCCGAGGCCGACGAGGCCGCCTACGCCGCGGAGATCGAGGCGGCCGCCGCCAAGGTCTACTGCTCGGAGGCACTGCAGTGGATCTCCGGGGAGTCGATCCAGCTCCACGGCGGCGTCGGCATCACGTGGGAGTACGACGCGCACCTGTACTTCAAGCGGGCGCACGGCACGGCGCAGCTGCTCGGGCAGCCCCACGAGCTCCTCTCCGCGCTCGAGGTGGCGGCGGGCCTGTAGGCGGGGCCTCTAGAATCGGCCGCATGACCCCCTTCCCCGCGCATGGACGGACCAATGACCAGCGGTCGGCCGAGGACCTCGCGGCCCAGGCCGGACGCCTGCTCACCGACCTCCGGGTCTCCCGGGTGGCGCCCGAGGATCTGGGCGAGTTCGCCGAGGGCGAGGCCCGGTCGGTCATCCTCGACCGCCTCGCGGTGGCGCGGCCCGACGACCTCGTGTTCGGCGAGTGGGACCCCGATTCCCGCGCGCGGCTGGAGGCCGACCGGGTGTGGTTCGTCGACCCCCTCGACGGGGTGCGCTCCTACGTGACCGAGGGGCGTCCCGACTGGGCCGTCCACGTCGCGCTGTGGGAGTCCGGTCCCGAGGGCGTCGGCGGGATCACCGCCTGCGCGATCGCCATGCCCGCCTACGGTCGGGTCCTCACCGGACGCGGCGCCACCACGTACCAGCCGATGTCGATCATCCGCGGCCCGCGGCCCGGGCCTCTCGTGCCGCCCCGTGAGGACGACCGTCTGCGAATCGCCGTCTCCGAGGCCGAGCCGCCCGCGTTCGCCGAGGACCTCGCGGCGAAGCTCGGCGCGTCCCTGGTGCACCTCGGGTCCGGCGGCGGCAAGACCGCCACCGTGCTCGAGGGCGAGTGCGACGCGTACATCCACACCAGCGGTCACCACCAGTGGGACTCCGCCGCGACCGTCGGCGTGGTGCAGCAGCGCGGCCTGCACGCCAGCGCCCTGGACGGCAGCGAGCTGGTCTACAACGTCGAGGAGATCGAGTATCCCGATCTTCTCGTCTGCACCCGCGAGGTCGCGGACCGCGTCATCGAGGCGGTCGCCGAGTACCTCTGACCCCCCACTGAGATCCGCTACTCACCCTCGACATCCGCCACCCCTGTGGGCATAGCGGATCCGGGATCGGAGTAGCGGATTCCGGAGGCGCCGGTCAGGCGTCGAGGCCCCGGTAGCCGGCGAAGCGCTCGGCGATCCGCTCCTCGCTGAGCCCGTAATCGGCGAGAGTGTAGCGGTGCGCGGGCGCCCGGTCCCCGGAGAGGCTGCGCTCGTTCTCCGCGACCACGGCCGCGCGGACCTCGTCTGACAGCTCCGTGCCCGCGGCGGCATACACGCGCTCGACCACGCCAGCGGGATCGTCCAGCAGCTCGTGGTGGTCGACGTCGACGAACGTCGCCCGCGACGCCGGGTCCGCCTCGTGACGGGCGCGCGCGGCGTCGAATGTCTCGACCCCCCGCGCCCACAGGTCCAGCTGCGAGGAGCCGATGTACTCCGGGGTGAACCGCGTGGACCAGTCGGCGGCCGTGCGGTGCGCGAGCGAGCACATCGACGCCATCGACTTCCGCGGGTCGCGGTGTGTCTGCACCACCACCGCGTCGGGGTACACCTCGAGCAGCGCGTCGAGCGCGAACAGGTGGCTGGGGTTCTTGAGCACCCAGCGCCGGTCGGGATCGCCTCCGCCGATGAGCTGCAGGTTGCGCTTGTGCTGGCGGTACGCGGGCACCCAGTCAACGCCGGCGAGCCACCGCGAGTAGCCGTCGAGCCGCGTGAGGCACTCGTAGGACACCGAGGTCAGCGACTGGCGCAGCAGTTGCCAGCACTCCTCGAGGTCGTCTGCGGAGATGTAGTGCACACCGCCGTAGTCGGGGTTCTCGGCCATGAAGCCGGAGTACAGGTCGCGCAGGCCGACGTAGGCGGGGTCGTCCTCCCACGTCTCGCGCGGGGGCCGGGGCTGCGGGACCTCGGTCAACCACAGTTCGAGCCCCTGGTTGGCCGGGTCGGCGCCCAGGAGCCGGTGCAGCGCCGTGGTGCCGGTGCGGGGCAACCCGGTGACGACGACGGGCCGCTCGATCGCCACCTCCGCCCGCGCGGGGTCGGACGCGAGGGCAGACGTCGACAGGAGCCTCGCGGTCAGCGCGCCCTTGAGCACCGAGCGCCAGTACTTGCTCCCGGCGGGGGTCAGTCCCGCGTCGGTGTGCAGGGAGTCGAGCAGGACGCCCAGTGCCTCGCGGTGGCGGTCCTCGCCGTCGCCGAAGTCCTCGAGCCCCACGGTGCGCGAGGCGCTGGCGTGGAGATCGTCGACGGTCCCGACGTGGACCCGGTCTTCATCGCTCACGGCAATCCCCTTCTCACGACAATCCGCGCCGGGCGAAGGCGTCCTGGCGCGCGGCGATCCGTTCCCGCCACTGCTCTCCGGTCACGCGCAGCTCGTCGTGGCACGGGACCTCGTCGGGCACCCGGTCGAACGGCACGACCTTCACCGTCGGGCCGAGTTCCGGGCCGATGGGCCCGTCGGTCCGCTGCCACCGGAACTGCATGATGCCCTCGCGGCGGCCGAGGGTCTCGACCCAGTTGGCCAGGCCCGGGTCGCGCTCGGACACCACCAGGTGGATGAGCCCGTCGGAGGTGACGTGCGCCTGGTCGGCGGTGAGACTCGTCTGGTGGTGCACGTACTCCAGCGACGCGTACCACATGCTGCCCAGCTGGAAGCCCTGGTAGGGCACGCCGGCGACGGGCACCGAGATCACGATGGCCTCGTCCGGGCCGAGCTCGAAGATCCCCGCCGACGAGAACTGGGTCGTGAGCCCGCCCGGGGTCTGCCTGGGCACGTTGAGCGTGTTGTGCGGCTGCTCGCCGAAGAACCAGCCGGGGAACGCCAGCCACGTCCGCAGTCGCCCGACGAGCGCCTCGGCGAGCTTGGCGTAGAACTTCTCCTGCCCCGCGAGCGTCACCGGCTCCGGCGCGGTGCCCACCGTGTCGAGTCTGCGGATGATCGCCGACCCGGCCTCCTCCCGGCTCCAGTCGGAGAACACCTCGCGGACGGCGATCATCGACGAACCGGGGTGCAGCACCACGTAGCCGGGGTCGCCCTCGTCGTCGTCGTACCTCGCCGGTCCCAGGCGGAAGCGATACCGTCCCCGCTCGTCGATATCCACGCGACGGTCGTCGAACGCCGCGTGCGACGCGGCGCGCTCGTCCGCCGAGTACGTCCCCGCCATGACCTGAAACGATAGATCCGCCGTGGTCCCGCGGCGGCCCTCGATGACGTACTCCGCGCCGTCGGCGAGGTTGGCGTAGAAGTACAGCGTGTCCGGGTTGTCCAGGCCCATCTTGGTGTACGGGCCCGTCGCCTCGAACAGCTGCGGGTGCGTGCGTCCGCGGTGCTGGCCCGTCTCGATCGCGCCGCGGATCGTCCCGAGCAGATACTCGAGCCCCTCGGCCACGTCCTCGTCGGTGCGCACGTGCGGCGCCGACCGGATGATCTCCTCCGCCTCCGCCAGCGCCTTCGCCAGCGGCCCCGTCGCCCCGCTCACAGCCAGGTGTAGCTGTCGGCGGAGGTGATGAAGTTGGCCAACTCCTCCTGCTCGGGCGTCGGATCCACCACGTCCTCCTCGATGCTGAGGTAGGCGCCGCGGTAGAACAGCAGCGGGCGGATGTCCCGCTTGGTCGGGCCGAGGTTGTCGACCCGACCCAGCACGATCCAGTGGTCCCCGCCGTCGAGGACCTGGTCGATCTCGCAGTCCAGCCACGCCATCACGCCGTCGATCACCGGCGAGCCCAGCGGGCTGGGCGACCAGTCGATCTCGGCGAACTTGTCGTCCCCGCGGCGGCCGAACGTCGAGGAGACGTCCTCCTGCTCCTCGGAGAGGATGTTCACCGCGAACCGGCCCGCCTTCTCTATGCCCTCCCACGAACCCGACGTCTTCATGGGGCAGAACAACACGAGGGGCGGTTCCAGCGACAACGCCGAGAACGACTGGCAGGCGAAGCCCACCGGCTTGTCGTCCTCGACCGCGGTGATGACGGTGATGCCCGTGCAGAACTGGCCCAGCGCGTCGCGCAGTTCACGGCTGCTGAAGGGCTGCCCCTCCGGGCGTTCGTCGGTGCTGCTCATGGGGGTCGGTCCTTCCTGGACTGAAGATCGTCGGGAATGGGCGCGGCGGCGGCCGGGCCCCGCGGGGGTACGGGGCCCAGCCTAGGTGGCTACTTGAGGCCGACGGAGAAGTCGTGACCCCACAGGCTCACGGCCGTGGACTCGCGGGCGACCCACTTCTCGTCGTCCTCCACCTGCTGGCCCTCGCAGCCGTACTCGCAGTCGAAGCCGCCGGGCGTCTTCATGTAGAAGCTCAGCATCTTGTCGTTGACGTGCCGACCGAGCGAGGCCGACAGCCGGACCTTCTTGCGCATGGCCCGGTCGAGCGCCAGCCCGACGTCGTCCGCCGTGCCGACCTCCACCATGAGGTGAATGATCCCGGTCGGGTTGGGGAACGGCGTGAACGCGAGCGAGTGGTGCCGCGGGTTGCACCCGAGGAACCGGAGCCACGCCGGCTCACCGTCGGCCGGCCGGCCCACGATCTCCGGCGGCAGACTCATCGAGTCGCGCAGCCAGAAGCCCAGCACGTCGCGGTAGAACTCGAGCGCGGCGGCCTCGTCCGGCGTGGACAGCACGATGTGGCCCGCGCCCTGGTCGCCGGTCACGAACTCGTGGCCGTACGGCGTCGGGATGCGGCGGTGCTGCAGCGCGACGGTGTGGTAGATCTCCAGCGTGAACCCGGCCGGGTCCTGGCAGGTGATCAGCCCGCGCACCTTGCGGTCACGCCTGACCTCGGCCGGCGCCTCCTCCCACGGCACCCCGGCCGCGTCGAGGCGCCGCTTGACGTCCTCGAACTCGCCCTCGTTGGCGCATTCCCAGCCCACCGATGAGAGCTTGTCCTCCTCGCCGGGGACGATGATCCACCGGTGGGGATGGTCGTCCATGCGGAAGTAGAGGGCGTCGGGGTCCTCCCCCGAGCCCACGACGAAGCCCAGCACCTTGGTGCCGTACTCCCGCCAGGCGTCCATGTCCGTGGCGAAGACCCGTACGTACCCGAAATTGCTGATCGCCATAATTACCAGTCCTTTCGATCCGCCGACGACGGATCAGACCATGGAGTCGGTGATCTTCTCGCCGAACTCGTTCTGTCCATACATGATGTACGCCTTCGTCGCCTCGTTGGCGGCGTGGACCCTACCCGCGTTGGCGTCGCGCCAGAACCGCTGGATCGGCGAGCTCACCTCGAGCGCGCGGGCACCGGAGTTCTGGAACAGCAGCCCGATCGCGTCGATCGAGCGCTGCGTGGCGCGGACCTGGTCGCGGCGGGCGCGCGTGCGGATGTCCATGCCCGGGAAGTCCCCGGCCTTGATGAGGTCCTGCTCCTCGCGCACGTTGCGCATGAGCTGGAGCCACGCGGCGTCGATGTCGCCGGCGGCCTCGGCCAGGCGGACCTTGGCGAACGGGTCGTCCTTGACCTTGGTCCCGAACGCGGCGCGGACGCGGTCCTGCTGGTGCGAGCGGTGCACGTCGTAGCAGCCGAACGCCATGCCGACGATGGGCGTGGAGATGGTGGTGGGGTGGATGGTGCCCCACGGCATCTTGTAGATCGGGTTGGTGTTGACCTCGAGCCCCGGCGCCTTGGTGGCGGCCATGAGACCGAAGGACAGGACGCGGTGCTCGGGGATCAGCGCGTCCTTGACCACGATGTCGTTGGACCCGGTGCCCTTGAGGCCGACGACGTGCCACACGTCGACGATCTCGTACTGCGACTTCTCGACCAGGAAAGTGCAGAAGTCCACCATCTTGTCGTTCTCGTCGAGGACCGGACCGCCCACGAAAACCCAGTCGGCGTGGTCGCTACCCGAGGACCACGACCACTTGCCGTTGAGCACCAGCCCGTCGGCGGTCTTCTTGGCCGCGCCCATCGGGGCGTACGACGACGAGATCCGCACCGTCGGGTCCTCGCCCCAGACGTCCTCCTGCGCCTGCTGCGGGAACAGGGCCAGGTGCCAGTTGTGGATGCCGAGGATGCTCGCGCACCAACCGGTGGACGGGCACGCGGTCGCGATCGTCATGGCGGCGGTGTAGAAGGTCTCCATGTCCGCCTCGTACCCGCCCCACTGGGCCGGCTGGCAGAGCTTGAAGAAGCCGGCCTCGTCGAGCTCCGCGATGTTCTGCGGGTGGACCTTGCGCAGGTCCTCGGTCTCCTGGGCGCGCTCGGCGAAACCGGGCAGCAGGGCCTTGATGCGGTCGATGACCTCGTGGGAGGCGTACTCGCTCATGTGTACCTCTCTGGCAGTGCGTGGGGTGATGCGGTCTAGACTAGAACACGTTACAGTTTTGCACCAGGCGGTCCCTCTCGGGCGGAACACCCTGGCACGCCGTGCCAGCACGAACGCTCCCTGGTTGTGGCCTGCCACCTCATTCTATAACCTGTTCTCATACGGCTCGCGCCCTCAGGAGGATCATCATGACCGCACCCGGTTCGGCCCCCGGAGCCGTCCGCGAAATCGACACCGGCGAGGTCCGGGATCGGTACGCGCGCGGATGGCACTGCATCGGCACCGTCAAGGAGTTCACCGACGGCAAGCCCCACTCCATCCAGGCCTTCGGCACCAAACTCGTGGTGTGGGCGAACGACGAGGGCGAGATCAACGTCCTCGACGCCTACTGCCGCCACCTGGGCGGGGACCTGTCCGACGGCTCCATCAAGGACGGCAACATCGCCTGCCCGTTCCACGACTGGCGCTGGGGCGGCGACGGCAAGTGCAAGGGCATCCCGTACGCCAAGCGCGTGCCCCTGCGTGCCAAGACCCGCTCCTGGACCACCAACGTCCAGTCCGGCCAGGTCTTCGTGTGGCACGACCACGAGGGCAAGCCGCCGCAGCCGGAGGACGCCATCCCGGCGATCGCCGAGTACGAGACCGGCGAGTGGACAGACTGGCAGTGGAACCGCCTCGTGATCGAGGGCTCCAACTGCATGGAGATCGTCGACAACGTGGTCGACATGGCGCACTTCTACTACATCCACTTCGCCTTCCCGACGTACTTCAAGAACGTCTTCGAGGGCCAGAAGGCGACGCAGTACCTCAACACGAAGGGCCGTCCCGACCACGATCCGTCCGGCGGCAAGTACGGCGACACGCTGCTCGAGTCCGAGGCCTCCTACTTCGGCCCGGCGTACATGATCAACCCGCTCAAGCAGATGTACGGCGGCTTCGAGACCGAGGCCATCCTCATCAACTGCCACTACCCGATCGACCAGAATTCGTTCGTGCTGATGTACGGACTGTCGGTCAAGAAGCCTCAGGGCTTCGACGACGCCACCTCCGAGAAGATGGCCGCGAAGATCGCCACCTTCTTCGGCGAGGGCTTCCTCCAGGACGTCCGTATCTGGCAGCGCAAGTCCCAGATCGCCAACCCGCTCCTCTGCGAGGAGGACGGTCCCGTCTACCAGCTCCGCCGCTGGTACGAGCAGTTCTACGTGGACCGCGACAAGGTGACGCCGGAGATGACCGAGCGCTTCGAGTTCGAGGTCGACACCACCGCCGCCAACCAGTACTGGGAGAAGGAGGTCGCCGAGAACATGCGCAAGCAGGAGGCCGGTGAGGCCGAGATCTCCGACGAGCAGACCCAGTACACCGGCATGGCAGAGGTCGCCGGCGAGGCCAACGCCACCCGGTCGCAGCACTGATGTTCAAGAAGAACGACTCGCGGCGCGCGCCGACCTGGGACGACACCGACCCGGCGCGCGCCGCGCGACTCCACTCGTACACCGACCTCGACCGCGAGACCTACACACGGGCGGGCTTCCAGCCCGTCGAGTGTCGTAGCTGCGGAACGTGCGTCTCGGTTCGCAAGAACAGCGAGAAGCACACGTCCATCCAGTGGACCGAGGGCAGCGACCGCATGTGCCCCGTGCTCACCGACTGGCGCGCGGGTGGCGAACGGCCGGAGGGCGAGGACACCTGCCCCCGGATGCTGGCGAGCATCCGCTACGCCTACGCGGAGGGTCTGCTGACCATCTCCGAGGGCGTGGACCCGGCCGACGACGAACACATGGTCAACCCGCTGTTCGTCCCCGAGTAAGACCGCGACGGCAGGCGACTTCCACTGAGTGAGAAACACTCGGTGGAGGTCGCCGCCGTCTGCGACAGTGCCCTGCGACCCCCGTCCCCCGCGTATCAAAGCGATAGGCTCCGCATCCATGACCGACACCCCACAGCTCGGCTCCTTCGTCCGCGAACTCACGATCGCGGACGTGATCGAGGAGACCGCCGACGCCAAGTCGATCGTCTTCGACGTCCCCGCAGGCGGCGAGGACGACTTCAGGTACACCCCGGGGCAGTTCCTCACCCTGCGGATCCCGAGCGACCGGACGGGCTCCGTCGCACGCTGCTACTCCCTGTCGAGCTCTCCCACCGAGGACGCCCGGCTCAAGGTGACCGTCAAGCGCACGATCGACGGCTACGGCTCCAACTGGCTGTGCGACAACGCCGAGGCCGGCATGAGCATGCACGTACTCGCACCGTCCGGCATCTTCACCCCCAAGAACCTTGACCAGGACTTCATCCTCCTGGCCGCCGGATCCGGCATCACCCCGGTGATGTCGATCCTCAAGTCCGCGCTCGCGCAGGGCACCGGCCACATCGTCATGGTGTACGCCAACCGTGACGAGAAGTCGGTCATCTTCAAGGACGAGCTGCAGGACCTGCAGCGCAACAATCCCGACCGCCTCACGGTCGTCCACTGGCTCGAGTCCGTCTCCGGCATCCCCACCGCCGAGATGATCGGCAACCTCCTCCAGCCGGTCGCCACCAAGCGCCACTCCTACATCTGTGGCCCCGCGCCGTTCATGGAGACCGTGAAGAACGGCCTGCGCCGCTCCGGCGCCGACATGCACCTCATCCACACCGAAGTGTTCTCCTCCATCGAGGGCGACCCGTTCGCGGAGATCGTCATCGACGACTCCCCCGGTGAGGACGGGGCCGGCCCCGCCACCGCGATCGTCGAGCTCGACGACGAGGTCCACGAGGTGTCCTGGCCGCGCCAGACCCCGCTCCTCGACGTCCTGCTCTCCAAGGGCATCAAGGCGCCGTTCTCCTGCCGCAAGGGCGAGTGCTCGGCATGCGCCTGCATCCTGAAGTCCGGCGAGGTCGAAATGATCCACAACGGGATCCTCGACCCCGAGGAGGTCGAGGAGGGCTACGTCCTGAGCTGCCAGCTCCTGCCCAAGACCGACCGCGTCGAGGTCTCCTACTCCGAGTGATCAGGTGACACACTCGTAAGGCGTGACCCACCCCGTCGTCGCCTTCACCTCCCGGTACGGCTCCACCCGGCGCTACGCCACCGCACTCGGCGAACGGCTCGGCACCACCGCAGTCGAGCTCGCCGACCTCGGCACCGCCCCCGACGCCGACCCGGTGATCGTGCTCGCACCTCTCTACGCGACACGGATCCTCGGGCGGCGCCGGATCATCCGGGCCGTCCGCTCATCCTCCGGGCGGGCGGCCCTCGTCGTCGTCGGCCTCTCCCCCGCCGACGACCCCGCCCGCGGTGACCTCACCGCCCGGCTAGTCGCCGCGACCGGCCGCCCGGTCGCCACCTTCCACCTCCGGGGCGACCTCGAGCCCGCGGGCCTCGGGTGGTCCGACCGCGCCCTCCTCGCCGTACTGCGCCGCCGGCTCCGCGCGGCGCCGGACGAGCCCATGTCCCGCTTGCTCCTCCCCGGCGGGCGCGTCGGCCTCACCGACCCGGCCGGTCTCGACCCGATCGTCGCCTGGGCGCTCGATACACCCGGCCCCTGATGCACCGCAGCCGCGCGCCCGGGACTCCCCGGACGCGCGGCTGCGGTGCGCGCCTCACCCGTTCACGGCGTCAGGCGTCGGCGAGCTCCTTCTGGATCTCCAGCGCGATGTCGATCAGCTGGTCCTCCTGGCCGCCGACCAGGCGCCGCTCACCGGCACGGATGAGGATCTCGGACGCGGGCACGTCGTACCGCTGCGCGTGGCCCTCGGCGTGCTTGAGGAACGACGAGTAGCAGCCCGCGTAGCCGAGCATCATGGCCTGGCGGTCGACGATGCACTCGTTGGGCATGAGCGGGCGGACGACGTCCTCGGCCGCGTCGGCGATCTTGAAGAAGTCGATGCCGGTGCGGATGTCGAGCTTGTCGCAGCAGCCGACGAGCGCCTCGACGGGCGTATTGCCCGCGCCCGCGCCGAAGCGGCGGGTCGAGCCGTCGATCTGCTGGGCGCCCGCGCGGATGGCCATGATCGAGTTGCCCACGCCGATGTCGAGGTTCTCGTGGCCGTGGAAGCCCACCTGGGCGTCGCCGCCGAGCTCCGCGACGAGCGCGGAGACGCGGTCGGAGACCTGGTCCATGACCAGCGCGCCGGCCGAGTCTACGATGTAGACGCACTGGCAGCCGGCGTCGGCCATGATGCGCGCCTGCTTGGCGAGCACCTCTGGCGGCTGGGTGTGGCTCATCATGAGGAAGCCGACGGTTTCGAGCCCGAGCTCGCGGGCGTAGCCGAAGTGCTGAATCGAGACGTCGGCCTCGGTGCAGTGGGTGGCGACGCGGCAGATCGAGCCGCCGTTGTCGCGCGCCTTGAGGATGTCGTCCTTGATGCCCAGGCCGGGAAGCGTGAGGAACGCGATCTTGGCCTGCTTGGCGGTCCCGGCCGCGGCCTTGATGAGCTCCTGGTCGTAGGACTTGGCGAAGCCGTAGTTGAACGACGCGCCGCCGAGCCCGTCGCCGTGGGTGACCTCGATGACCGGCACGCCGGCATCGTCGAGCGCGGCGACGACGTTGCGGACGTCCTCGACCGAGAACTGGTGGCGCTTGTGGTGCGAGCCGTCGCGGAGCGAGGAGTCGGTGATGCGGATGTCGAGCTCGTCACTGTAGGCGCGGGCCTGGGCGTTGAGGGGGTTGGTCTTGTCCATGTCTGTCACACTCCGAGCTTGCTCTTGGCGATCTCCTCGCCGACCTTTGCGGCGGCGGCGGTCATGATGTCGAGGTTGCCCGCGTACGGCGGCAGGAAGTCTCCGGCGCCCTCGACCTCGGCGAAGATCGCCACGCGGGCCATGCCGCCGGTGATCTCGGTGGGCGGGTCGAACTGCGGCTCCTGGAGCAGCCGGTAGCCCGGAACGTACTCCTGGATCTCCTTCTCCCGCTTTCGGATGGCGGTGGTGATGAGGTCGTGGTCCGCGTCCTCGGGGATCGAGCAGAAGATCGTGTCGCGCATGATCATGGGCGGCTCGGCCGGGTTGAGGATGATGATCGCCTTGCCCTGCTCAGCGCCGCCGACCTTCTCGATGGCCATCTTGGTGGTCTGCGTGAACTCGTCGATGTTCGCGCGGGTGCCGGGGCCGGCGGACTCGCTGGACACCGAGGCGACGATCTCCGCGTAGTCGACCGGGACGACCGAGGAGACGGCGTGGACCATCGGGATGGTGGCCTGGCCGCCGCAGGTGACCATGTTGGTGTTGGGGGCGTCGAGGTGCTCCCGGAGGTTGGCGGGCGGGATGACCATGGGGCCGACGGCCGCGGGCGTCAGGTCGATGGCGACGATGCCGGCGGCCTCGTACTTGGGCGCATACTCCTTGTGCACGTACGCGCTGGTGGCCTCGAAGAGGAGGTCGGGCTTCTCGCCGCCGGCCTCGATGGAGGCGAGCAGTTCGTCGGCGCCGCCGGCCATGCAGGTGAGGCCGTGTTCGGCGGCGCGCTTCATACCCTCGGATTCGGAGTCGATGCCGATCATCCACTTGGGCTCGATGTACTCACTGCGCTCGAGCTTGTACATGAGGTCGGTGCCGATGTTGCCGGACCCCACGATCGCTGCTGTGAGCTTGGTCTTCTCTGTCATGAGAGCAGTGTCGCGCGCGGAAAACGCACGCCACAAACAGCTGTGCCACTCAACGGCACAACTGCATGAGCCGACGGTGTCCGCTAGGCGGGTCGCCCGCGCGACCGGTCCGTACCGGGCGGATTCATGATGTACCCGTCCGCGGAGATCAGCCGGTCGGCGTAGTCCTCCCACGCCCTTTCCCGGATTCCGTCGCGGGCACGGGCCAACGGCCCCCGTGGTCTGGTGCGGTGCCGGTGGCCGGTCTCTGTGAGGATGATCAGCTCACCGAGCGGGCCGGGCCGGTAGGCGTTGGTCCCGAAGGTCTTCTCGCGGTGGTGCTTGCGGCAGAGGCACACGAGGTTCCACTCGAGGGTCGGGCCACCGAGTTCCGGGTCACGCTTGTTGAACGCGATGACATGATCCACGTCGCAGTCCCTCGCCGGTACCGAGCACCCCGGGTGCCGACACGTGCCGTCGCGGAGGCGGATCCGTTCCGCCATGGCCGGGCTGATCAGGTATCGCAGGGCGTGGTCCGGCGAGTCGACGGCGCCGGGCGCGGGATCGATCAGCTCGAAGCGCACGCTCGCGTCGTCGCCCTCCAGGAGCTGCTGGCAGAGCCAGTTGTAGCTGCTGTACGCACCGTGGACGAACTCGACCCGGTTGGGGAGCCCCTGCGCGACCGCGGCGACGCCGTCCTCCGACGCGGCGCGGGCCTCGGCCTCGGCCTCGATGCGCCCGCGCAACAATTCGGCCTCCGCCAGGGGCAGTTTCGCCAAGAGGTCGGCCATACCGTTGCGGCCGGTCCGGAACCGCACCATACGGGAAGCGGCGGCCTCGGCCTCCGCCTCCTCCGCCCCGGCGGGATCGAACCGAGCGACGAGCTCGTCGATCCGCGAGTCAACCTCGGCGCGGCTCGGCCGGTCCCCGCCCTCCGGGTCTCCGGCGAGCCCGGCCATCAACTCGCCCTCCACGTCAGAGACGATCGAGTCCGGCACTGCGGCCAACTTGCAGGCGATATCGATGGCCAGTTGCTCGGGCACCAACCCCCGGTCGACCGAGGACCTCAGGCGAGACAGCCGGGAGTAAATCTGCACTCCGGCCGTGACCAGCCGCTCGGTGTGCCAGCACGTGAGCTGACACGCCGCCGCCAGATGGTCCCGGGCCCGGGACTCCGGAGCCAGCCGCGCATAGGCCGGCCGAGACGGAGCCTCGCGGCGCTCCGCGTCGGTTGCCTCCGCCTCCGCCGCGCGGGAGAACTGCTGGACGAGCATGTTCGCGGCCTCCAACCGCGTGGCCCCGGCCCGGTTCTGTGCCAGTGTCGCCGCCCGCGCCGCGCTGACCGCCTTCATGTCGGCAGCGCCGAGCGGATCGGAGACGGCGAACAACGGCTTCGCTTCCGACATCTCCATCACCCCCGCGCCGCCCCAGTAGAACCTACATACGACCCCGGTAGATCCGCATGAATAGCGCAAGTGTTCGATCTAGCCGCCCAGGGATGTCCGACCCGCGCGCTACACTCACCGCATGACCGAGCCGCCCACCTCCCCCGTCGATCGCGCCTTCGAGATACTGCGCGTGACGGCGGCGGCCACGGGGATGACGCTGAGTGAGATCGCGCGGGAGACGGGGCTGGCCAAGTCCACGGCGCTGCGATTGCTCACCGCTCTAGAGCGCAACGACGCGGTGACGCGGATCGGCCAGCACTACCGGCTCGGGCCGCTGGTCCACGAACTGGACCCGATTCCCGTCTCGCCCGCGTACGAGCGGATTCGGCGGGTCCTCACGCCGTTCCTCGCGCACCTCTTCGAGGCCACGCGCGCGACCGTCCACCTGGCCACCCTGCACGGGGACGAGGTGGTCTATCTCAACAAGCTGCACGGGCCACGGCCGATCCCGTCGCCGTCACGGATCGGGGGCGGGCTGCCCGCGTACTGCACGGGTGTGGGCAAGGCGATGCTGGCGTTCGACGAGGACGCCGCCGGCCGCGTCGCCCAGGGGCCTATGGTCGCGTGGACCGAGACCACACTGACCTCGCCCGACGCTCTGGCGGTTGAGCTCGGCGAGATCCGCCGGAAGAAGCGCGCGGTGGACCGCGCCGAGCTCACGCCCGGGCTGTACTGCGTGGCGGCGCCGGTGTTCGACGGCGACGAGGAGGGCGCCGGCGGCACGCGGGCTGTCGCGGCCCTGTCCGCGAGCGCGGCGGACGAGAGTGCTCTGGCCCGGCTCGAACCGCTGGTCACCCGCGTCGCCGCAGCAGCCGGACGCGCCCTGGGCTCGGATCGTTAGCGGAACGCCATCGTCACGTCGCCCAGGCCGGCGAACTCCGCGCGGAAGGTGTCACCCGGCGTCGCGTCCATCGCGCGGATGGCGGTACCCGGGAGGATGACGTCGCCCTTGCGCAGGCGAACGCCGAACTTGGCGACCGTCGAGGCCAGCCAGCCCACCGAGTTCAGAGGGTTGCCCAGCACCGCGTCGGAGCGGCCCGAGGCGAGGAACTCACCGTTCTTGTAGAGGGTCGCATCGATCGCGGCCACGTCGATGTCCGCCAGACGCACGCGCTGCTGGCCGATGACGTAACCGCACGACGAGGCGTTGTCCGCGATCGTGTCCGGCAGCTTGATCTTCCAGTCCCGGATCCGGGAATCGATGAGCTCGATCGACGGGACGACCCACTCGATCGCCGCCGCGGCCTCCTCCTGCGAGCACCCCTCCGGCGGGATGTCGGCACCCAGGACGAAACCGACCTCCACCTCGACGCGCGGGAAACAGAAGCGCGCCGCCTCGATCGGCGTGCCCTCCGGGTACTCCATGGTGTCGAGCAGATGGCCGTAGTCGGGCTCGTCGACCCCCATCATCTCCTGCATGGCCTTGGACGCCAGGCCCACCTTGTGGCCGGTGACGACGGCTCCGGCATCGAGCTTGCGGCGGATGTTGACGAGCTGGATTTCGAACGCGTCGTCCGCGTTCATGTCAGGATGGGCGTCGGTCAGCGGGGCGATCGGCGAGACGTCGGTCTCGGCGCCCCAGAGTCGCTGGGCAAGAGTGGCGCGGGTCTCCTCAGTGAGCATGACGGGCATGCTACCTGGGGCGTCTGGCGCGACGGCGATCAGTTCTATAACGTGTTCTACATGGCAGACCAGGAATTCGACGTCGTCGTCGTAGGCAGCGGTGGAGCAGGCATGACGGCCGCCCTCGCGGCAGCAAAAAAGGGCCTCAGCGTGGTCCTCGTGGAGAAGGCCCCGCACTACGGAGGCTCCACCGCCCGCTCCGGCGGCGGCGTGTGGATCCCCAACAACTCGGTGCTCCAGCGCGACGGTGTCCTCGACACCCCCGAGGCCGCGCGGACCTACCTCCGATCGATCGTCGGTGACGTCGTCCCGGCCGAGCGGATCGACACCTACGTCGACCGCGGGCCCGAGGTCCTCGACTTCGTCCTCGCCAACTCCCCGCTCCAGCTTGAGTGGGTCAAGGACTACTCCGACTACTACCCCGAGGCTCCCGGCGGTCGTCTCGGAGGCCGGTCCGTCGAGCCGAAGCCGTTCGACCTGCGGCAGCTCGGTTCCGAGGCCGACAAGCTCGAGCCCGGTTACGCCAAGGCCCCGGCGAACATGGTGGTCATGCAGTCCGACTACCGGTGGCTCAACCTGCTGCAGCGGCCGACCACCAAGGGCATCCGCCGCTCGATCAAGGTGTCGCTGCGGATGTTCCTCGCGAAGGCCCGTGGGCAGAACTCGGTGGGCATGGGCCGCGCGCTCATCGCCGGCCTGCGCAAGGGCCTGCTCGACGCGGGCGTGCCGGTGTGGCTCGAGACGCCCATGACCGGCCTGGTCACCGAGGGCTCCGGCAACGAGGAGCGGGTCGTCGGCATCACCGCCACGCGTAACGGCGAGGAGGTCACCCTGCGGGCGCGCCTCGGCGTGGTGGTGGGCTCCGGCGGATTCGAGCACAACCAGGACATGCGGGACAAGTACCAGCGTCAGCCCATCCCCACCGACTGGACCGTGGGCGCGGCCGCCAACACCGGCGAGGGCATCGAGGCCATGGAGAAGGTCGGCGCCGAGCTGTCCTTCATGGAGGACGCATGGTGGGGCCCCACCATCATGCTCCCGCGCGGGCCCTGGTTCGCGCTGGCCGAGCGGTCCCTGCCCTGCTCGTTCATGGTCAACCCGCGCGGTGAGCGCTTCATGAACGAGTCGCTGCCCTACGTCGAGGCCGGCCACAAGATGTACGGCGGCGAGTACGGCCAGGGCGAGGGGCCGGCCGAGAACCTGCCGGCCTGGATCATCTTCGACCAGGAGTACAAGAACCGGTACCTGTTCGCCGGTCTGCAGGCCAAGCAGCCGCTGCCCAAGAAGTGGCTGGCGACCGAGAACTTCCACAAGGCCGACACCCTCGCCGAGCTCGCCGACCTCATCGGCGTGCCGGCCGACGCCCTCGAGCGCACCGCGGAGCGGTTCAACGGCTTCGCCGCAAAGGGCAGGGACGAGGACTTCCAGCGCGGAGAGTCGGGCTACGACCACTACTACGGCGACCCCACCAACAAGCCCAACCCGAGCCTCGGCCCGGTCCGCAAGGCCCCGTTCTACGCGGTGAAGATGGTGCCGGGCGACCTCGGCACCAAGGGCGGCGCGAACACCGACGTCCACGGCCGCGTGCTGCGCGAGGACGGGTCCGTGATCGAGGGCCTCTACGCCGCGGGCAACGCGTCCTCGCCGGTCATGGGCCACACCTACGCCGGACCGGGCGCCACCATCGGACCCGCCATGGTCTTCGGCTACCTCGCCGTGGAGCACATGCTCGCCTCCACCCCCACGACCCAGAAGACAGGAGTCTGACGTGCCGATCGATCTCGACATCGCCCTCGGGGCGCAGCTGCCCTCCCAGGAGTTCTCCTGGACCGCCTCCGACGTGGCGCTCTACGCGCTGTCCGTCGGCGCGGCCGCCGACCCCATGGACACCACCGGGCTCGAGTACGTCCACGACGTCGAGCCGAAGGTCCTCCCGTCGTTCGCCACGGTCGCCGCGACGATGAACGTCACCGAGGCGCCGAAGGTGTCCTTCCCCGGAGTGGAGATCAATCTGGCGAAGGTCGTCCACGGCAGCCAGTCCGTCACGCTGCACCGCCCCATCCCGGCCTCCGGCACCGCCGTGACCACGACGAAGATCGCCGAGATCCAGGACAAGGGCTCGGCCGCGGTGATCATCCAGGAGTCCGAGACGGTCTCCGCCCAGGGCGAGAAACTGTGGACCTCGCGGTCCGGCATCTTCGCGAAGGGTGAGGGCAACTTCGGCGGCGAGCGCGGTACCTCGGAGAAGGTGGAGTACCCCGAGCGGGACGCCGACCACACCATCGAGGTGGCCACGCTCCCCCAGCAGGCGCTGTTGTACCGCCTGTGCGGCGATCGCAATCCGCTGCACTCCGACCCCGCGTTCGCCGAGGCCGCCGGCTTCCAGCGTCCGATCCTGCACGGCCTGTGCTCCTACGGGCTGGTCCTGCGTGCGGTGGTCGACGAGGTGCTCGGCGGCGACGTCTCCCGCGTCAGCGGGTACGGCGTCACCTTCGGCGGCATCTTCTTCCCCGGCGAGACCATGCGCATCCGCGTGTGGGAGGAGGGCTCGCGACTGCTCGTGGCGGCCACCGTCACGGAGCGCGACGACGCGCCCGTCCTCAAGAACGTGGTGGTCGAGCTCGCCTGACCGGCGGCACCCACGCCTGAAGAACGCCCCGACGAACACCCCGCGGTCGATCACCGCGGGGTGTCGTCGTATCCGCGCCCGGCGCGGCCGCCCTGTGTGCCCGCCCGGCGCGGCCGCACGCGCCGGCCGCTGCTCAGCACATCTCGCGGAACTGCTCCACCAGGCGCAGGCGGCCGGGCGCATCGAGGGCCATGGGGACCACGGTGAGAGTGGTGGCGCCGGCCTCGCGGAACGCCTCGACCCGCTCGGCGACGTATCCGGCGGACCCGATGAGGGACACCGAGCGCACCAGCTCGTCCGGCACGGCCGCGGCGGCCTCCTCCTTTTTGCCGTCCAGGTAGAGATCCTGGATGCGGGCGGCCTCGTCCTCGTAGCCGTAGCGGCACGCGAGCTCGTTGTAGAAGTTCTTGCCGCGCGCACCCATGCCACCGATGTAGAGGGCGAGGTGCGGGCGCACGAGGTCCAGGTAGAAGGGAACCTCGGACTCGTCGCAGATCGCCAGGGCGGGGCCGGCGTAGACGTCGAGATCACCGAGCGACGGATCGCGCTTCGCCCTGCCCGCGGCCAGCGCGTCACCCCACGCCAGATGCGCCTTCTCAGGATGGAAGAACAGCGGCTGCCACCCATCCGCGACCTCGGCGGCCAGCTCGACGTTCTTCGGCCCCAGCGCGGCGAGGATGATGGGGATGGTCGAACGCACCGGGTGGTTGATGAGCTTGAGCGGCTTGCCCAGCCCGGTGCCCTGGTCGGCGGGCAGCGGGATCTGGTACTTCTTGCCGTCGTGGACGACCTTCTCGCGGCGCCACACCTTCCGGCAGATCTCGATGATCTCGCGCGTGCGGGCGAGCGGCGCGTCGTACTTCACGCCGTGGAAGCCCTCCACGACCTGCGGGCCGGAGGCGCCCAAGCCCAGGGTGAATCGGCCGTCGGAGACGAAGTCCAGCCCGGCGGCGGTCATGGCGGTGAGCGTGGGCGTACGGGTGTAGATCTGCAGGATGCCCGACGCCAGCTCCATCGTGGAGGTCTTGGCCGCGAGGTAGCCGAGCTGGCTCACGGCGTCGAACGAGTACGCCTCCGGGACGAACGCGATGTCCAGTCCCGCCCTCTCGAGGTCGGCGGCCTCCGCGGCCGTCTCGGCGAACCCGCCGCTGTAGTTCAGAGCCATCCCGATGCGCATGCGCGTCACGTTACCGGGGTGTGGGCACGCCTCTGATCACCGCGTCGACCTCCCCGCCGATGCGCACGAACACCCCGACCCGGCGGCGCAGGGGCGTGTCCGCGCGTTCGTAGCCCACGAGGCGGTACCCGGCGTCCGCGGCGACGGCGAGGACGGTGGCCTCGGGCAGGTCGACGTCGGAGGTGGGGACGACGACGAGATCGCCACCGCGCAGCATCCGGGCCAGTCGCAACCGGCGCGTGCGGTCGTCCCCCCGGCGCCGCGACCACCGGCGGATGGCCACCACCACGGCGGCGATCCCCCACGCGAGCAACGGGAGCAGCGCCAGGATCGTGAGCACCCAGCCGGGGCTCATCGTGTGAACCGCATCGGTTCGAGCCACGGGCCCCGCTGGACGAGCGCCCGCGTGCCCCCGTCGGGTTCCCAGCCCCTGGACCGGGCCGCCGCGTAGACGACGGACCTCGGCAATCGCAGCTCCCACGGGCGGAGGACGACCTCGTCGTCGTCGCCGTCCAACCGCACGGCGAGCGCACGGGCGCGCCGGCCGTGCCGGCCCCGGAAGGACCGCACCACGCCGCGGACCCGCTCGGTCGGGTCGATTTTCCGCATGCACCGGATCGTACGGGGCCGTAGGCTCGCCCACATGGCACCCAAGCCGCGCCTGCAGTCCGAGTCCCATCCCGTCGAGTCACGCGTCGCCGACCCACGGCCGGCCGACCCCGAGCTCACCGACGACGGCCACGTCGTGGAGCCCAGTGCCGCTGACTACCGGCACGCGTCCGAGCTGGAGATCGACCGCGACTGGTACAAGACCGCGGTGTTCTACGAGGTCCTCGTCCGGGCGTTCTACGACTCCGACGGCAACGGCACCGGCGACCTGCGCGGCCTCACCGAGAAGCTCGACTACCTGCAGTGGCTCGGCGTGGACTGCCTCTGGCTCCCGCCGTTCTACGACTCCCCCCTGCGCGACGGCGGCTACGACATCCGCGACTTCCGCACCGTGCTGCCCGAGTTCGGCACCGTCGAGGACTTCGTCGAGTTCCTCGACCAGGCCCACAGCCGCGGCATCCGGGTCATCACCGACCTCGTCATGAACCACACCTCCGACACCCACGCCTGGTTCCAGGAGTCCCGCTCCGACCCGGAGGGCCCGTACGGCGACTTCTACGTGTGGTCCGACGACGACACGCGGTACCCCGAGGCCCGCATCATCTTCGTCGACACCGAGTCCTCCAACTGGACCTACGACCCCGTGCGCGGGCAGTTCTACTGGCACCGCTTCTTCTCCCACCAGCCGGACCTCAACTACGACAATCCCGAGGTCCAGGACGCGATGATCGACGTCCTGCGCTTCTGGCTGGATCTGGGCATCGACGGCTTCCGCCTGGACGCCGTGCCGTACCTGTTCGAGCGCGACGGCACCAACTGCGAGAACCTACCCGAGACGCACGACTTCCTGCGCAGGTGCCGTGCCGTGGTCGAGGAGGAGTTCCCGGGGCGCGTGCTGCTCGCCGAGGCCAACCAGTGGCCCGACGACGTGGTGGACTACTACGGCGAGCCCGAGGTGGGCGACGAGTGCCACATGGCGTTCCACTTCCCGCTCATGCCGCGGATCTTCATGGCCGTGCGGCGGCAGTCCCGCTTCCCCGTCACCGAGATCCTCGCCCACACCCCCGACATCCCGTCCTCGGCGCAGTGGGCGATCTTCCTGCGCAACCACGACGAGCTCACGCTCGAGATGGTCACCGACGAGGAACGCGACTACATGTACGCGGAGTACGCCAAGGACCCGCGGATGAAGGCCAACATCGGCATCCGCCGGCGCCTGGCCCCGCTGCTCGACGGCGACACCAACCAGCTCGAGCTGTTCACCGCGCTGCTGCTCAGCCTGCCCGGTTCGCCGATGCTGTACTACGGCGACGAGATCGGGATGGGCGACAACATCTGGCTCGGCGACCGCGACGCCGTCCGCACGCCCATGCAATGGAGCCCCGACCGTAACGCCGGCTTCTCCCGCTGCGACCCGGGACGCCTCTACCTGCCGGTCATCATGGACCCGCAGTACGGCTACCAGGGCGTCAACGTGGAGGCGCAGATGAACTCCACCGCGAGCCTGCTGCACTGGACCCGGCGGATGATCCACGTCCGCAAGGAGCACCGCGCGTTCGGCCTGGGTGAGTTCATCGACCTCGGCGGCTCCAACCCGTCGATCCTGTCCTACCTGCGCACGCTGGAGGGCGCCGACGACGAGCCCGACGTCATCCTCTGCGTCAACAACCTGTCCCGGTTCCCGCAGGCCGTGCGGCTGGACCTGGCCGAGTTCGCGGGCCGCCAGCCCCACGAGCTCACCGGCGGGGTGCCGTTCCCCGAGATCGACGCCGACCCCTACCAGCTCACGCTGCCCGGGTACGGCTTCTACTGGCTCGAACTGCGCAGCCCGGAGGAGGGACCGTGAGTATCGCCCCCGTCGACGACGCCACCCTGGCCCGACTGCTCACGGACTGGCTGCCCGAACAGCGCTGGTTCGCCGGCAAGGGACTCGAGCTCAGCGGCGTGCGGGTCACCCGACGCGCGATGATGCTGGACGACCCGGAGGTCCTGGTCGAGCACCTGCTCGTGGACCTCGAGGTGGACGGTCGACCCCAGCGCTACCAGGTGCCCATCGCCACCGCGCCGGAGCTGCCGGGCGACCGGCGCGCGTTCCCGCTGACCCCCGAGGGCGCCTCCCCCGTCGTCTACGACGGGCTGCGTGACCCGCGCGGCACCGAGTCGCTGCTGCGACACCTGGGCGAGCAGGCCGAGGTCGGGGGCCTGCGGTTCCGCCTCGTCGCCGACGCGCCCGTCCCCGAACCCACGTGGGGGCGGCTGCTCGAGGGCGAGCAGTCCAACTCCTCCCTGGTGTTCGGGGACGACCTCATGGTCAAGCTGTTCCGCCTCGTCCAGCCGGGCGTCAACCCGGACGTGGAGCTCCACGCCGCGCTGGCCGACCGGGACTGCCCGGCCGTGGCGGCGCTGCGGGGCTGGGTGGAACTGGACGACGGCGAGGTTGGCGACCTCGGGGGCGGGCCCACGACCCTGGCCATGGCTCAGGAGTTCATGGCGGGCGCGGCCGACGGGTGGGCGATGGCCACGGCGAGCGTCCGCGATCTCTTCGCCGAGGCCGACCTGTTGGCCGAGGAGGTGGGCACCGATTTCGCCGACGAGGCCTCCCGGCTCGGCGCGGCCGTGGCTCAGGTGCACGAGGACCTCGCGGCCGCGACCGGGGTGACCACGCGCGACGGGACCGACCTGGTGGCGTCGATGCGGGCGCGGCTGGACGCGGCGGTCGCCGAGGTGCCGGCGCTGGCGGAGTACGCGGACGCCGCACGCGCGGTGTTCGACGAGGTCGCCGGCTCCGGGCCGGTGCCCGTCCACCGCATCCACGGCGACCTGCACCTCGGGCAGACCCTGCGGGCGCCGGACCGCTGGATCGTCATCGACTTCGAGGGCGAGCCGTCCGCGCCCCTCGCCGAGCGCCGGGTGCCGGACTCGCCCGCGCGCGATGTGGCGGGCATCCTGCGCAGTCTCGACTACGCGGCCCAGCACACGCTCGTCGGCGTGGAGGACCGGCAGCTGCGTTTCCGGGCCCGCGAGTGGCGTGACCGCAACGTCGACGCCTTCTGCTCGGGGTACGCCGAGGTCAGCGACTCCGATCCCCGCGACACCGGGGCTCTGCTGCGGGCGTACACGCTGGACAAGGCCTTGTACGAGGTGGTCTACGAGTCACGGAACCGGCCTGGGTGGGTCCCGGTGCCGATGGGCGCGGTGGAGCGGATCCTCTCCGCCGGCTGACCGGCTCCCCACTCCCCGCGATGCACGCCTCGCGACGCACGCCTCGCGACGCACGCCGGCCGGGTCCGCTGGTGCGGACCCGGCCGGGACGGTCAGTGCTGGTGCGTCACCGCTCGTGCGCTACTTCGTGGAGATCTGCTCCTTGGCCCACTTGTAGTCGGCCTTGCCCGCGGGCGAGCGGCGGATCTCGGGGACGTCGACGATCACCTTGGGCACCTTGTAGTTGGCCAGGGACTCACGCAGGAACGCGGAGAGTTCCTCCGGCTCGGCCGACTTGCCCTCGCGGAACGACACGACCGCGGCGACCTTCTGGCCGAAGCGCGGGTCGGGGGCGCCGGCGACCAGCGCATCGTGCACGGCAGGGTGGGCCTTGAGCGCCTGCTCGACCTCCTCGGGGAAGACCTTCTCGCCACCGGTGTTGATGCAGCCCGAGCCGCGGCCCAGGAACACGATGGAACCGTCCTCGCGGATCTGGCCCATGTCGCCGAGCACCGCGACCCGCTGACCGTCGACCACGGGGAAGGTCTTGGCGGTCTTCTCCGGGTCGTTCCAGTAGCCGAGCGGGACGTGACCGCGGCGCACGATGTAGCCGATCACGTCGGATCCGGGGGCGATCGGCTTGTTGGACTCGTCGATCAGACCGAGGCGCGGGCTCGGCGCCAGGATCATCTCGCCGTCCTCGTTGAGGTTCAGCTCGCCGTCGTTACCGGTCTCCGAGGCACCGAAGTTGTCGCGGATGATGACGTTCGGGAACTCCTCGTGCAGCCGGTCACGCGAGGTCTTGGACCAGATGCCACCGCCGGAGGCGACCATGAACATCGAGCTGAAGTCCTTGCTCTTCCTGGCCTCCAGCAGGGCGTCGGTGATCGGCACGGCCATGCCGTCGCCGACGAACATCAGCATCTGCGCCTTGTACTCCGCGGTGGCGTCCACGATGACCTCCGCGTCGAAGTCGCGGAACAGCACCAGGTGACCACCCATGTTGACGAAGGTCAGCAGCGTGAACAGTCCGGCGCCGTGCATGAGCGGAGCCGAGATGACGATGCGGAAGCCGCCCTCGGGCGACACGTTGTCCGCGACCTCCTGCGGGCTGTGCCGCTTGTCGCCATAGGGGTTACCGCCGGACAGGCACGCGTAGTAGTAGTCCGACATCTTCCACTGGACGCCCTTGGGGAACCCGGTCGTGCCGCCGGTGTAGACGATCCAGTGGTCGTCACCGCGGGCCGGCTCGAACCCGCGCTCCGCCGATTGCTCCGGCAGCTCGGCGTCGACGTCGACCATGGTGAGACCGGCGGCCGCACACGCGTCCGCGAGGACCTGCGGCGCCCCGCCGACGGCGAGAACCGTGCGAGTGCTGGTCAGCTGCGGCACGGCGGCGGCCATCGTCTCGGCGAACTCGGCGTCGACCATCACGGCGACCGACTGCGAGTCGTTGAACAGGTAGACGAGCTCGGCCGGGGTGTAACGGTAGTTGACGTTGATCCCGGCCACGCGGATCTTCATGGACGCCACGATGGCGGCCATGTGCTCGGCGCTGTTCTTCATGTAGAGCGCGACGTGACTGAGCGGCTCCGCGCCGTGGGCCTTGAGGAGGTGGCCCATCCGGTTGGCGAGCTCGTCGATCTGCCGGTACGTGTAGTCGACACCGTCCATGGTGAGCAGCAGGTTGTCCGGGATCTTGTCGACAACGGCCTCGAACACGGCGGCTTCGTTCATGTCCGGGTTGGTTCCGGCGAGGGGATCGGTGGACTGATCGGCAACTGCGTCGGTCATCGGGGCAGGTCCTTAAAGGCGGCGGGTGTGTGTCTGCTCTCACATTGTGGCCTGAACTTGTTCTCATGTCCAGACCGGGGTCTGAGCAGCGATAATCGGCCATAACTGTAACGAGTTCCACCAAGATGCATACCTTAGGGCATGGTTACGGGTGACCGCGCTCGGTCGAGCGTCTACATTGCGCTCATGAGCGGATCACGGCCCCGACATCCCGGCCCGCCGTACGACGGTGGCCTCCGACTGCCACGCTCGACCGGGTCCGGTGAGGTCCCCCAGGACGGCCGCCGATCGTCCGACCGCGAGGCCGACCGACCGTCCCGACGAGGGCCCGTCCTCCAGGGCCCGGCCGAACAGGGGACGCTGCGCTCGCGGGGCCTCGCCGAGGCGTTGCGCCTGTTCGTGCGCCCCGCCCTGGACCGGATGCCCGCCACCGACGCCTCGCTCGGGCGGCTGCGGACCCTCACCTCGGGAGCGGGCCGTGCCGCCGCGCTGGAGAGCACCAACGACTGGTCGTCGGACGGGCCGGTGCCCGGCCTGTGGGTGGGCCGCAAGAGATTCTTCGACTCCGACAAGGTGATCTACCACGTCCACGGCGGCGGCTTCACGTTCGGATCCCCGTGGTCACACAAGGCGCTCGCGTCCCGGATCGCCAGCGAGACCGGCGTCCCGGTCTTCCTGCCGGACTACCGGCTCGCGCCCGAGCATCCGCACCCGGCGGCCACCGAGGACACCATCGCCGGCTGGGAGTGGCTGATCGAGATGGGGTTCCCCGCCGAGGACATCGTGGTCGCCGGCGACTCCGCGGGCGGCAACCTGGCCCTGCAGTTGGTGGCCTACCTCGAGCGGACGCGGGCGCCGATGCCGGCGGGCGTCGTGCTGCTCTCCCCCTGGATCGATCTGGACTTCACGGACATGACGGAGCGGGACCGGACACGGAAGGACCCGTTCCTCGCCCTGGGGCTCGCCGAACTGTGCCGACGCCAGTACGCGCCCGGCGTGGACCCGGACGATCCGGCCATCTCGCCGATCAACTACGAGCCGTCGCCGGACTGGCCGCCGTTCCTCATCCAGGCCGGCGGCCAGGAGATCTTCCGGGGCGGGATCGAGCGGATGGCGGAGAACTTCGCCGAACACGGCGTGCGCCACGAGTTCCAGCTGTGGCCGGACCAGTTCCACGTGTTCCAGGTGTTCCACCCGCTCGTCCCGGAGGCGCGGGTCGCGGTCCGCGACATCGGGTCGTTCGTCCGCGGATGCCTGCGCCGCTGAGCCGGCGGCGCGGGCGCGCGTCAGGCGTGCGCGGACACGGCCTTCCGGCGCGACGCGCGCAGCAGCAGATCCTTGGGCAGTTCGCGGGCCCGTCGGGGCGTCCTGCGGTACAGAAGCGCCCCCACGGCCATGAGCGTGCTGAACCGGCGCTCGTCGACCGGACTCCAGGCGAAGCCGTAGGCGTCCCGCAGCTGCGTGGGCAGCAGCCCGATGGTGATGAAGCGCATGAGACGGAAGACCGGGCGGACCGGCAGGGGGTGCCCGGACGGGGTCGAGCAGCCTGGCCCCGTACTCGCGCACCCGCTCGTCGATCTCGATCCCGTCCAGGGTGCGCGCCACGTAGGCGTCGTAGGCCGCCCGGTCGGCCGGCCAGTCCTCCGGTGGGACCTGCAGCGAGGTGCCGTAGGTCTGGAACTCGCGGTAGAGCCGCTCGGCGGCCTCGTCGTCGAGCGGACCGAACATGCGCTGCCACATGTCCCGGCCGCCGTAGTACATGCACCCGGCCACCCAGAGCTGCAGCCCGGGGTCGAAGGCCGAGTACTCGACCTCCGCCCCGGGCGCCGACCGCACCGGCCGGTGGGCGCGGTTGACCATGCGGATCACCGCCTCCCGCTCGGCCGGGGTGCCGAACGCCACGAGATAGATGTAGGCGGTCGTGTTGCGGAACCGCCCGATCGGATCCCGTAGCGCCCGGCTGTGATCGGCGACGCCGTGCCCGACCGGCTACAGGGCGATCTCCATGAGGAAACGCCTCGGCGCCCCGGCCAGGAACGCGGCGTCGCCCACGACGTCGTGGAGCGTCGGGCCGCGGACGGCACCGGCGGCGGAGCGGCTGGCGGTGGTCATCCCCTCACCCTAGCGCCGATCACATATATGTGATGTGACTCCCGGTTAACCGGCTCAGACGGTGAGGACCAACCCGGAGGTGGGCACGCCGGTGCCCGCGGTGACGACGAGCTTCTCGGCGCCGGGGACCTGGTTGACCGAGTCACCGCGGAGCTGACGCACGCCCTCGGCGATGCCGTTCATGCCGTGGATGTAGGCCTCGCCGAGCTGGCCGCCGTGGGTGTTGAGCGGCAGCCTGCCGCCCACCTCGAGGGCGCCGGATTCGCGGACGAAGTCCTTGGCCTCGCCGCGCCCGCAGAAGCCGAGCTCCTCGAGCTGCATGAGCACGTATGGGGTGAAGTGGTCGTACAGCACCGCCATGTCCATGTCCTCGGGCCGCAGGCCGGACTGGTTCCACAGCTGGTCGCCGACGATCCCCATCTCGGGCAGCCCGGCGAGCTCGGGGCGGTAGTACGAGGTCATGATGTACTGGTCCGGCCCGGAGCCCGAGGCCGCGGCCGCGATCGAGACGGGCGTGTGCGGCAGGTCGCGGGCCCGCTCGGGCGTGGTCACCACGATCGCCTGCCCGCCGTCCGACTCCTGGCAGCAGTCCAGCAGGTGCAGCGGCTCGGCGATGTAGCGCGAGGTCTGGTGCTCCTCCAGCGTGATGGGTTTGCCGTGGAAGAACGCCGCCGGGTTGACCGCGGCGTGCTTGCGGTCCACCACCGCGACCCGGCCGAAGTCCTCGCTCGTGGCGCCGTACTCGTGCATGTACCGCTGCGCGACCATCGCGACGAACCCCGCCGGGGTGGACAGGCCGTGCGGGTAGGAGAACGCGTTGTCCGTGCCCGAGGAGTTCACCTGGTGCACGAGAGCCGAGTTGACCTGGCCGAACCGCATCCCCGAGCGCTCGTTGAACGCGCGGTAGCAGACCACGACCTCCGCGACGCCGGTCGCCACGGCCATCGCCGCCTGCTGGACCGTCGCACACGCCGCGCCGCCGCCGTAGTGGATGCGCGAGAAGAAGTTGAGGCTGCCGATCCCGGCGGCGCGGGCCACCGCGACCTCGGTGTTGGTGTCCATCGTGAACGACACCAGGCCGTCGACGTCCGACGGCTGCAGTCCGGCGTCGGCGACCGCCGCGCGGACGGCCTCGGCGGCCAGCCGCAGCTCGGACCGGCCGGAGTCCTTGGAGAAATCGGTCGCGCCGATCCCGACGATCGAAGCCTTGTCCGCGAGGGAGCTCACTGCGGGTCTCCGTTCATGTAGAGGGTGGCCGTGGAGGTGACGTGTGCGCCCATCGAGTCCGTGCCGACGATCTTCAGCGTGACCAGCCCGTCGTCGTCGATACCCGTGACCTCACCCGTGAGTGTCAGGGAGTCGTACGCGTACCAGGGCACGCCGAGGCGCAGCTTGATCGACGTGATGCGGGCCCGCTGGCCCGCCCAGTCGGTCACGTACCGCTGCACGAGACCGGTGTCGGTGAGGATGTTGACGAAGATGTCCTTCGACCCCTTGGCGTGGGCGAGGTCGCGGTCGTGGTGGACGTCCTGGAAGTCCCGGGTCGCCAGGGCGGAGGCCACGATGAACGTGGGCGTGCCCTCGATGGTCAGCTCGGGCAGCCGGTCCCCCACCGCCACGGCGGGCGGCTCGGCGGGGCAGATCACGTCGGTCACTGCACTGTTCTCGCTCACTTCGCGGCTCTCGCTCACTTCGCGGCCCCTTCCCGGACCTCGGGCATCTGACGGTCGACGGTCGGCGCACCGGCCGGTCGCCAGGCGTACAGCGTCCACGGATCGGTGCCGAAGGCCGCGTCCTCGGACTCGTCGCCCGGCATGTCGAGGAACTCCACCTCGACCTCCATGCCGATGCGGACCTCGGCCGGGTCGACGTCGCGCAGCTCGCCGAGCATGCGCACGCCCTCCTCCAGCTCCACCAGCGCGATGACGAACGGGAACTTCGTGCGGCCCGGCACGCGCGGGGCGTGGTGGGTGACGAAGCTGTACACGGTGCCGCGGCCGGAGGACACGACGTAGTCGGTCTGCTCGGACTTGTCCTTCCACAGCGCCGGCACGGGCGGGTGCTGCAGCGAGCCGTCCTCGCGCTTCTGGATGCGCAGCTCGTGGGCGGCGACCCCGTCCCAGAAGAACTGCGTGTCGTGCGAGACCGACGGGCGCAGGACCTTGCCCACCACCAGGTCGTCGGTGGCCGAGCCGGAGCTCGCGACGATCCGGTCCTCCGACGCGGCGGGGGCGGCGGCCTTGGCCGGCGGGCGGAACTTGAGGATCCGGAAGTCCATCTCGGCCACGACCTCGTCGCCGACCCGCCAGTAGTTGCGGGTGGTGAAGAACCAGCCCTCGCCCAGGCCCGTGGTCTTGGGGCCCACCACGTCGACGAGGACGGACTGGATGGTCACCTCCTCGCCCGGGCGGGTGTACCGGTGGTACGTCGAGTCGCAGTTGGTCGCGACGACCGAGGTGAAGCCCTCGGCGTCGAGGATGTCGGTCATGCGGCCCAGCGGGTCGTCGGCCTCGCGGGTCTTGCCGAGCCCGCGCATGGTCCACACCTGAGCCATCGCGGGCGGCGCGACGAGCCCGCCGTGGCCGGCCGCGACGGCCGCCTCCTCGGACTCGTAGATCGGGTTGGTGTCGCCGATCGCCTCGGTCCAGTTGCGGATCATCGGCAGGTTGATGGGGTCACGGCCCGGGCGGCGCGCGCTGCCGCCGGAGGCCTTGACCTCGTCGGCCGCGGCGAGGATGCGCGAGGCGCGGTCGTCGGTCACGGTGTCGTCACTCATGGGTGCCTTCTCGTCGGGGTGGGATACGCAGAGGGGCTGCGCTGTCGGGACGGGCGGGGTCAGCGGGCCGTGCGGGGCATGCCGAGGCCGCCCATGCAGACCAGCTCGCGCATGACCTCGTTGACGCCGCCGCCGAAGGTGATCACGACGTTGCGCTTGTTCATCATGTCGAACCAGCGCTGCAGCGCCGCCGTGTCGGGATCGGTGGGGTCGCCGAAGCGGCCGAGCAGCTCTTCGACAATCCGGCCGACGTGCTGGATCTTCTCCGTGGAGAACACCTTCGACGCGGCGGAGTCGCCCATCGACGGGTTGTCGCCCGTCGAGGAGACCTGCCAGTTGAGCAACTCGTTGAGCCGGACGATCGCGAAGATCTCCGCGAGACCGCGCCGCACCTCGGGCCGGTCCAGGTGACGGACGCCGTCGGCGCCGGTGCGGCGGGCCCAGGCGGCGAGCTCGTCGTAGTACCCGCCCGGCCGACCGGACGGCGCGAGCATGACGCGTTCGTGGTTGAGCTGCGTGGTGAGCATCTTCCAGCCGCCGTCGACCTCGCCCACGACCATGTCCGCCGGGACGCGCACGTCGGAGTAGTAGGTGGCGTTGACGTGATGCGCACCGTCGCAGGTGATGATCGGCGTGAACGAGAAGCCGGGATCGGTGGTGTCCACGATGAAGATCGTCAGCCCGCGGTGGCGGGAGTCCGGGGTGCCGGTGCGGGCGGCGAGCCAGACGTAGTCGGCGTGGTGGCCGCCGGTCGTCCACATCTTCTGCCCGTTGATGATCCAGTCGCCGGTCGCCTCGTCCTGGCGCGCCGTGGTGCGCAGCGCGGCGAGGTCGGTGCCGGCGTCGGGCTCGGAGTACCCGATCGCGAAGTGGACGGTCCCGTCGAGGATCCCCGGCAGGAACTCTTCCTTCTGCTTCTCGGTGCCGTACTTCTGCAGGGTCGGGCCGACGGTCTGCAGCGTCACCGAGGGCAGCGGCACGTCGGCGCGGGTGGCCTCGTTGGTGAAGATCTGCTGCTCGATGTGGCCGAAGCCCTTGCCGCCGTACTCGGTGGGCCAGCCCACGCCCAACCAGCCGTCGCGGCCCATCCGCTTGATGATCTCCGCGTAGGTGTCGCCGTGGCGGGTGGTCGCGATGTCGGCGGCCTCCTCCGGCGAGATGAGGGTGGAGAAGTACTCGCGCAGCTCGGCCTGCAGCGCGCGCTGCTCGGCGGTGAGGTCGATGAACGCGCCCTCGGCATCGGCGGCGTCCGCGTCGCCGGAGGCGGGGGCCACCTGCTCCACCGGGTCGGCGGCGATCGCCGCGCCCAGCGCGTCGAGGTGCAGCTGCGCGCCGCCGACGAAACGGGCGAGGTCCTTGACCGCCGACGAGTACTTGAACATCGGGTACGTGACATCCACGCCCACGCCGCCGTGCAGGTGGTGCAGGAGCTGCACTGCGCGCGGCCCCTCGGCCGCCAGCCAGTACGCGCCGATCGTGGGATCGGTCTCGTAGCGGTCACCGGGCCCGGCCAGCCCCTCGGAGATCCGCCACGCCACCGACTGCGCGATCACGTGCAGCGTCTGCGAGACGATGTAGACGTCCGCCAGCTCCTGCTGCACCGCCTGGAACGAGCCGAGCGGCTTACCGAACTGCACCCGCTCCTTGAGGTAGCCGGCCGTCATGTCCAGCGCGCCGGCCACGAGACCGTCACCGTGGGCGATACAGGCGGCCAGGACGAGACGCCGGAACTCCTCGAGGACCGACCCCGCCCCCGAGCCGCGGAGCACGTCGTCGTCGTCGACCTCGGTGGCCTCGAACCGCATCGCGTACTCGGGCACCCCCAGGGAGCCGAGGGTGGGGGTCAGGGTGACCCCCGGGGCGCCGGGGGCGACGACGACGAGGGCGACACCCTCGGGCGTGGACGCCGGCACGAGGATCGCGCGGGCCTGAGCCGCGTAACGGACGCTGGTGACGGTGCCGGTGAGGGTCCCGCCATCCAGGCGCACGGTCGGCTCGAGCGGCAGGGGGTTGCCGGGCTCGGCGACGGCCGCGGTGAGGATGCGGCCGTCCTCGATGCCGGAGAGCAACCGCTTCTGCTGGTCCGCGGTGCCGAGGGTGACGATCGGCAGCACGCCCAGGCCCAGGGTCTCCAGGGCGGGGATCACCACGCCGGCGCGGCCGACCTCCTCGAGCACGACGGCGATGTCGGCGGGCGTGAGGTCGTCGCCGCCGAGCGCGGAGGGCAGGCCCAGCGAGAGCAGCCCGGAGGTGGCGAACGCCGACCAGAGGCGCTCGTCGTAGCCGGCGTCGTCGACACTGCGGCTGGGCAGCGCGGTGAGCAGTTCCTCGGCCGGGGCGGCCGTCGACAGCGCGCCGGCCACCGCCTCGGCGACAGCGGCCTGGGTCTCGGTACGCGTGAAGTCCACGATCAGTCCTGTTCGGGTACGGGGGCGAAAAGGGGCGGGAGGGCGACGGACGGGGGTCAGTCGCGGGGCAGGCCGAGGATGCGCTCGCCGACCACGTTGAGCAGCACCTGCTCGGTGCCGCCCGCGATCGACAGGCAGCGGACCATGAGGAACTTGCGGCCCTGCTCGGTGAACTCGACGCCGCCGGTGCCGGTGAGCGTGAGGCCGAACTCGGCGATGTCCTGGCGGTGGCGCACGCCGACGATCTTGCGGACGCTCGACTCGGCGCCCGGCCCGGAGCCGGCGAGGCTGCGCAGCGCGGTGCGCAGGTCCAGCAGGTTGCCCACGACGCCGTCGGCGACGTGCTTGCCGAACTCGTCCAGCACCAGCGCGTCTTCGGCGACCCCGGCCGCGTTGATGAGGCCGATGATCTCCTCGGCGGCGTCACCGAGGGAGGAGCCGCCGCCCATGGCCACGCGCTCGTTGGCCAGCGTCGTGCGGGCGATCTTCCAGCCGTCGTTCACCGTGCCGATCTGGAACTCGTCGGGCACGAACAGGTCCTCGAGGTAAACCTCGTTGAACAGGGCCTCGCCGGTGATCTCGCGCAGCGGCCGGGTCCGGATGCCCTCCGAGCGCATGTCCACCAGGAAGTAGGTGATGCCCTTGTGCTTGGGGGCGTCCTTGTCCGTGCGGGCCAGGCACATCGCCCAGTCGGCCTCGCGGGCCAGCGACGTCCACACCTTCTGGCCGTTGAGCTTCCAGCCGCCGTCGACCTTCTCGGCGGTGGTGCGCAGGGCGGCGAGGTCGGAGCCGGCGCCGGGCTCGGAGAACAGCTGGCACCACCTGATCTTCCCGGCCATGGTGTCACGCACCAGCTTCTCGGCGTGCTCGGGGGCGGCCTGCAGGATGGTCGGCACCGCCCAGCCGCCGATCGTGATGTCGTGGCGGGTGACGCCGGCGGCCTCGAGCTCCTCGTCGATGAGCAGCTGCTCGGCCGGGCCCGCGCCCAGGCCCCACGGCTCGGGCAGGTGCGGCATGAACAGGCCGGTGTCGGCCAGCGCCTGCTTGCGCTCGTCGCCCTCCACGGCGGCGACCTTCGCCACCAGGGCGCGGAGCTCCTCGCGCTTGGCGTCCAGCCCGTCGATCTCGGACAGGTCGATGTCGAGGTGACGGCGCTTGCCGGCGAGGGTGAGCTCGGCCAGGCTGCGCCGCCAGCGGGCGGAGCCGCCGATGATCTGGCGCAGCGCGCTCGCGCGCCGCATGTAGAAGTGGGCCTCGTGCTCGAAGGTGAAGCCGATGCCGCCGAGGATCTGGATGCAGTCCTGGGAGTTGCGCACGGCGTTGTCGAAGGCCAGCGCCCCGGCGACCGCGGCGGCGACGGGCAGCTCGGAGTCGGAGGCGGTGAGGTCCTCCGCCGCGACGGCGGCGTCCCACGCCAGCGCCCGGACCTGCTCGGTGCGGCAGAGCATGTCGGCAGCGAGGTGCTTGATGGACTGGAACGAGCCGATGGTGCGGCCGAACTGCTCGCGGATCTTGGCGTAGTCCACGGCCGTGGCGAGCGTGTAGTCGGCGACGCCCGCCGCCTCCGCCGCGGCCAGCGTGACGAACAGCTGGTGGACGTGCTCGGTGGTGACACCCTCGAGGATCCGGTCGGCCGGGATCGTCACGCCCTCCAGGCGCACGCGGCCGATCGAGGCCGAGATGTCGTAAGGCGTCGACGGGGTGACGGTGACGCCCGCGGTGCCCGCCTCGAGCAGCGCCCAGCGGGTGGCGCCGGCGACCTCGACGGGCAGGAGCAGCCCTCCGTCGGGGGTGCCGCCGTAGGCGATGCCGGGGTCGCCCGTGACCTCGCCCGAGCCGTCGAGCGTCGCGGTGCCGATGCCCAGGCACACGCCCACCGGGAGGCCGCCCTCGGCGAGGGTCTCCCCCAGCGCCTGCGCCACGGGCCCGCCCGCGCGGGAGACCAACACCCCGGCCACGGCGGTGGACAGGACCGGCCCAGGCGCCATGTGGGCGGCGGCGGTCTCGAGCATGCAGGCCAGGTCGACGATCTCGGCGCCGGCGCCGCCGTGCTCCTCGGCGATCGCGACACCGAACAGCCCCAGCTCGGCGAGTCGGGGCCACACCGCCTTCCAGGCTTCCGGATCCTCCTCCTGGGCGCGTACCGTAGCCACGGGATCGGCGGACTTCGCCCAGGCCTTGATCGAACTCTGGATCTCGGTCTGGTCCGGTGTGGTGGCGATACTCACTGCAGGCTCCTCGACTCGGGCGGGGGACGCGTACCCGGCGCGGGGCTCGAGGACCCGCGCGTACACACCCATAATAGAACGTGTTCTAGGTAGCGTGTTCTAGAATGCACCAGCAGGGTCCGATCGGTACACCCGGGTCCCCGCCCGGTACGCCAACCCGAGACCGCCAGCCCGATCAGCAGTCCCGATCCGACCAGCGCAGAAGGTTCGTTGCCATGACCAAGAGCTCGACCGACACCGGCTCCGCCGCCGCGTCCGACGCCGCCCCGAGAGCCGACGAGCCCAGCACGTCGTCGCAACGTGAGCGCCGCCGCCGGATCCTCGACGCCACGCTGGCCCTGGCCGCCAAGGGCGGGTACGAGGCCGTGCAGATGCGCGCCGTGGCCGAGAAGGCCGAGGTCGCCGTGGGCACCCTCTACCGGTACTTCCCGTCGAAGGTGCACCTGCTCGTCTCGGCGCTCGCCCGCGAGTTCCGCCGGCTCGACCAGCGCACCGAGCGTTCGGCCCCGCCCGGTGACACTGCGCAGGAGCGGATGAAGGTCGTGGTGGACATGATCACCAAGTCGATGCAGCGCGACCCCAATCTCACCGAGGCCATGACGCGGGCCTTCATGTTCGCCGACGCCTCCGTGGCCAACGAGGTCGAGGAGGTCGGCTTCCTCATGGATCGCATCATCGCCCGCGCACTGGCGCAGGGTGAGCCGGACGAGCTCCAGCTCTCGATCGCGCGCGTGATCTCGGACGTGTGGATGTCCAACCTGGTCTCGTGGCTCACCCGGCGGTCGTCGGCTGCGGATGTCGCCACCCGGCTGGCGCTGACGATCGACCTGCTTCTGGGCACCGACGACTCCCCCCGCCGCGCGCGTCTGCACACGGCGATCGGAAACGGGAACGGCAACGAGGCCGGCGAGGCTGACGACGCCGCCGCAGGATAAGGCCGCCGGGGCCGCCGACACCGCCGCCGGATAAGGCCGCGCAGTCTGACAGTGCGCGCGGCGGGGGCTCGGACGCGTTCCCACGCAGCCGCTCCTGACGAAGGCGTCTCGCTCCTGCGCGTGCCCACGCAGCCGCTCCCGCTCTTGGCGTCTCGCTCCTGCGGCTGTACGCCTGAACTGCAGCCGCTCCTGACGATGGCGTCTCGCTCCTGCGCCTGTACGCCTGAGCTGCAGCCGCTCCTGACGATGGCGTCTCGCCCACCCTTCGGGGCGAGCGAGACGCCATGGCGACGTGCGGCTGTGCGGGCTGCGGCAGGCGCGGGTGCCGGGCGCCTGGCTGTGCGGGCTGTGGCGGGTGGGGGCGGCGGCGGGTGCGGGGCCCGAGCGCCTCGGGAGCGGGGGCCCGGCCCGCGGTCAGGGCACGACGACCGGCGGCACCGTCCGGATCTTTCCGGAGACGTCGGCCGCCCACCGCAGCGGGCCGTTGCTCGGGTCCCAGCCGGTGAGCAGGTCCGCGACCTTCGCCGTCATCTCGCGTCCGAGACGCAGGAACGACGTCTCGGACCGGTCATCGACCTCGCCGAGGATGAGCCACCACGCCCAGGCGACGGCACCGGCGTTGGCCACGAAGTCCGGCAGCACCGCGATGCCGCGGGTCGTGAGGTCGAGTTCCGCGTCGGCGGTGGTGGCGGCGTTAGCGGCCTCCACGACGATCGGCGCCGTGACCTGCGCGCAGTTCTCGGCGGTGATCGCGTACGAGACGGCGGCGGGCACCAGCACGTCGACGTCCATGCCGAGAATGCTGTCGCGGTCCAGACGCTGCACCCGGGCGGGGACGGCGGCGCGGTCGATCTCGCCGAAGCGGTCGCGGGTCGCCAGCAGCGCGGGGACGTCGAGGCCGGCGGGGTCGTAGAGGGTTCCGGCGGCGTCGGCGAGCGCGACCACCCGCACCCCGGCCTCGTGCAGGTACCAGGCGGCGCCACCGCCCATGGTGCCGACGCCCTGGATCGCGACCGACGTGCGCTCGATGTCCCAGCCGCGCACGTGGGCCGCCGCGAGGCAGGCCTGCGCGACCCCGTAGCCACCGATCACGTCGCCCAGGAGCCCGCCCGGGACCTCGGCGGTGAGCCCGCGGAAGATCCGATCGGCCGTGGCCGCGGGGTCGGAGGACCGCTCGATCGCCGCGTGGTACGACTGCCGCATGCCGAGGCGGCCGAAGACCTCGTCGATGAGGTGCTGCGGCACGCCCAGGTCCTCGGCGGTCACCCAGTGCCGGTCGAGGAACGGGCGCATGGCCTCGCAGAACCGGCCGAGCACCTCGACGGCCCGCGGGTCCTTGGGGTCGAAGTCGATGCCGCCCTTGGCGCCGCCGACGGGCAGGTCGAAGGCGGCGGTCTTGCGGGTCATGCCGCGGGCCAGGTCCTCGACCTCGCGCAGGGTGCATCCGGCGCGCATGCGGGTGCCGCCGGTGGCCAGACCGCCGACGAGCGTGTCCACGACGAGGTAGCCGCGGGCGCCAGTCTGGTCGTCCTCCCAGTGGAGGCGCAGGTAGGGCTCGCGGCGGGCGCCCGACGTCTCGGCCGGAGTCGCCGCCGGAATCGTGGCGGGAGCCGTGGCCGGTGCGGAAACGGTCTGTGCGGCGGGCACGGTCTGCCTGCCGGCTCCCGTGTGGCCGGTCGTGCCCGGGATCTCGATGGATGTCATGGTGCTCGCCTCCTCGGCGACCTCGTCCGTCGGCGGGTCCGGCGGGGGTGTCCCCAGCATGGGTTCGCACACTGGGCGGGTCCAGCGAGACTTCATGGACCCGACCGTTCACTTTTCCTGCACGGTCGGGGCGCGCGCTCCTACGCTCGGGGGCATGGAGCCGTCCCTGCACCGCCTGCGGTTGCTCCACGAACTGGAGCGACGGGGCACCGTCACGTCGGTCGCCGCGGGCCTGGGGTACACCGTCTCGGCCGTGTCGCAGCAGCTCTCGCTGCTCGAGCGCGAGGCGGGGACGCCGCTGTTCGAGAAGCGCGGACGCGGTCTCGCGCTGACGGAGGCGGGACTCGTGTTGGCGGAGCACGCGCGCACGATCCTGTCCGCGGTGGAGGACGCGGGCCACGCGATGGAATCGGCCCGCGCGGGCGTCGGAACGACGCTCACGGCCGGGGTGTGGGCCTCGGTGGCCACCACGCTGCTGCCCGCCGGGATCGCGATACTGTCCCGCGACCATCCGGGGATCGTCGTGCGCAGCCGCGAGCTGGCCCCGGAGGACACGACGGGCGCGGTCCGCGACGGCTCGCTGGACCTGTCGTTCGTGCTGGACTACTCGAGTTACGCCATGGCGGACGTGCCGGACCTCGTGCGGCTGCCGATCGCCCAGGAGACCCTGCACGCGGTGGTGCCGCGCGGGTCGATGCCGTCCGCACAGGTGTCGTTGTCCGACCTCGCGGGAGCGCCGTGGGTGATCGCGCACCCGCGCTCGCATTTCGGCCGGGCGGTGCGGATCGCGTGCCGGGACGCGGGCTTCGAGCCGGAGGTGCGACACGAGGCGGGCGAGCAGTCCACGGCGTTGGCCCTGGTCGCCGCCGGCCTCGGCGTCACACTCGCGTCCGATCTCGGTCTGAGCACGTTCCCGGCCGACGTGGACGTGCTGCCGCTGACGGACGGGCTCACCAGGACGGTTTCGATCACCCACCGTCGGCGCGACGCCCGGAGGCGCCCGCTCCAGGCGTTCGTCGCGGCGTTCACCGCCGCCGCCCGGGAGGTCGGCCTGGACCCCCCGGGCGGCGTGTGAGCTGGCCTCGGTGCCGACGCGCGAGTCTCAGCGCGACGCGCGAGACCTCAGGGCCGACGCGCGAGGAAGTCCGGGCGCGGCGGGGTGCCCGCGAACGGCTCGGTGAGCTCGTTCTCGACACTGTTGAAGACGATGAACACGTTGGCGCGCGGCAGCGGGGTGATGTTGCCCCCCGAGGCGTGCAGCGCGTTGCAGTCGAACATCGTCATGGAGCCCGCGCCGCCGGTGAGGACGTCGAGTCCGTACTCGCGGTACATCTCGGTGATGTGTTCCTCGGACGGCACGCCGACCTTCGGGGCGGTCGTCACGAGCGACTCCTTGTAGTAGTCGTCGGGCGTCTCGCCGGCGCACTGGACGTAGTACTTGTGCGTGCCCGGCATGATCATCAGCGGACCGTTGTAGGTCTCGTTGGGCGTGAGCGCCAGCGAGGCGCTGCAGGCGCGCGGCTTGGGCATGCCGTCCTCGGCGTGCCACGTCTCGAAGTCCGAGTGCCAGTAGAACGCGCCACCGGCGAAGCCCGGCTTGTAGTTGAGCCGGCTCTGGTGGACATACACGTCGGATCCGAGGATCTGGCGGGCCAGATCGATCGCGCCGGACTGCTCGACGGCCTCCCACACGACCTCACTGAGCTCGTGCACGTCGAAGATCGAGCGGACGGCCCGGCCGCCCTGCTCGCGGATGATCCGGGGGTCGTCCTTCATGGCGGGATCGTCCCCGAAGCGCTGCAGCTCCTCCCAGCAGGCGTCGATCCGCGCGGCGTCCAGAGCGCCCTCACGCTGGATGTATCCCTTCTCCTCGAACTCGAGTACCTCGGGATCCCGGCTGCTCCCCCAGATGACGGGGTCCCGGCGTTCGACGATCTCCGGACGCCCGGTCACGCGGGTCTGGTAGTCATCAACGGCAATGGTCACTACGACTCCTTTCTCTCCTCAGCCTGAAACCCCGGCTGACTCGGGAAAACGAGGGGTGCCGCCCTCGTGGGGCCGACCGTATCCGTGTCGACGACCTCGGACAACCCGTCAACCGCTGACGTATCCTCGACTCTTGTCCACGGAGGGGCCGGGCTCGCCGCCGGCGAGCCATGTGCGCAGGTGGTCGCGGAACTGTGCGGAGAGGGTGTCGCGCCAGCCCACGACGTCGCCGGACATGTGGGGACTGATGTGCGCGCCATCCAGCGTCCAGAGCGGGTCGCCCTCGGGGAGGGGTTCGACGACGAGGACGTCCAGGTGCGCGGAGAGCCTGCCCGCCGCGATCTCACGCGCGAGGGCGTCCTGATCGACGAGCTGTCCGCGGCCCACGTTCACCACGTGCGCGCCGTCGGGAAGGGCGGCCAGCTCCGCGGGCCCGAGCATCCCCCGGGTCGCCTCCGTCAGCGGCGCCACCATGACGAGGTGGTCCACGTCGCCGAGATGGTCGACCAGGCGAGCGGAGTCCAGGACGCGGCCGAAGTCCTCGTCGTCGTCCCGCGGTCGTCGCCCCGCCCCGGCCACGTCGAGTCCGACCGCCCGCAGGAGCCGCGCGGTGGCCCGTCCGATCCCGCCGGTGCCCACGACCAGGGCGCGCCGGCCCGCGACCCGGGTCGTCTCGCGGTGACGCCACACCCCCGCGCGCTGGAGCGCCTCGGTCTCGTGGAAGCGCTTGTCGTGGGCCATCACGCACGCCAGGACGTACTCGGCGATGGGGCCGTCGAAGACGCCGCGGGCGTTGGTGACCAGGACGTCGGAGTCGCGCAGCTCGTCGAAGAGCAGCTTGTCGACGCCGGCCGCGGCCACGTGGACCCAGCGCAGCGAGTCCGCGGCGTGCCAGGCCGCGGCCAGGGCGTCGGAGAAGATGTCCCACACCAGCAGGATCTCGGCCCCGGGGAGGGCGTCGGCGAGGGTCTCGGCCGTGCACTCGCGCACGTCGGCGAGGCCGCGGATCTCGTCGAGCGTGGTGGGCGGCTCGACGCCGTCCGCGGTGAGCACGACGACGGTCGGCCGGGAGCCGGGGGCGGGGCGTGGGTCGGTACGGGCGTCCATGCGGCCACGGTATCGCGACCGTCCGGCCGCGACGCGTGATCGTCGGATTGTTGACAATTGACCGGGGCGGCCACACACTGACCGCATGACCGCGCACCTGTCGCCCCTTCTCAAGCAGGCCACGCCCGTCGTGGTGGACCACGCCCTCGGCTCGTGGATCCACGGCACCGACGGACGCGACTACCTGGACTTCACCACCGGCATCGGCGTGACCAGCACCGGGCACTGCCACCCCGACGTCGTCGCCGCCGCGCAGGAGCAGTGCGGGAAGATCATCCACGCGCAGTACACGACCGTCATGCACCAGCCGCTGCTCGAGCTCACCGCCAAGCTCGGCGAGCACCTGCCGGCCGGCATCGACTCGGTCTTCTACGCCAACTCCGGCTCCGAGGCCGTCGAGGCCGCCGTGCGCCTGGCGCGCATGGCCACGGGCCGCCCGAACATCGTCACGGTGCAGGGTGGGTTCCACGGGCGCACGGTCGCCGCGGCCAGCCTCACCACGGCCGGCACCCGCTTCTCCGCCGGCTTCTCCCCGCTCATGGGCGGCGTGGTGATGACCCCGTTCCCCCACGCGCTGCGTCACGGCTGGACCACCGACGACGCCGTGGACTTCGCGCTGGCCGAGCTCGACTACCTCATGGCCACGCGCGTCGACGCCCGGGAGATCGCGTCGTTCCTCATCGAGCCCGTCCTCGGCGACGGCGGGTACATGGCCACTCCCCCGCGCTACCTGCAGGGATTGCGCGAGCGCGCCGACCGGATCGGCGCCCTGCTCGTGCTGGACGAGGTCCAGGCCGGCATCGGGCGCACCGGCCGGTTCTGGGGCCACCAGCACACCGACGGCCTGGTCCCGGACGTCATCATCACCGCCAAGGGCATCGCCTCGGGCTTCCCCATCTCCGCGATCGCGGCGCCCACCGAGCTCATGGCCAAGGCCTGGCCCGGCTCCCAGGGCGGCACCTACGGCGGCAACGCCGTGGCGGCCGCGGCCGGGGTCGCGACGCTCGGCGTGGTCGAGCGCGAGAACCTCGTGCAGCGCGCGGCAGACCGCGGAGCCCAGCTCCTCGACGGCCTGCGGCGTAGCCTGGCGGACGTGAGCGAGATCTGCGACATCCGCGGGACCGGGCTCATGCTGGGCGTCGAGTTCGGCGATCCCACCGCGCCCGCCGGCAGCGCCGGCGCGCTTGAGGCCGCGCGCCTGGCGACGGCCGTCCAGCAGGCGTGCGTGGACGAGGAGCTGCTCACCCTGACGTGCGGGCCGACCGGGTCGGTGGTGCGCCTCATCCCCGCGCTGGTGGTCACCTCCGAGGAGGTCGACGCCGGCGTCGAGCGCTTCGCCCGGGCCGTGCACCGGGTGTGCGACGGGGCGGCGTGACCGCCCGCGTCGAGGCGGCCGCGCCCGACCGGGCCGGTGGGTCCGGCCGGTCCACGGTGGCGGTCGGCGAGCTGGTCGACGCGCTCACCGCCGCGGGCCTGGCCCCCGAGGCCGATCGCCGCCGGGTCGCCGAGTACTCCTACGACGCCTCCAACTACCGGGTCGTGCCGTCCGCGGTGCTCTTCCCCCGCTCGGAGGCCGAGGTCGCCACGGCGCTGGCCGTGTGTCACCGCCTCGGCGTGCCCGCGACCGCCCGCGGCGGCGGCACCTCGATGGCCGGCAACTCCGTCGGCACCGGGCTGGTTCTGGACCTGTCGCGGCACCTGCACCGGGTGCTGGCCGTGGACGAGGCCGCGCGGACGGTCACCGCCGAGGCCGGCACCGTTCTCACCGCCCTGCGTGCCGCGGTCCACGACGCCACCGACTCGCGCCTGACCTTCGCCCCCGACCCCTCGAGCCAGTCGCGGGCCTGCCTGGGCGGGGCGATCGGCAACGACGCCTGCGGCAACCACTCGGTGCGTCACGGCCGGACCGCCGACCACGTGGAGTCGCTGCGCCTGGTCACCGCCGACGGCCTGCGCCTCACCGCCACCCGCCGGGGCGTCGAGGCCACCGACCCGGACGACGCGGCCGCCGCCGCGCGCGCCGAGCACCTCACCGTCGAGCTGCGCGACCTCGCCGCCGAGCACCTCGCCGCGATCCGCACCGAGCTCGGCCGCATCCCCCGCCAGGTCTCCGGCTACCACCTGCGTCACCTGTTGCCCGAGGAGGGCTTCGACGTGGCCCGCGCGCTGGTCGGTTCGGAGGGCACGTGCGCGATCGTCACCGCCGCGACCATGCGCGCCGTGCCCCGCGCCGCGCGCACCGGCCTGCTGGTGGTGGGCTACGCCGACGTCGTGGACGCCGCGCGGGACGTCCCGGCGATCCTGCGCCACCGCCCCACGGCCGTGGAGGGGATCGACGAGGTGATCGTGGCGACCATGCGGCAGCGCCGCGGCGCCGACGCCGTGGCCGACCTGCCTGAAGGGCGCGCGTGGCTGTTCGTGGAGCTCGACGACGACGGGAACGACGACGACGAGCACGACGGCGAGGCGGGCGGCGCCGGCGGTGGGCTCGAGGCCCGGATGGCGGGTCTGGCCGACGAGCTGGCCCGCAACGGCCACGCCCTCGAGGCGCTCGTCGTGACGGACCCGGTGACCCGCGCCGACCTGTGGCGGGTCCGCGAGGACGGCGCCGGGCTGAGCTCCCGGCTCACCGACCCCGCCACCGGCGCCACCATCGAGTCGTGGCCCGGCTGGGAGGACTCGGCCGTGCCGCCCGAGCGACTGGCCGACTACCTGGCCGAATTCCGCGAGCTGCTCGCCCGCCACGGGCTCACCGGCGTGATGTACGGCCACTTCGGCGCCGGCTGCATGCACATCCGGATCACGTTCGACCTGCGCTCGGAGGCCGGGCGGGCGGTCTTCCGCGCCTTCTGCACCGACGCCGCCCACCTCGCCGTGCGCCACGGCGGCTCCCTGTCCGGTGAGCACGGGGACGGCCGCGCCCGCTCGGAACTGCTGCCGCTGATGTACTCGCCGGAGATGCTGGGCGCGTTCGAGGAGTTCGCGCGCATCTGGGACCCCGCGGGCCTGCTCGCGCCCGGCGGGCTCACCGCCACCCGGCCGATCGACGCGGACCTCGCCCTGGCCGGCGTCAGCCCGGGGGTCGGCCGGCGCGACCTGGGACTGCTCACCTCCGCCGACGGCGCCCACCCGGTCCAGGCCTGCATCGGAGTGGGCCGGTGCCGCACCTCCGCCGGCGGCGTGATGTGCCCGTCCTACCGTGCGACCGGCGACGAGCGCGACTCCACCCGAGGCCGGGCCCGCGTCCTCCAGGAGGTCGTGCGCGGCACGATCGCCGTGGACGACCCTGCGGTCGAGGAGTCGCTCGAGCTGTGCCTGGCCTGCAAGGCGTGCTCCTCGGACTGCCCCACCGGCGTCGATATGGCCACCTTCAAGGCCGAGGCGCTGCACCGCCGCTACCGCCGCCGCGTGCGGCCGCGCGCCCACTACTCCCTCGGCCTGCTGCCGCTGTGGCTGCGCGCCACCGTCCGCGTGGCCGGACCGCTCAACGCCCTGCTCGCCACCCCGGTCGGGCGAGCCGCCGCGCGATTCGGCGGGATCACCGGCGAACGCGCGCTGCCGCGGTTCGCCTCCGCCCGCGCGCTGCGCGACGAGCTCGCCCGCGTCCCCGACAGCGTGTGGCACCTCCGCGACCGGCGCGGGAAGGGCCGACGGGGCTCTGGCGATCCGGCGGGCGCGCGGACGTCCGCCGAGGTCGTGCTGTTCCTCGACTCGTTCACCCGGGGACTGCGCCCGCACGTCGCCGGCGCCGCCGCCCGCGTGCTGGGCGGCTCGCACACCTCCGTCGCCTGCTCGGCCGGCCACTGCTGCGGCCTGACCCACGTCACCACCGGCCGACTGGACGCCGCCCGCCGCACGATGCGCGCGACCGCCCGCCACCTCGACGGCATCCGCGGGCCGGACGGGGCGGAGGTGCCCGTCGTGGTCGTCGAACCCTCCTGCGCGGCCACCCTGCGCGGCGACCTCCCCCACCTCCTCGCCGACACCCCCGACGCCGACGTGGCCCGGCGCGTCGCGGCGCGGATCCGCTCGTCGGCCGACCACCTCGGCCGCCTCGCCGCGGAGGGCCGGGCGCCCGCCTGGCCCGGCGGCACCGCACCCGACCGCGTCACCGTCCAGACCCACTGCCACGAGTACGCGACGTTCGGCAACCGCGTGCAACGCGCGACGCTCACCGCCCTGGGCGTGGGCTCGGTCCGCGAGGCCACCGGCTGCTGCGGCGTCGCCGGCGACTTCGGGTTCACGGCCGGCCACGAGGCCGTCACCGCCGCCGTCGCCGAACAGGCCCTCGCGCCCGCCCTGCGCGCCGACCCCGACGCGCCGGTCCTCACCGACGGGTTCTCGTGCGCCACCCAGACCGACCACCTCGGCCGTACCGGGCGGCATCTCTTCGAGCTCCTCGATCCCGCCAGACCCGAACCCACCAGCCCCGCTCCCGACGCCACCGTCCCGTCCACCACCAGGAGGCCCTCATGACCCGCTCCGTCACCGACATCATCGCCGGACTCGGCACCGGCGTGTACGTGGACGGGCAGTGGCGCGACGCCGCCTCCGGCGCCACGTTCGACGTGGTCAACCCGGCCACCGGGCAGACCATCGCCACCCTCGCCGACGGCGGCGCCGACGACGCCACCGCCGCGATCTCCGCCGCCGGGCGGGCGCAGGAGAGCTGGGCCGCCGTCCCCGCGCGCGAGCGCGCCGAGATCCTGCGCCGCGCCTACGAGCTGCTGGTGTACCGGGCCGACGAGATCGCCCTGCTCATGACGAGTGAGATGGGCAAGCCGCTGGCCGAGGCGCGCGGCGAGGTCACCTACGGCGCCGAGTTCTTCCGCTGGTTCTCCGAGGAGGCCTCCCGGATCCACGGGGACGCCCGCCGCTCCCCCGACGGCAAGACCAGGCTCATGGTGACGCAGGAGCCGGTGGGCCCGTCCATCCTCATCACCCCGTGGAACTTCCCGCTGGCCATGGCCACCCGCAAGATCGGCCCCGCCGTGGCCGCCGGCTGCACCATGGTGTTCAAGCCCGCCAACCTCACGCCGCTGACGTCCCTGTACGTGGTGGACGTGCTGCGCGAGGCCGGCCTGCCCGACGGCGTGCTCAACGTGGTGTGCACGACCGACGCCGGCGGCGTGGTGGAGCCGTGGATCGACTCCGGGATCGCCCGCAAGCTCTCCTTCACCGGCTCCACGCCCGTCGGCCGCAAGCTGCTGGAACAGTGCTCGCGCGGCGTGCTGCGCACGTCCATGGAGCTCGGCGGGAACGCGCCGTTCGTGGTGTGCGAGGACGCGGACATGGACACCGCGGTCGACGCCGCGATGGCCGCCAAGATGCGCAACATGGGCGAGGCGTGCACGTCTGCCAACCGCATCCTCGTCCACCGGTCGGTGCTCGACGAGTTCGGCCGCCGGCTGACCGAGCGGATGGCCGCCCTCACCGTGGGCGACGGCACCGCCGAGGGCACCGACGTGGGCCCGCTGGTCGAGGAGAAGGCCGTGGACAAGGTCGCCGAGCTGGTCGACGACGCCGTGAGCCGCGGCGCCGAGGTGCTGACCGGCGGCACCCGCGGCGAGGGCCCCGGCTTCTTCTACCCGCCCACCGTCCTCACCGGCGTCACCCCGGACGCCCGGTTGATGTCCACCGAGATCTTCGGCCCCGTCGCCGCGCTCGTGCCGTTCGACACCGACGACGAGGCCGTCGCGCTGGCCAACGACACCGAGTACGGGCTGGTCTCGTTCGTCATGACCGAGAACCTCGACCGCGCGCTGACCATGTCCGAGCGGCTCCAGGCCGGCATGGTCGGCATCAACGTCGGCGTCGTCTCCAACCCGGCCGCGCCGTTCGGCGGGATCAAGCAGTCCGGGCTGGGGCGCGAGGGCGGGACGACGGGGATCGAGGAGTTCCTCGAGACCAAGCTCGTCGCGATCCCCGTGTACTGACCGGCCGGCCTGGGGGGCGGGCCGGTGGGGCGGGACGGGCCGGTGGGGCGGGACGGGCCGGTGGGAAGCGTCAGGCCCGCCGGCCGGACCCGGGGCCGCTAGCCGGTGCGGACGCGGCCGGCCTGACGGTGGCGCTCGGCCTCGGTCATCCCGCCCCACACGCCGTACAGCTCGCGGTTGTACGTGGCGTGGCGGCGGCAGGCGTCGATGACGGGGCACTGCGCGCAGAGCTTCTTGGCCGCGGCCTCCTTGCGCCGCCGCGTCGACTTGGCCTCGTCCTCCCCGTTGTAGAACAGGTCCGGAATGTCCCGGCACCGACCGTGATCGGCCCAGGCCCACTGCTCGTCGGTCTTGGTCAACACGCTGTGCTGCATCTTTCCTCCCACCGTCCGTTCCAGCTTCCGTCAGATCGGAGGTGATTCGGCACACCCCCACGGGTGGGATGGGTCAACACTGCTAAAGTTTCTTCATGCCTGTGACGGTCACGGTCCTCAACGATTATCCGCTGGTCATCGCCGGTGTGGAGGCGCTGCTGGGCCCGTACGCGGACCGTGTGACGCTTCTGCCCGGACACGGCGACACACGCGTGCCCGAGCCCGTCGACGTGGTGCTGTTCGACACGTTCGGTTCCGGACCCGGATGGCAGGACCAGTGCGCCCAGCTGGCGCGTGAGCCGCATGTCGGCGCCGTGGTCGTGTACTCGTTCATCACCGACCCCCGCGCCGTGGACGAGGCGGTCGCGGCGGGCGCGCGCGGCTTCCTCGCCAAGTCGCTGGTCGGCGAGGAGCTCGTCGCGGGGATCGAACGCATCGCGGCCGGGGAGACCCTGACCGCGGCGGCCCGCGATGGGGACACCGGACCGTACGCCGTGTGGCCCACCGGGGACTCCGGGCTGTCCCCGCGCGAGGCCGAGATGCTCGCGCTCATCGCACAGGGACTGTCCAACGAGGACATCGCCTCGGCCTGCTACCTGTCGATCAACACCGTGAAGTCCTACATCCGGGACGCCTACCGCAAGATCTGCGTGACGACCCGGCCGCAGGCGGTCGCCTGGGCTCTGAAGAACGGGTTCGAACCCGTCCACTGACCCTGTGCGCCCCCGGCCCGGGCCCGCGGCCGCGTCAGACGGTTGCGCGCCCGGGCCAGGTCAGACCGCCGCGCCGGATCCGAGGACCCGGGCGAGCCCGTCCCTCATGTGGTCCACCAGCAGCGCGCGCGCCGGGCCCGGGTCCGCCGCGCGGACCGCGTCGGCGATCGCGCGGTGCTCGGCGAGCCTGGACGCGGCGTCCGAATACGTACCGCGCATGGCGCGCAGGCACATGCTCGTCTCGACCAGCACCGTCTCGTGCACGCGTGACAGCCGCGGGCTCCGCGCGGCCTCGACGAGGGCGTGGTGGAAGTCCAGATCCGCCGCGACCATGGCCGCGGATCGCGGCTCGTCGGCGAGGGCGGCCATGGCGTCGACGGCGGCGTCGAGAGCGTCGGCCGTGTCGGCCCCCAGACCGAGGTCGAGCACCCGGTCGAGGGCGGCCGTCTCGACCGTCGTGCGCAGCAGGTACATGTCCTCGACGGCCTCGGGGGTCAGGTCGGCGACGAAGAGCCCGCGGTTGCGGTGGGAAACCAGGAGCCCCTCCTGCGTCAGTCGCTGCATCGCCTCGCGCAGCGGGCCGCGGCTCACGCCGAGGGAACGCGCCAACCCGGCCTCGCCGAGCTGGGTGCCCGGGGCGAACGTGCCGTCGGAGATCGCCCGCCGGAGCGTCCGCGCGATGAGCGAGGGCGTCGACTCGCGGACGACGGGGGCCAGGCTCGGGGCGTGATCAGGGGCGGACTCCGCAGCGGGCACCGCGGCCGGCCCGGCGCCGGGTTCCGGGACGGAAGTCGTCATCGGTCGCCGCCCCCCGAGCCGCCGGCGTGGACCCGCGGCGTGGGCATCACCCTGCCCAGCGCGGCCTCGAGGGCGGCGCCGACCCGGACGACGAGCCGGTCCTCGAAGCGGGCCCCCACCACCTGCAGGCCCACCGGGAGTCCGGCGTCGGTCGTCCCGCACGGGACGCTCAGCGCTGGCTGCTGGGTCATGTTGAACGGATAAGTGTAGGGCGTCCACGAGGTCCAGTCGGGGCTGTGCCAGCCCGGCGGCACGTCCGAACCCGCTTCGAAAGCCGGGATCGGGGTGGTGGGCGTGATGAGGATGTCGTACTGCTGGTGAAAATCGGCCATTCTCGCCCCCAGCGCCATGCGGACGGCGACCGCGTCGAGATAGTCGGCGGCGGAGTAGTCGTGGTACCGGCCCAGGGCCTCGCGCATCGACGGGTCCACGCGTTCGATCGCGTCCGGCCCGTGCGGCGCCAGGACCGCGGCGAGGCCCGCAAACCACAGGACGTGGAACGCGTCGACGGGATCGGTCACGCCCGGGTCGACGGTGTCGACGTGCGCGCCGAGGTCGGAGAGGACGCCGACCGCGCGGGTGACCTCGCGCTCGACGTCGGCATCGTTACGGCCGAAGCCCAGCGTCGGACTGTAGGCGACCCGTAGGCCCTCGAGCGGGCGGTCGCCGCGGGTCCCCTCGGTCGCCGCGGCCAGGTACCCGCCGGGACCGGGCGTGGTGGCGCGCGCGGGGACGGCGGACCAGTCCCGTGGGTCGGGGCGCAGCAGGGCGTCCATGAACACGGCGGTGTCGGACACGGTGCGGGTCATCGGCCCGGCGTGCGCGAGCGTGCCGAACGGGCTCGAGGGGAACATCGGGATGACCCCGTAGGTGGGTTTGAGCGCGACGATCCCGCAGAACGCTGCGGGGATCCGGACCGAGCCGCCGCCGTCGGTGCCCAGCGCGAGTTGCCCGAGCCCGGCGGCGACCGCCGACGCCGCCCCGCCGCTCGAGCCGCCCGGGGTCAGGGCCGGGTCGTGCGGGTTGCGAGTGATCCCGGTGAGCGTGTTGTCGGTGACGCCCTTCCAGGCGAACTCCGGGGTCGTGGTCTTGCCGATCACCACGCATCCGGCCTCGTGGACCGCGGAGGTCACCGGTGCGTCGTCTGGCCAGGACCCCGGATCGGCAGCACCCGGTTTGTCGGCCAGCAGGTGGGAGCCCCGCAGGGTCGGGACGCCCCGGGTGTAGAAGATGTCCTTGATCGACGTGGGCACCCCGTCGAGCGGACCGAGCGGCGCACCGCTCCTGTACCGCTCCTCGGAGCGCCGGGCCTCGGCGAGGGTCGCCTCGCGGTCGACATGGCAGAAGGCGTTGATCCCCCCGTCCACCCGCTCGATGGCGTCGAGCGCCTCCTCGGCCGACTCCACCGGGGAGTACGCGCCGTCCCGGAAGCACTCGGCGAGTTCCAGCGCCGTCAGGGTGAATGTCATGCGGGCACCTTCCGCCGAACCGTCTGATTGTCGACAATCGTACAGCGCGGCGGCCCTCGGTCAAGGTCCCGTTGACCCGCGGGTCTCAGCGGTCGAGGACGGCCTTGAGGAACGTGCGGGTCCGCTCCTGCTGCGGGTCGGTGAAGATCGCCTCCGGCGTCCCCTCCTCGACGATCTTGCCCTTGTCGAACACGAGCACGCGGTCGGCGACGTCGCGGGCGAAGCCCATTTCGTGGGTGACGATGAGCATCGTGATGTCGGTGGATTCGGCGATCATCCGCAGAACCCCGAGCACGTCCGCCACCAGCTCCGGGTCGAGCGCCGAGGTGACCTCGTCGAGCAGCAGGATGTCGGGGTCCATGGCGAGCGCGCGGGCGATGGCGACACGCTGCTGCTGGCCGCCCGAGAGAGTGGTGGGGTGGGCGTTCTCCTTGTCGGAGAGCCCCACGGTCGCCAGGAGTTCCCGCGCCCGCGCCTCCGCCTCCTCCTTGGAGCGCCCCAGGACGTGGATGGGAGCCTCGGTGATGTTCCTCAGCACCGTCATGTTGGGGAACAGGTTGAACTGCTGGAACACCATGCCGATCTTCGAGCGGACGGCACGCAGGTGCTTCTGGGAGGGTCTGACCAGCTTGCCGTCCCTGAGCTGGTGGGTCAGCGGCTCGCCCTCCACCCAGATCACACCGTCGTCCACCGACTCGATCGTCATCAGCAGCCGCAGGATCGTCGTCTTGCCCGATCCACTCGGGCCGATCAGCGCCACGCGCTCACCGCGTCGGACGGTGAAGTCGAGGTGGTCCAGGACGGTGTGGTCGCCGAACTTCTTGACCACCTTCTCGAACACCACCATCGGGGCGTCGTCGGCGCCCGCGGACCCCGGCCCGGCCGGGGCCGTGTGACCGGCGGGGGCGTCGCCGGCCGGGGTGGTGTCGTCAGTAGGCAAGGGACTTCTCCAGTCTCCGGATGAGAATCGATGTCGGGTAGCTCGCGAGGAGGAAGATCACGCCGGCGAGCGTGATCGGCTCGAGGTACTGGAAGTTCCGGGCACCGTACTGCTGCGCTGCCGTGACCATCTCCACCACGGTGATGGCGAACAGGAACGGGGTGTCCTTGAACAGCGAGATCGCGTAGTTGCCGAGCGCCGGGACGGTGTTACGGATCGCCTGCGGGAGCACGACCGCCCGCCACGTCCGCCCCGCGGGCAGGGACAGCGCCTGCGCCGCCTCCCACTGTCCGCGCGGCACGGCGTCGATGCCCGCGCGGTACACCTCCGCCATGTAGGTCGCGTAGTGCACGCCGATCACGCCGATGCCGATCTGCAGCGCGGTGAACTGCGGGAGCAGGAAGTAGGCGAACAGCAGCTGCACCACGAGCGGGGTGAGCCGGATGAACTCGGTCACCATCCGCAGGGGCACGGTGATCACCGCGGGCGCGGCCCGACGGAGCACCGCCACGACCAGCCCCAGCGCGGCGGCGATGAGGAATCCGACCACGGTGGCGAGCAGCGTGATCCTGAAGCCCTCGAGCAGGACGGGCACGGCCTCGGCGGCGCGTTCCCAACTCCAGTCGACACTCATCGTCCGACCCCCACTGCCTCGTCGACCCGTTCGGGTCGCAGACTCAGAACCTCACGCATCGACGGCCCGACCCCGAGTCGGGACTTCGCGCCGACCTCGAGCATGTTCATGAACAGGGTGAGGACGTAGGCGATGAGGAAGTACAGCACCAGTCCGACCCCGAAGGCGAAGACGGTGTCGCCGGTGACCCGCCGCAGCTCGCCGATGTGGAAGGTCAGGTCCTGGAGCAGGATGAAGCTGGCCAGTGCGCTTCCCTTGAGCAGCTGGATCAGCAGATTGTTGAGCGGCGGGATCATCTGCACCCACGCCTGCGGGAACACGACCCGGTACAGGCGCTGCCACGACGTGAAGTTCAGGGCCAGTGCGGCCTCCCACTGCGGGGCCGGCACGGCCGCCAGCGACCCGCGGACCACCTCGGCCGCGTAGGCGCCGTAGTTGAGCCCCAGCGCCAGGATCCCGCAGAACAGCGGGTCGAGTTCGTAGCCGAGCAGCGGCAGGACGAAGAACAGCCAGAACAGCTGCACCAGGAGGGAGGTCCCGCGGAAGAACTCGACGATCGTCCTCGACACCCCGCGGATGAGCATGAAGCGGGAGCCCGCCGCGACACCGAGCACGAGCGCCAGCGCGAACGCGAGGGCCGCGCCACCGAGAGTGAGGTAGATGGTGGTGACGATGCCTTCCTGGAAGCGTGGCCACGCCTCCAGGAAGGCATCGATATTACTGTCCACCGCCGGCTACTCGACCCCGGCGCACAGGTCGGCGGTCGTCAGTTCGGGATCGGGCATCTCTTCTTCCGTGAACCCGAACTCGCCCACGATGGAGAGGTACTTCTCCGGGTCGGACGTGATCTTCGCCAGTTCCTCGTTGTAGGCGTCCAGCAGTTCCTGGTCGTCGGTGCGGAACACCGTGCCGCCGGCGCCGACCTGCGGCACGCCGTTGATCTCGGCGACGAACGACTGGGTGACCTCGACGGGCGCGTCGGGGTTGTTGTTCTTCATCCAGTTGAGCGAGATCCCGGTCAGCGCGAAGACGTCGGCGCGTCCGGACGTCACCGCGTCCATCCCGTCCTGCGGGGTGGCGACCTGCATGGACTCGATGCCCAGCTCAGTCGCGTAGTCGGACTCGATCGCGCCCGTCATTGTCGCCAGCCGCGCCCCGCTGTCCGCCACCGACTGCATGTCGGTGAGGTTCATCGGGTTGCCCTCGGTGACCATGAGGGCGGTGGTGTAGTTGAACTCCGGCTCACTGAACGCGGCCTGCTCGCACCGCTCCGGCAGGATCGACATCCCCGCGCTGACCACGTCGAACCGGTTGGCCTGCAGGCCGGGGATGAGGGCGCCGAAGTCGGCGTTCACGCCCTCGACGGTCTCGATGCCGAGATTGCCGAAGATCTCGCGGTGCAGCGCCACGGTCGCGCCGGTCAGCTCCCCGTTCTCCATGAACGAGTACGGCGCCTCTCCGGCGAAGCCGACCGTGACGCTGCCGCGCTCCTGCAGCGTCTGCAGCAGGCTGGAGTCGTCGTCGGTGTCCGTCGAGGTACATCCCGTGAGCGCCAGCGCGGCCACCGCGACGGCGGCGACCATGCCCTTCGAACGACGGCGTAAAGATGTCTTCAGCGCTGATGGTGCCATGGTCTTCAACCTTCCGATCGCGGTCGGACACCAGGCTCACCCGTGTGCCCGATCCTCATGCGCTCTCCGGTACGTGGTCGCCACGCCCGACTGGTGGTTCCTATGGGTTTGCTTAACGTAGCACGCGTCACATCGCCGGTAGAGGGTTTTCACGTCGTCACCGCGCCTATCCTGAGCCACATGACGCCACCCGAGACGCTCGACGAGGCCCTCCGACGCGCTGCCGCGGCGCCCACCCTGGTGGTGGCGTGCGACTACGACGGCACGCTCGCGCCGTTCGTCGACGACCCCACCAGCGCCGTACCCGCGCCCGGTGCCGCGGACGCGCTGGCGCGCCTCGCGGACCTGCCCCGCACGACCGTGGCGCTGCTGTCGGGCCGCAACCGCGCCGCCCTGTGCGAGGTGAGCGGCGCGGGCGCCCCGGTGGTGCTGGTGGGGAGCCACGGGTCGGAGTGGGAGGGCGGGTTCGACTCACCCCTCGACGACGACGAGGTGGCGCTCCTCGAGCGGGTGCGCTCCGAGCTGGAGGACATCGTCTCCCGCACCCCCGGCGCCCACGTCGAGACCAAGCCCACCGCCGCCGTCCTGCACGTCCGGCCGGTGCCGGATCCCGCCGCGCGCGACCGTGCGCAGTCCGAGGCGATGGCCGGGCCGGCCGCCCTCGACGGGGTGTTCGTCACCGAGGGTAAGAACGTCGTGGAGATCGCCGTCCGCGAGGCGAGCAAGGGCGCGGCCATCGAGAAGATGGTCGAGCAGACCGGCGCCGAGGTCGCGCTGTTCATCGGCGACGACGTCACCGACGAGCGCGGCTTCACCCGCCTGCGCCCGCAGGACGTGGGCATCAAGGTCGGCGAGGGCGAGACCGCGGCCGCCCACCGCGTGGCCGACATCCCCGCGGTGGTCGAGCTGCTCGACACCCTCGCCGACCTGCGCAGCTGACCCCGCGGCGCGCGCGGCCGACCTCGCGGCGTGCGTCGACGCCGCCCCGCCCGCCCCGCGGTCCCGTACTCGTCGCACCCCCTGAGTCACACACCGGGGCGTTCGCGGTTCTACACTTAACGACAACGGTTCCCATTACTACGAGAGTGGTGCTCGTGTCGTCGACCCCCCGCCAGAAGCGCATCCTTCCGCACAGAGCGCTGGCCGCGCTCGCGGTGACCCTGCTCGGCGCGGGGTCGCTCGCCGCCTGCGGCACCGACGGTCAGGCCGCCACGGGCGAGGGCGACGGCCCCGAGGTGGTCGCCTCGACGACCGTGTACGCCGACATCGCCGAGCAGGTGGCCGGCGACAACGCCACGGTGGAGTCCGTCATCTCCGACCCGGCGGCCGATCCGCACTCCTACGAGGCCAGCCCGACGGACGCGGCGGCCGTCGCCACCGCCGACCTGGTGGTCTACAACGGGGCCGGCTACGACGGGTTCGTGGACCTCGCGCTCGAGAACGCCGACGACGTGCCGGTCGTGCGGGCCGTCGACGAGTTCACGCGCGTCACCGGTGGCGCCGTCGCCGACCACGACCACTCCGACCACGACCACTCCGGCCACGACCACGCTGACGAGGAGCACGGCGACGACCACGGTGGCGCGGGCCACGAGCACGGTGGCGCCGGCCAGGAGCACGGTGGCGCCGGCGAAAACGAGCACGTGTGGTTCAGCCTGCCCACCGTCGCGGCCGTCGCCGAGCGCGTCGCCGAGGAACTCGCCGCGATCGACGCCGAGAACGCCGAGGAATACCGCGCCAACGCCCGCGCCTTCGCCGACGCCCTCGCGCCACTCGAGGCCGAGCTCGAGGAGATCCACGACCGCGGCCACTTCCCGTACGCCCAGACCGAGCGGGTCGGCGCGCATCTGTTCGACGCCGCACACCTGACCGACCTGACGCCGCGCGGGTTCCTCGCCTCGGTCGAGAACGACACCGACCCGTCAGCCGCCGACCTCGCCGCCCTGCTCGATCTGCTCGCCGAGCGACGGGTCGCCTTCCTGGCCTTCAACACCCAGACCGAGACATCCGTGACCACGCGCGTCCGCGACGCCGCGGAGGAGGCGGACCTCGTCGTCGTCGACCTCACCGAGACCCTCCCCGAGGGCGCCGACTACCTGAGCTGGATGACCGGGATCGTCGACCGGGTGGCCGGCGCGCTCGACGACGCCGCCCCGCTGGCCGACGGTGGGCACTGATCGAGTGGAGACCGACCCGATGGGCACCGACCCCGCCGATCCCGCCGCCGCGCACGTGCGCGGCACCCCCGGGCCCGGTCCCGTCGTCTCCCTGCGCGGCGTCACCGTCTCGCGCGGCGGCCGCACCCTGATCCGCGACCTCGACCTCGAGGTGCAGCCCGGTGAGTTCGTGGCCGTCCTCGGGCCCAACGGCGCCGGCAAGACCACCCTGCTCAAGGTCCTGCTCGGCGAGCACCGCCCCGACGCCGGAAGCGTTCTGGTCGACGGCCGGCCGCCCGGCGACCGCGCCACCCACCTCGGCTACGTCCCGCAGCAACGCGCGTTCGACCCCGGCATAACCCTGCGTGGACGCGACCTCGTCGCCCTCGGGATCGACGGCACCCGCTGGGGGCCCGGCCGGCCGTCCCGGCGCGCCGACAAGCGCCGCATCGTCGCCGACTCCCTCGCCCGGCTCGAGGCCGCGACACTGTCCGACAAGCCGCTCGGGCGGATGTCCGGCGGCGAACAACAGCGGGTGCGCGTGGCCCAGGCCATCGCCGCCGACCCGTGCGTCATGCTCTGCGACGAACCGCTCCTCAGCCTCGACCACACCGGCCAGCGCACCGTCGCCTCCGTCCTCGACCACCGACGCCGCGAGCACGACACGGCGGTCGTGTTCGTCACCCACGAGATCAACCCGGTCCTGCCGATGGTCGACCGGATCGTCTACCTCGTCGACGGGCGGCACCGCATCGGCACTCCCGACGAGGTGTTCACCAGCGAGGTCATGTCCGAGCTGTACTCCTCCCCCGTCGAGGTGCTGCGCGTGCGCGGACAGATCATCGTGGTGGGCGACACCCAACACCTGTGCACCGAGCCCTGGACCACGGGACACCACCACGACCACACCGGGGACGGAGCGCACTGATGGACCGCCTGCTCGAGATCGGCGAGTCCATCGCCGACACCGAGACGACCGCCTACCTGCTGCAGCAGGACTTCGTGATCTTCGGCCTCGCCGCGATCGCGTTGCTCGGCCTGCTCTCCGGCGCGATCGGACCGTTCATCATCATGCGGCAGATGTCGTTCTCCGTCCACGGCGCCAGCGAGCTCGCCCTCACCGGCGCCGCCGCCGCGCTGCTCTTCGGACTCAACCTCGGCCTGGGGGCCGTCGTGGGGTCGGTGATCGCGGCGCTGATGTTCGGGATCATGGGCGCCCGGGCCTCCCAACGCGATTCCTCGATCGGCGTCGTGCTGGCGTTCGGCCTCGGACTCGCGGTGCTGTTCATCCACCTCTACCCCGGACGGTCCGGCACCAGTTTCTCCCTGCTCACCGGGCAGATCGTCGGCGTCTCCGAGCACGGCCTCGTGCAGATGGCGGTGGTCGCCGCGATCATCTGCGTCGCACTGATCGCGCTGTACCGACCGCTCGTGTTCTCCTCCGCCGACCCCGAGGTGGCCGCGGCTCGCGGTGTGCCCGTGCGGGCGATCAACATGATCTTCGCCGTGCTCGTGGGGCTCGCGGCGGCGCAGGCCGTGCAGGTGGTCGGCGCGCTGCTCGTGCTTTCCCTGCTCATCACCCCCGCCGCCGCGGCGGCCGCCGTCACCTCCAGCCCCGCGAGGGCCATCGGGCTGACGATCCTCTTCGCCGAGATCGCCGCCGTGGGCGGGATGCTGCTCTCGCTCGCCCCCGGCGTGCCGGTCTCGGTGTTCGTCACCACCGTCTCGTTCGTCATCTACCTGGCGTGTCGTGCGGTGGCGGCGGTCCGGCGCTGACCGCGCGGTACTAGCGTCTGAGCCGTGAACAGCGACCCCAGCGCTCATCCCTGCGCCGCCGAGCTCGCGGCCATCCGCGCCGACTACCCCACACTGAGCTGGGACCACGCCGAGCGGGTCGACGAGGGCTGGGACCACGTGGTGGTGATCTGCCACGGCTGCCGCGGGGACGGCGCCCTCGGACACCGCGACCTGGTCTTCCGTTTCCCCCACGACGAGCAGGCGCTCACATAGCTGCCCACCGAGATCGCGGTCCTGGAGCACCTCGCCGGGCATGTCGAGGCGGCACTCCCCCGCTACTCACACGTCCCGGCCCACGGGCGGTTCGCCGGCTATCCGCTGGTGCGCGGTCAGCGCCTCACGCCGGAACTGCTGCACAGCCTGCCCCATCCGGAGAAGACGGTCATCGCCGGCCAGCTGGGTGCACTCCTGTCCGCGCTGCACATCCAGGACGTCTCGGCGCCGCCACTCGACCGGGTCTCGCACTCCTACCAACCCGAGAACCTGGACTTCGTGCGCGGCATCGTGGCCCACGACCTGCCGTCGGTGTTCACCCCGGACGAGATGCGCACCGCCCACGAGATCTGCGACGAGGTCGGCGCGTTGCAGTCCACGTTGCTGCCCCGGGTGTTCCTGCACAACGACATCTACTCACGCCACCTGTACTGGGACCGCGACCCCGCCCCCGGGCGTCTGGGGCTCATCGACTTCACCGACATGTGCCTGGGCGACCCGGCCGTGGACTTCGCCGAACTGTACGAATACGGCCCACGCTTCGTCGAGGACGTCCTGGCCCGGTACGTCGGCCGGGTCGACGACACCTTCCTCGACCGGGCGTGGACGTACCAGCGGCTGGCCGCGCTCTACATGATCGCGGGCCACCTGTACTACGGGGTGGAGACGTGGGAGTACGCGCGAGCGGCGTTCGACCGCTGCCGTTCACCCCACCGCCCGAGGGCCTGATCGCAGAACGGAGCCTGCGCCCTCGCAGCCGCGCGTCGGCATGGCGTCTCGCTCTCGCCTCTGCCCGGCCCCGTGGGCAGCCGCTCCTCGCAATGGCGTCTCGCTCTCGCCTCTGCCCGGCCGGAGCCCACAGCCGCTCCCCGGCATGGCGTCTCGCTCCCGAATTTGCCCGGCCGGAGCCCACAGCCGCTCCCCGGCATGGCGTCTCGCCAGCTCCGATGCTCGAGCGAGACGCCATGCCGACGGGCCGCGTGACATCCGCGGACGCGAGACGCCATGCCGACGGGCGGGGTGACATGGACAGGCGCGGGAGCGCAGCCGCGGGCACGGAACGAACGCGCAGCCGCCAGCGCAGGCGGTCAGCCGCACACGCGGGATCGCAGCCGCGGGCGCGGAACGAGGGCGCGGGCGCCGTCGCGGGTCCCCGGCGACCGCGGCCCGGCGACCGCGGCCCGGCGACCGCGGCCCGGCGACCGCGGCCCGGCGAGCGCGGGCCCGGCGAGCCGGTCAGCCCTTGACGCGCCGCTGCCGCGCGAACTCCGAGAGCACCACGCCCGCGGCGACGGAGGCGTTGAGGCTCTCGACCTCCGAGGCGATCGGGATCGACAGGATGGAGTCACAGTTCTCGCGGACCAGGCGGGAGAGGCCCTTGCCCTCTGAGCCCACCACGATGACGGTGGGCCCGGTGCCGTCGTAGTCGTCCAGCGAGACGTCACCGCCGGCGTCGAGGCCGACGAGCTGCACCCCGGCCTTGGCCCAGTCGAGCAGCGTCCGGTTGAGATTGGTGGCCCGCGCGACGGGAAGTCGGGCGGCGGCACCGGCGGAGGCCCGCCACGCGACGGCCGTGATGGAGGCGCTGCGACGCTCGGGGATGAGCACCCCGTGCCCGCCGAACGCGGCGACCGATCGGATGACCGCTCCGAGGTTGCGCGTGTCCGTGATGTTGTCCAGGGCGACCAGCAGCGCGGGCTCGGAGGAGCCCATCGCCATGTCGAGCAGTTCGGCGGGGTCGGCGTACTGGTACGGCGGCACCTGGAGCCCGACCCCCTGGTGCATACCGTTCGACACCATGCGGTCGAGGTCGGTGCGCGGCACCTCGAGGATGGAGATGCCCTTGCCGGCGGCGAGGTGGACGGCCTCGGTCAACCGCTCGTCGGCGTCAGAGCCGACCGCGACGTACAGCGCGGTCGCGGGAACGCCGGCGCGGAGGCATTCCAGCACCGGGTTGCGACCCACCACGTACTCGGGACCGTCGGCCTGCTTCTGCGCCTGGCGTCGACGCTGCTGCGCGCCCTCTGCCTTGCGACTGGCGGCCTTGGCCCGGCGGTGGGCCGGGTGGTAGGTCCGATCCTCGGCCTTGGGCGTGGCGCCGCGCGCCTCCAGTCCCCGGCGTCGCTGGCCGCCCGACCCGACGACCTGGCCCTTCTTGGTGCCGGACTTGCGGATGGCTCCGCGCCGACTCGAGTTCCCTGCCATGTCAGTCCTTCCGGTGGGCGAGCGACCACTTCTGGCCGTCCGCGGTGTCGGCCACCTCGATACCCGCCGCGACCAGTCGGTCACGGATGGCGTCGGCGGTGGCGAAGTCCTTGTCGGCCCGTGCCTGAGCGCGGGCCTCGAGCTCCGCGCGGACGAGGAGATCGAGTGCGGTGAGGGCGGCGTCGTCGCCGCCCGCGGCGGAGGTCCACTGCGGGTCGAGCGGGTCGACCCCGAGTACCGCGGTCATCGCCCGGACGGACGAGGCCGCGGTGAGCGCCGCCTCCGTGTCGCCCGCCGACAACGCGGTGTTGCCGGCCCGGACCCGGCCGTGGATCTCCGCCAACGCGGCGGGCACCCCCAGATCGTCGTCCATCGCGGCGGCGAACGCCTCCGTCCAGTCACCGACGGTCACCTCCGCGCCGGGTGCCGCGTCCGGCGCCGTGCCCGACCTGACGGCCTCGTCCACCCGCTGCACGAACGCCTCGATCCGCCGGTACGCGGCGGCCGCCTCCTGCAGTGCTTCGGGAGAGTATTCCAGCATCGACCGGTAATGCGCACTTCCGAGGTAGTAGCGCAGTTCGACCGGCCGCACGGCGGTGAGGATGTTCGGCACGCTGAGCACGTTGCCGAGCGACTTGCTCATCTTCTCGCCGGCCATGGTCACCCAGCCGTTGTGCAGCCAGTAGCGGGCGAACCCGTCGCCGGCGGCGTGGGACTGGGCGGCCTCGTTCTCGTGGTGCGGGAACTGCAGGTCGAGCCCGCCGCCGTGGATGTCGAAGGTCCCGCCCAGGTACCAGGTGGCCATCGCCGAGCACTCGAGGTGCCAACCGGGCCGGCCGTCGCCCCAGGGGGTGGGCCAGCTGGGCTCGCCGGGCTTGGCGGCCTTCCACAGCGCGAAGTCACGGGGGTCGCGCTTCCCGCGCAGGTCGGCGGCCTCACCCTGGTCGACCTCGTCGAGCCGGTGACCGGACAGGTGCCCGTAGTCGCCCTCGGGTGCGGCCGACCACGCCGCGACGTCGAAGTAGACGCTGCCCTCGGCGGGGTAGGCGTAGCCGCGCTCGATGAGGCGTTCCATGTACTCGATCATCTGGGTCATGTGCCCGGTGGCGCGGGGTTCCGTGGACGGCGGCAGCACGCCGAGCGCGTCGTAGGCGCGGGTGAACTCGCGCTCATGGGTGGCGGCCCACTCCCACCAGGGGCGGCCGTTCTCGGCGGCCTTGGTGAGGATCTTGTCGTCGATGTCCGTGACGTTGCGCACGAACGCGACGTCGTAGCCGGTGGCGACCAGCCAGCGGCGCAGGACGTCGAACGCGACGCCGGAGCGGACGTGACCGATGTGGGGGACGGCCTGGGGGGTGGCTCCACAGAGGTAGACCGACGCGTGCCCTTCCCGGACGGGGGTGAACTCCCGGAGGGAGCGGGTGGCGGTGTCGTAGAGATGGAGCGTCACGGGGCCCGAGTCTACCGGTGGCGGGGCCCGGAGCCCGCCTCGTCGCGCGGGGTGTGGGCGGTGTCGCGCGGGGCCCGGGCGTTGGCGCGCGGGGGTGGGCGGCGTCCCGAGTGGGGTGTGGGGGCGTCAGGCCCGGTACACCAGGGCGGTGGCGACGGCGGAGACCCCCTCGCCGCGTCCGGTGAAGCCCATGCCGTCGGTGGTGGTGGCCGAGATGGAGACGGGCGCACCGATGATCTCGCCGAGCCGCTGTTCGGCCTCCACGCGCCGGGGGCCCATCTTGGGCCGGTTGCCCACCATCTGCACAGCGGCGTTGCCGATCGTCCATCCGTACCGCGCCAGCTCGTCGCACGCCTCGCGCAGCAGTCGTTCGCCGGAGACGTCATCGTATTCGGGCCGGCCGGTCCCGACGAGCGTGCCGAGGTCGCCGAGTCCGGCGGCGGACAGCAGGGCGTCGACCACGGAGTGGGCCACGACGTCGCCGTCGGAGTGGCCCTCGCAGCCGTGGTCGTCGGGGAAGTGCAGGCACGCCATCATGCAGGGCTTGCCCGGTTCGACGCGGTGGGCGTCGGTACCGATCCCGACTCGGGGGATGACGGGTCCGGTCACTTCTCCTCCTGGGGGCCGGCGGGGACGAGCGCGCCGGGGTCGAGCGCGCCTGTGTCGGGCGACCCGGGGTCGAGCTCGGCGAGGGCGCGGGAGTGGTCGTCGGCGGTGGTGATCTTGAACGCGAGCGGGTCGCCGGGGACCGTGGCGACGCGGCCGCCGGTCCGCTCGACGAGTCCGGCGTCGTCGGTGGCCACGTCCCCGGCGGCGTCGTACGCGGCGAGCAGGACGTCGGGCGCGAAGCCCTGGGGCGTCTGGACGGCGCGGAGGGCGGCGCGGTCGGGGGTGCCCACGACGTAGCCGTCGGCGTCGACCTGTTTGACGGTGTCGACGACCGGGAGAACGGGAACCACCGCGACCGCGCCGGTACGGACGGCCGCCACGACCCGTCGGATCGCGTCGGGGGGTGTGAGGCAGCGCGCCGCGTCGTGCACGAGCAGGACGTCGTAGACCGCCGCGCGGGGGTGGTGTCGGTGGGCGGTCAGCGCCGCGAGTCCGTTGCGCACCGAGTCGGTGCGCTCCGCGCCCCCGGTGGTGACGACGACGAGGTGGTCATCGTCCCGGAGGTGGGCCAGCTCCGACTCCGCCTGTGCGACGCGGTCCTCGGGCACCACGGCGACGACGTCGTCGACGGCACCGGAGGCCAGCAGGCCGGCGGCGGCCCGCTCGAGCATGGTGCGGCCGTGTAGCTCGACGAACGCCTTGGGCAGTCCCGCTCCCAGCCGGACGCCGGACCCGGCCGCGGGGACGACGGCGGCCACCCTGCCCGTGGGGGCGGGGTGGCCGTCGGTACCGGGCCCGGGTGCGTCCTCGGGCGTGCGCTGACGCGTCATGCCGTCTGGTGGGCGGCGGGTGTCACGCCGGTGCGGCGGAGCCCAGCACCTCGTCGAGGAGGGCGTCCGCACGCTCCTCGTCGGAGCGCTCGGCGAGCGCCAGCTCGCCGACGAGCACCTGGCGTGCCTTGGCGAGCATCCGCTTCTCGCCGGCGGACAGGCCGCGGTCGAGGTCGCGGCGCCAGAGGTCGCGGACGACCTCGGCCACCTTGTTGACGTCGCCGGAGGCGAGCTTCTCGCCGTTGGCCTTGTAGCGGCGGGACCAGTTGGTGGGCTCCTCCGCGTGCTCGGTGCGCAGGACCTCGAAGACCTTGTCGAGGCCCGCCTGGTCCACGACGTCGCGCACGCCCACGTACTCGGCGTTCTCGGCCGGTACCTTCACCGTGAGGTCGCCCTGTGAGACCTTGAGGACGAGGTATTCCTTCTCGGTGCCCTTGACCGTCCGCATCTCGATCGCCTGGATGGTGGCGGCGCCGTGATGCGGGTAGACGACGGTGTCGCCGACCTTGAACTCCATGAGTGGCTTTCCCCTTTCGACCGCTCCATCTTAGCACGGCACAGTCCAGGCGTTTTCCGTTTATGCAGGTCAGCAACGTGTGCGGCCGGGCGGCGCAATCCCCGGGGTGTGAGGGGGCGACTCTGGCGCGGGTCAGGACCGGCCGTGGACTACGATGAGACCGGCCTGAGAGACGACCATCCCCGAGGAGCCTGACGTGACTTCACCGAACATCGGCCTGCGCCGCACCGCGCTCGTAGTCCTGGCCGTGGGCGCCGCCCTCGGGGCGTCGGCCTGCAGCGCCGGCCAGGTCTCGCAGACGGCCAACCAGGTCGCCGCGGTCGACGGTGGGCGGGGCGAGGCGGGCGATCTGGCGGTCAACGACCTGCAGGTGGTCGTCCCCGAGAACGGCGGTGAGGCCCGCGTCGGCTTCGTCGCGTCGTTCAGCGGCTACGGCCTCGGGGAGTCGGTCTCCCTGGACAGCGTCGAGATCGACGGGACCCCCGTCCAGCTCGGTGAGACGCAGCCGCTCGAGCGCGGCTGCTCGATCGTCGTCGACGCCCGCGAGAACGCCGAGCCCTCGCCGGTCGAGGGCGTGTGCGTCGAGCAGACCACCGCGACCCTGCCGTCGGCGGACGACCTGAGCATCGGCACCTCGGTGCCCGCCACCGTCTCCTTCTCCAACGGCGACCGGATCGAGACCGAGGCCGCCGTCGTCGGCGAGCTCGTCGAGGCCGGCGAGTACGTGCGCCCGACGGAGTTCGTCGGCGAGTCCGAGGGGCACTGACACGTCCGCCCTCTCCGCCCGCTCGGCCGACGGTTCGCCGGTCGACCCCGAGATGCGCGCCGTGCTGCGCCGTCTCGCCCCGGGCACCGCGCTGCGTGACGCACTCGACCGGATCCGCCGCAGCGGCACCGGCGGCCTCGTGGTGCTCGGCGACGACCCGGTCGTCCAGGCCGTCTGCGACGGGGGCGTGGACCTCGACGTCGAGTTCACCCCGGCCCGCCTGCGGGAACTGAGCAAGATGGACGGCGCGGTCGTACTCTCCACCGACGGTTCCCGCATCACCCGCGCCAACGTCCATCTCGTACCGGACCCCTCGCTGCCCGCCGTCGAGACGGGCACCCGGCACCGCGCCGCGGAGCGGACGGCCGCGCACACCGGTGTGCCCACCGTCGCCGTCTCGGCGTCGATGACCACGGTCACCGTCTACGCCGACGGGCTGGCCCGCGTGCTCTCGGACCCGGTCGTGCTGCTCGCGCGCGCCGATCAGACGGTCGCGACCATGGAGCGCCACGGCGCCCACGCGGCTCGCGCCCGCGCCCGACTCGACCGGGCGGAGATGGGCGACTACGCCTCGGTCCGCGACGTGGTGGCCATGGCCCAGCGACTGCTCCGTCTCGAGCGCCTGGGCGCCGAGCTCGCCGAGCTCACCGTGGAGATGGGCGAGTACGGTCGGCAGACCACTCTCCAGCTGGAGGAGCTACTGTCCGACACCCCGGACGAACTGCGGGGCCTCGTGGCCGACCACCTGCGGGTGGAGCCCGTCGACGGTCACGTGCGCCCGGTCCCGACCGCCGAGCAGATCGAGGCCGGGCTGGAGCGGCTGGCCGCGCTCTCCGACGCCGACCTCCTCCTGCCCGCTCCCGTGGCCCGATGCCTGGGGTTGCCGGCCGAGCCCGAGGACCTTGACGAGCACGTCACGGCCCGCGGGTACCGCATGCTCGCGCACATCCCGCGCCTCCGGCCGGTACAGATCATGGCCCTGGTCGAGCGCTTCGGCTCGGTCCCCGCGCTGCTTTCGGCCGAGCAGTCGGACTTCGCGGACGTCGAGGGCGTCGGCGCACTGTGGGCGCGGCACGTCCGCCAGCGCCTCACGGGCCTGGGCGTCGTCTGATCGACACGGGCGACGCCGGTGCCCCACGCCGGTGCCCGGGCCCGCGCGGTGTCTGGGAGCTGCCCGCGCGGGGTTCGGCTCAGGACTCGGGGGCCTCGACGACGTTGAACGTGGCCGCCGGACTGAAGACGTTCCCGACCAGCGCGTACACCTGGTACGCACCGACCTCCACGGGAGTGCGGTCCGCCTCGGAACAGGCGCCCTCCGCCGAGCGCCGTCCGGTCCAGTCGATCTGACGCGGCTCGGGCTCGTCGGGACGCAACTCGACCTCGTCCTCGTCGCGCGGGGTCGTGCAGTCGATGCTCGACCACACCTTGGAGTTGTCGTCCAGGCGGTACACCTCGAACGACAGCGGCGCCTCCGCCAGGTCACGGTCACAGGTGGTGTCCGAGACGTTGACGATGTTCACGAAGAACCGCACGTCCTGCCCCACCGCCACGTTCGGCTCGGCGGGCCAGACGTCCAGGCGCAGGTCCTCGTCCGCGCACCGGCCCCGCGAGGCGCCTCCGTCGTCGTCGCGCGCCGAGGTCTCGGTGGTCGACGTCACCGAGGTGGCCACCGGCTCCGTGGAACCCGCGTCGCCGCCGGTGGCGGTCTCCTGGGTGTCCGTCCCGGTGTCCCGCGAGGCGAGGAAGAGCGCGAGCACCACGACCAGAACGGCGACGACCGCGACGACCACCGCGGCGACGCGGCGACGCACATAGACTTCACGCGGAAGGGGGCCCTGGGGTTCGTGCACGGGCCCAACTCTAGAGCCGAGCCCGCGCACCGTAGGACCTGCGGCGCGGCGTGTCCCCCAGACCGCGCCGCCGGTACGCGGCCGCTAGACCGCGACCATCTCCTCGCCCGGGCCGTGCGGGACGTCCTGCACGTCCCCGATGGCGCTGCGGAGGTACGCGTGACCGTCGGAGAGCTTGTAGGTGACACCGACGATCGCCAACCGGCCCTCGTCGACCCTGTCGCTGATGATCTTGGACCGCTGCTTGAGCAGTTCGCCCGTCTCCAGTACGTGGCGCGCCTCGAAGTCGTCGGTCGTGCTCAGTCCCTCGCGACGGCCGTTGAGGATCGACGGCGAGACCTTTTCGACCACGTCACGCAGGAAGCCGGGCGGGATCTCCCCGGTCTCCAGCGCGTCCGTGGTGGCCTTGACCGCGCCACAGCTGTCGTGGCCCAGCACGACGATGAGCGGGGTGTCGAGGACGTGCACGGCGTACTCGATGGACCCGAGGACGGCGGTGTCGATGATGTGGCCCGCCGTGCGGATGACGAAGAGGTCGCCGAGACCCTGGTCGAAGATGATCTCGGCCGCCACCCGCGAGTCGGAACACCCGAACAGCACCGCTTTGGGGTGCTGCGCGGCGACGAGCTTCTCCCGCCGCTCGGTATTCTGACTGGGATGACGCATCTGGCCCTCGACGAACCGGTGATTGCCGTCGCGCAGCGAGGCCCAGGCACTGATCGGGTTGGTATGAGGCATGGCTCATATTGTGCACGGCCACCCGCGGAGGTCGGACGTTGACCTCTGTCGACACGCCGGCTCTGCTGTCCTGGTTCGAGCGCGTCGGCCGCCCGCTGCCCTGGCGCGCGCAGGGCACCGGCGCGTGGGAGATCCTCCTCTGTGAGGTCATGAGCCAACAGACCCCCGTCGCCCGGGTCGAACCCGTCTGGCGCGCCTGGCTCGAACGCTGGCCGGGCCCCGCCGAACTCGCCGCCGCCGCCCCCGCCGACGTGATCCGCATGTGGGGCAAGCTCGGCTATCCCCGCCGCGCGCTCCGGCTCCGGGAATGCGCTCTCGTCGTCGTCGACACCCATGGCGGCCGGGTACCCCACGACGTCGACGAGCTCCTCGAGCTGCCCGGCGTCGGCGACTACACCGCGCGCGCCGTGGCCTGTTTCGCCTACGGACAGCGCGTGCCCGTGGTCGACACCAACGTGCGCCGCGTCGTGGCCCGCGCCGTGCGCGGCGAGGCCGAGGCCGGGCCCCCGTCCGCGCGGCGCGACCTCGCCGCCGTCGAGACCCTCCTACCCCCCGACCGCGAACAGGCGGTCGCGTTCTCGATCGCGATCATGGAACTCGGCGCGCTCGTGTGCACCGCCCGGTCCCCGCGGTGCGACGACTGCCCGCTGGCCTCCTCCTGCGCCTGGGTCGCCGCCGGCCGCCCCGACTGGGACGGCCCGCGCCGCCGGGTCCAGACCTTCGCCGGCACCGACCGCCAGGTGCGCGGCCTCCTGCTCGACGTGCTGCGCGACGGCGACGGCACCGCGCCCCGCGCCGCGCTGAACGCGGTGTGGCCCGACGCCGTCCAACGCGACCGCGCGCTGGACTCCCTGTTGGCCGACGGACTCATGGTGCGGGCCGGCGACCGATACTCACTGCCCGCGTAGCCGGCTGAGGGTAGGCTCACCTGCATGGCCGTCGTGAAGATCAATGCCCTCAACGTCCCGCCGCAGGCCGGTGCCGAGCTCGAGCGCCGCTTCTCCGAGCGCGCCCACACGGTGGAGAACTCCCCCGGCTTCCTCGGCTTCCAGCTGCTGCGTCCCACCGGCGGGGAGACCCGCTACTTCGTGATGACCATGTGGGAGGACGACGAGTCGTTCGCCGCCTGGCGCGACGGGGACGCCCGCGCCGCCCACGCCGGCCAGCACGGCAAGCCCGTCGCCGAGGGCGCCAACCTGCTGGAGTTCGACGTCGTGATGGACGTCAAGCCCTCCACCTCCGCCTGACCTCCGCCGGGCCTTCCGCACCGCGCGCCGCACACCCCTCGAATGGACCGGATCGCCGAGCAGCCCCTCGCCATCGCGTTCAGCACGCTGTTCGTGATCGTCATGCTGCGCGCCAACGCCACCTACTGGCTCGGCCGGGGCGCGCTGCGCGGTAGTCGGCTCAGCGAGCGATTCGCCCACCGCCTCGAGGGACCGACCATGCAGCGCGCCCAGCGGCTGTCCGCCCGCTACGGGGTGATCGCGGTGCCGCTGTCCTTCCTCACGGTGGGTGTGCAGACCGCCATCAACTTCAGCGCCGGCTTCACCGTGATGCCGCTGCGCAGGTACCTGCCCGCCGTCACCGTCGGGTGCGTGCTGTGGGCCCTGCTGTACTCCACCGTCGGCGTGGTCGGCTGGACGGCGATCGCCGCCCTCTGGGACCGCGCCACCGCCTGACCGGGCCCGGCGGCGATCCGATCACCCCGGGGTGACGGCCAGACGGGTCAACTCCACCGGCCCCGCGCACTCGGACTCTGTGGGCGGCACCTCGTCCGGCGACAGGCCGTCCCAGCCCACGATCAGTTCCGAGCGTTCCCGGGCCCCGATCGTCGTCGGCTCGCTGTCCGCCCACTCCGCCCGCGGGGCTCCCGTCGTGCGGAACGCCACGCTCACCGCGAGCGGCCGGTCGGAGAGGTTCCCGAGGTCGACCGAGAAGATGCAGTTGTAGATGGGCTCGTCGAAGAAGTCCATGACCCGGTAACGCAGCGGCGAGGTGCTGACCTCGACCTCGGTCCCGAGCCTCCGCCCATCCGCGGGTAGCAGGTCGGCCGCGGGGCGGACCTGCGGGAACGAGTCGGGCCGGCCGCCCGTGGGCGGGTCGACCGCCTCGGACGGCTCGGACGGTTCGGGCGGGGCGGTGCGGGCTGATGGCCGCTCGCCCGCCGACGACGCCCAGTACCGCGACGCCACCGACCAGCCATGCGGCCCCGCCACCCTGGCACCCGCCGCTCTGCTCGCGCGGCGGCCGCCACTCCCCCGGGTGCGGCGGTCGCCACGGGCCCGGGTCGTGGCCGTGGCCCGGCGGTGCCTGCCCGTAGCCGTGGCCCGGCGGCACCCGCTCGCCCCTGTGCTCCATCCGTCGCGCACCCCTGTCGTCCGGTCCGACTCAGGCGCCAAGCGTAGGGGACTCCACGTAGGCGCGGGGCGCCCCACGGCGGGCGAGCGGCCGCCGGCAGACGCAGGAAGGCCCCCGCCATGTGGCGGGGGCCTTCTCTACTTCAGGCGCCGGAGGCGATCAGGTAGTGGCGGGAGCCGCGCCACCGCCGCTGCCGGACGGGCCGCCGGTGGAGCCGCCACCGAAACCACCCGTGCTCGGCGGGAGCGAGTCGCCCGGGCCGGCCTCACCGGTGGGCGCCACGCTGGCGGAGATCTCCTCGCCCTCGCGGTCCTGCGGGGCATCCGGACGGGGAGTGCCCGTGAAGGTGAACTTGGCGTCCTCGGTGCGCTCGGACTCGCCGTCCCAGCCCTCGACGTCGACCTTCACCAGCTCGCCGGCCGCGACCTCGCCGAAGAGGATCTTCTCCGAGAGGGTGTCCTCGATCTCGCGCTGGATCGTGCGACGCAGCGGCCGCGCGCCCAGGACCGGGTCGAACCCGCGCTTGGCGAGCAGGCTCTTGGCCCGATCGGAGACCTCGATGTCCATGTCCTTGGTCTTCAGGGCGTCCCGGACGCGGCCGATCATGAGGTCGACCATCTGGACGATCTGCTCCTGCGTGAGCTGGTGGAACACCACGATCTCGTCGATGCGGTTGAGGAACTCCGGGCGGAAGTGCTTCTTCAGCTCGTCGTTGACCTTCTGCTTCATCCGCTCGTAGGCGTCCTCGGTGTTGTCGGAGGACTGGAAGCCCATGCCGACGGCCTTGGAGATGTCCTTGGTCCCGAGGTTCGAGGTGAAGATCAGCACGGTGTTCTTGAAGTCCACCATGCGTCCCTGACCGTCGGTGAGACGGCCGTCCTCCAGCACCTGGAGAAGGGTGTTGTAGATCTCGGAGTGCGCCTTCTCGATCTCGTCGAACAGGACCACCGAGAACGGCTTGCGCCGCACCTTCTCCGTGAGCTGTCCACCCTCCTCGTAGCCGACGTACCCGGGGGGCGCGCCGAAGAGCCGCGAGGCGGTGAAGCGGTCGTGGAACTCGCCCATGTCGATCTGGATGAGCGCGTCGTCCTCACCGAACAAGAAGTTCGCGAGCGCCTTGGAGAGCTCCGTCTTACCGACACCGGACGGGCCGGCGAAGATGAACGAGCCCGAGGGACGCTTGGGATCCTTGAGCCCGGCACGCGTACGGCGGATCGCCCGGGAGACGGCCTTGATGGCGTCCTCCTGGCCGATGATCCGCTTGTGCAGCTCGTCCTCCATGCGGAGCAGACGGGTGGTCTCCTCCTCGGTGAGCTTGAAGACGGGGATACCGGTCCAGTTGCCCAGGACCTCGGCGATCTGCTCCTCGTCGACCACGGCGGCCACGTCCATGTCACCGGCGCGCCACTGCTTCTCGCGCTCGGCACGCTCGGCGATGAGCTTCTTCTCCGTGTCCCGCAGGCCGGCGGCCTTCTCGAAGTCCTGCGCGTCGATCGCGGACTCCTTCTCGCGGCGGGTCTCGGCGATCTTCTCGTCGAACTCGCGCAGGTCCGGCGGAGCCGTCATCCGCTTGATGCGCATGCGGGCACCGGCCTCGTCGATGAGGTCGATCGCCTTGTCCGGCAGGAAGCGGTCGTTGATGTACCGATCCGCGAGCTGGGCGGCGGCGGCCAGCGCGGCGTCGGTGATCGTGACGCGGTGGTGCGCCTCGTAGCGGTCCCGGAGACCCTTGAGGATCTCGATGGACAGCTCCACGCCCGGCTCGGGCACCTGCACGGGCTGGAAGCGCCGCTCGAGGGCGGCGTCCTTCTCGATGTGCTTGCGGTACTCCTCGAGCGTGGTGGCACCGATGGTCTGCAGCTCGCCGCGGGCCAGCTTGGGCTTGAGGATCGACGCGGCGTCGATCGCGCCCTCCGCGGCACCCGCGCCGACGAGCGTGTGGATCTCGTCGATGAACAGGATGATGTCGCCGCGCTGGTTGATCTCCTTGAGCACCTTCTTCAGGCGCTCCTCGAAGTCACCGCGGTAGCGGGAACCGGCCACGAGCGAGCCGAGGTCCAGCGAGTACAGCTGCTTGTCCTTGAGCGTCTCGGGGACCTCGTTGTTGACGATGGCCTGCGCGAGGCCCTCGACGACCGCGGTCTTACCGACGCCGGGCTCACCGATGAGCACCGGGTTGTTCTTGGTGCGCCGGGAGAGCACCTGCATGATGCGCTCCACCTCCTTGGCGCGACCGACGACCGGGTCGAGCTTGCCCTCCATGGCGGCCTGGGTGAGGTTGCGGCCGAACTGGTCCAGGACCGTCGACGAGGACGGGGTGCCGGACTCGCGGCCACCGGTGCCCGCGGGCGTACCGGAGGCCTCGGCCTCCTTGCCCTGGTAGCCGGAGAGCAGCTGGATGACCTGCTGGCGGACCCGCGTGAGGTCGGCGCCGAGCTTGACCAGCACCTGGGCGGCCACGCCCTCGCCCTCGCGGATCAGCCCGAGCAGGATGTGCTCGGTGCCGATGTAGTTGTGGCCGAGCTGCAGCGCCTCCCGCAGGCTCAGCTCGAGCACCTTCTTGGCGCGCGGCGTGAACGGGATGTGCCCGCTGGGGGCCTGCTGGCCCTGGCCGATGATCTCCTCGACCTGACTACGCACCGCCTCAAGCGATATCCCCAGGGACTCGAGTGCCTTGGCGGCCACTCCCTCACCCTCGTGGATGAGACCCAGCAGGATGTGCTCGGTGCCGATGTAGTTGTGGTTGAGCATCCTGGCCTCTTCCTGGGCCAGGACGACGACGCGACGTGCGCGGTCGGTAAACCGTTCGAACATCGTGCTACCTCACATTCCTCGGTTTTTCACCACTGTAGTGGCCGGTTCTGACGCTCTGTACCGCAGGAGCAGCACGGGGTCTGTCACCAGGATTCAACGCGGCAGGTCGGGGAACCATTGCATATTCGTGTACGCCGTCAGCGAACGCCGGGAACGGGCCCCGTTTAGCATGGGTGACAGCGGAAAACGAAGACGGTGGGGGCGTGGTGCGTAGGCGCGGGTTCAGCATGGGACGGGATCTGCTGCCGCGGAACCACGTCCGCTCGGAGACGCGCGGCGTCCACCCGGACGCGCAGGACCGCGGTCCGCGGGCGGTCGACGAGCGTCCCGCGTCGGGGTGAGCACCTTCGACCTCGAGCGGATCGGCCGCGGGCTGCCGTTCGAGCAGGCCCTGCCCGCCCTGGCCGAGGCCCTCGCCGCGTCCGGCGCCGCCGTGGTCCAGGCGCCGCCCGGCACCGGCAAGACCACGCTCGTGCCGCCCGCGGTGGCCGGGGCGGACGGGGTGTCCGGGCGCGTGGTCGTCACCCAGCCCCGACGTGTGGCCGCCCGCTCGGCCGCGCGGCGCCTGGCGGCCCTGACGGGCACCGGCACCGGGGAGCTGGTCGGCTATTCGGTGCGCGGGGACTCGCGGGTCGGCCGGGACACGCGCGTGGAGTTCGTGACGCCGGGCGTGCTCGTGCGGAGGCTGATCGCCGACCCCGATCTACCCGGCGTGGGGGCGGTGGTGCTCGACGAGGTCCACGAGCGCGACGTGGAGTCCGACCTGGCGTTCGCGTTGCTGTGCGAGGTGCGCGAGCTCCGCGACGACCTGCCGGTGGTTGCGATGTCCGCGACGGTCGAGGCCGACCGGTTCGCGCGGCTGCTCGCCGGCGCGCCGGTCGTCGACGTCCCGGCCGTCGCGCACCCCCTGGAGGTCAGGTACGCGCCGCCGCCGGTCCCCCGCCTCGACGCGCGCGGGGTCACGGACGGGTTCCTCGATCACGTGGCGGCGGTGACGGCGGACGAGGTGCGGGCCTCCGGGGTCGACGCCCTGGTGTTCCTGCCGGGCGTGCGCGAGATCGAGCGGGTCGTGCGTGCGCTGGGCGCGCGACTCGACGGCGGGGCCGAGGTGCTGCCCCTGCACGGCGGCCTGGAGCCGGCCGCCCAGGATCGGGCGGTGTCCGGCCGCGCGAGCGGATCGCGAGCAGCGGACGACCCGCCCGGGGGGACGCGCCCGCGGATCGTGGTGTCGACCGATCTGGCGGAGTCCTCCCTCACCGTGCCGGGCGTGCGGCTGGTCGTGGACGCGTGCCTGAGCCGCGAGCCGCGTCGGGACACCGCGCGGGACATGACGGGCCTGGTGACGGTGTCGGCGTCGCGCGACTCGTGCGTGCAGCGCGCGGGTCGCGCCGCCCGCCTCGGCCCGGGGCTCGCGGTGCGCTGCCTGACCGAGCAGGAGTACGCGGTCCTGCCCGCCCACCGCACGGCGGCGATCGCGACGTCGGATCTGACGACGCTCGCGCTGGACGTGGCCTGTTGGGGCGCGCCCCGCGGCCAGGGTCTGGCGCTGCCCGATCCGCCGCCGGACGGGGAGATCGCCCGCGCCGAGAAGGTGTTGCGCGGACTCGGGGCGGTCGACGCCGACGGTCGCGCCACGGACCGCGGGCGCGCCCTCGCGCGGGTGCCCGCCGATCCCCGGCACGCCCGCGCGCTGCTCGACGGCGCGGAAATCGTCGGCGCGGGGGTGGCCGCCGAGGTGGTCGCGCTGCTGTCCTCCGGTCGCCGCTCCCCCGGGGGCGACCTGACGGCGGATCTCCGTGCGCTGCGCGCGCGGAGGGCGCCGGACGCGGCGACGTGGGAGCGCGAGGCCCGGCGGCTGGACCGGATGGTCCGCGGGCGCGCCGGCGGCGCGGGCACGGCCGGGATGACGGCGGACGACGCCGTCGGCACGATCGTCGCGCTCGCCCACCCGGACCGCGTCGCGCGTCGCCGTGGCGACCAGTACACGTTCGCCTCGGGGACCGGCGCGGTGCTGGCGCCGGGCTCGGCGCTGGCCGGCCACGACTGGCTCGCCGTCGCCGAGGTGGGACGTGCGGCCGGGCGCGCGGCCGGTGAGGCCGGCGCGGTGATCCGCTCCGCCGCCCCGCTGGACCGGGAGGGCGCGGAGCGTGCGGCCTCACACCTTCTCGACGACGACGAGACGGCCGTCTTCGACCGTGGTGCGGTCACGGGTCGACGCATCCGCCGACTCGGGGCGATCGAACTCTCCTCCACCCCGGTGCGGCCCTCCCCCGCGGCCGCCCGGGAGGCGGTGGCGGCGGCGATCAGGGCCGGCGGGTTCGCGGCACTGGGTCCCGATGACGACTCCGTCCGCCTGTGGTGCCGTCTCGGGCTGGCCCGCCGCGAGCTCGGCGCGCCGTGGCCGGAGGTGTCCGCGGACGGGCTCTCCGAGCGGCTGGACGACTGGCTCGCCCCCGAGATCGACGCCCTCGTCCACGGCTCCCGCCTGGCGGGACGGGACCTCGGCCCGGCCCTGCGGCGCCTGCTGCCGTGGCCCGAGGCCGGTCGGTTCGACGAGCTGGTGCCCGACCGACTGGAGGTGCCCTCCTCGTCGTCGTACCGCGTCGACTATCCCGCGGTCGGGGCCGACGACCCGCCGGTCCTCGCGGTGAAGCTGCAGGAGTGCTTCGGCTGGACCACCTCGCCCCGCATCTGCGACGGTCGGGTCCCGGTGACGGTCCACCTGCTCTCGCCCGCCGGACGGCCGCTCGCGGTGACGCGCGACCTCGGGTTCTTCTGGCGGGAGGCCTACCCCGCGGTCCGGGCCGAGATGCGCGGCCGCTACCCGCGGCACCCATGGCCGGAGGACCCGATGACGGCCGAGCCGACGCGGCGCACCAACCGGCGCCGCTGACCCCGCGCGAGGTGGCTATCCTGCGGTTTCCCACCTAGTATGTGATGAGCATCACACACGCGATCCACGCCGGAAGGGTGATCACAGTGACCGCGTACACGCCCCCCTCCCCACACCGCTCCCCGCTGCCGACCCGGGCCCCGTCCCGGACGAAGGTCGTGCCGCACGTGAGGAACCGCGTCGGCGCCCTCATCGCCGTCGCCGGCCTCGCCCTCGCGCTGGTCAGCCTCTACCTGCCGTGGCTGAGCACGGACGGCGGTGACCAGATCACCGCACTGGGCATCACGGAGATCATCGACGTGCGCAGCGTCGCCCCGGTGCTCTTCCTCGGCCTGGTCGTGCTGCTGCTCCTGGTGGGCGTCACCGCCGTGACGCGGCTCGGGGCGTTCGCCGCCGCGGGCGCCGTCGTCTCGCTGGTGGTACTGGCCGCCCACCTCGCCTTCGTGTGGACACTCATGTCCTCGACCGGCGGCGACGAACCGACCCTGTCCGGCCTCCCGACCGGCGCCTCCGTCACGTTCGGGCCGTGGGTCGCCGCACTCGGGTTCGTCCTGGTGGCCGCGGGATCGGCGTGGGCCGCACGCGCGGCCGCCTACGTCTTCCCCGACGTCGAAGCCCACACGGCGCACGGGGCGCACGAGGACGAATGAGCAGCCGCCGTACCGGCCGCGCCCCACTGGCGGTCCTCGCCGCCGCGTCGCTGATCGGTCCCGCTGCGGCGGGGGCGGCCACCGGCTCGCCATCGGGAACGCCCGCGGCGACCGGCGCGGTCCCCGCCCCTGACGCTCCGGCCGACGTCCGCCCGGCAACCGCCCACCCGGCCGCCGCCTCGGTGGCGGACGCGTCACCCCGGCCCGCCCCGGTCGACTCGCGGCTGGTGACGTCCGTGGCCCGGCAGGTCCTGGCGGACCAGGACCGCGACGCGGGCCTCACGGACGTCGATCTCATCGCCCGCGACGTCCTCTCCACCGGGCCCGTCGACGCCGGCGACGCCCACCGGCTCCCACCAGGGACGCCTGGACGAGCCCTCTCACGGTTGCGTGCACCTGGGCCGACACGCCGCCGCGCACTTCTTCGACGACCTGGAGGTCGGTGACGAGGTCGTCGCGTTCTGACCGGCGGGATCGGTCAATCCCGCGGCAGCGGCTTGACCATGGGGAACAGGATCGTCTCGCGGATGCCCAGCCCGGTCAGCGCCATGAGCAGCCGGTCGATCCCCATCCCCAGCCCGGTGGTCGGCGGCATGCCCTGCTCCATCGCGGCGAGGAAATCCTCGTCCAGCACCATCGCCTCGTCGTCCCCGGCCGCGGCCAGGCGGGCCTGGTCCTCGAAGCGCTGACGCTGGATGACCGGATCGACGAGCTCCGAGTAGCCCGTCGCCAGCTCGAATCCGCGGACGTAGAGGTCCCATTTCTCGGTCACGCCGCGGTCGGTGCGGTGGTCGCGAGTCAGTGGAGAGGTCTCGACGGGGAAGTCACGGACGAACACGGGCCCCTCGAGCTGGTCGGCACACAGGTGCTCCCACAGCTCCTCGACGAGCTTGCCGTGCAGCCACCCCTTGCCACCGGGGACCTCCAGCCCGACCTTCCCGGCCAGTCCCGTGAGCTCCTCCACGGTGGAGTCGACGGTGACGACGTCCTCGCCGTCGGCTCCCGCCAGCTCGGGGTGCGTGGCGCGCAGCGCCTCGTTGAGCGACGGGTACATGCGCATCTCGCGCCACTGACCGCCCAGGTCGTACTCGGTACCGTCGGCGAGCGTGACCGTGGTCGAGCCGAACACCGCGGTGGCGACCTCCTGGATGACCTCGCGGATCATCGTGGCGGACGTGTCGTAGTCGCCGTACGCCTGGTACGTCTCCAGCATCGCGAACTCCGGGCTGTGGGAGGAGTCCACGCCCTCGTTGCGGAAGTTGCGGTTGATCTCGAAGACGCGCTCGATCCCGCCCACCACGCAGCGCTTGAGGTACAGCTCGGGCGCGATGCGCAGGTACAGGTCGAGGTCCAGCGCGTTGGAGTGGGTGACGAACGGCCGGGCCGCGGCGCCGCCGTGCAGCGTCTGCAGCATCGGCGTCTCCACCTCGAGGAAGCCGCGCCTCTCCAGCGCGTCACGCAGCGCGCGCACGACCTTGATCCGCGTCAGCGCGTTGCGGCGCGCGGTGTCGCGCATGATGAGGTCGGTGTAGCGCTGGCGGACGCGCGTGTCCTCGCTCAGCTCCTTGTGCGCGACCGGCAGCGGGCGCAGGGACTTGGCGGCCAGCACCCACTCGTCGGCCATCACCGACAGCTCGCCGCGCTTGGACCGCACCACGCGGCCCGTCACCGAGACGTGGTCGCCGAGGTCGACGTCCTGCTTCCACGCGTCGAGCCGCTCCTGGCCCACGTTGGCCAGGGACAGCATGGCCTGCAGCTGCGGGGTCAGCGGCCCGGATTCACCCTCCGGCACCGGGGCGGACAGGTCCGCCGACGGGTCGATCCCGTCCTGGAGGCGGACGAAGCACAGCTTGCCGGTGTTGCGGATGAACAACACCCGGCCGGCCACCGACACCTCGACGTCGGTCTCCTCCCCCGGCTCCAGCGCGGCGAAGCGAGGGTTCGCGGCGATCTCGGCGAGCCCGTGGGTGCGGGGGACCTCGACGGGGTACGCCTGCTCCCCCGAGTCGAGGAGGCGCTGCCGCTTGTCGCGGCGGATACGCAGCTGCTCAGGGGTGTCGTCGGCGGGCGCACCGGTGGCGGCCCGGGGCGCGGCGGGAGTCGAGTCGGTCACGACTGACGAGGATAGTCGTCCCTACGCGGCGGGATCGAACCCGTAGCCACCCACCTCGTCCAACACGTGCAGGTGCAGTCGGTCCGAGAGCTCCTCGATCGCGGCCGCCGCCCGCACGCTGTTCCCGTGCCCGTCCAGCCGCGGCGAGAAGGCCGCCACCCCGAGCCGGCCGGGCACCACGGCGAACAGGCAGCCCGAGACGCCGCTCTTGGCGGGCAGGCCCACCTGGTAGACCCAGTCGCCGGCCGCGTCGTACATCCCGCAGGTGAACATCACACTGTTGGCGTAGCGCGCCGCCCGGTGCCCCACGATCTGCTCGTCGCTTCCCAGCGCCTGTCCCCGGTTCGCGAGCACCGCGGCCATGTGGGCCAGCTCGCGGCTGTCGACCCGGATCGCGCACTGGTGGCTGTACCCCGAGACCACCTCGTGAGGGTCCCGCGCCAGACTGCCCGCCTCCGCCAGCAGATGCGCCAGCGCCTGGTTCCGGTTGGCGCTCCGGGACTCGATCTCGACGATCTCCTCGTCCACCTCGACCTCCCGGCCCACCAGGCGGGTGAACAACCCCCTGATCTGTTCGAAACGGGACTCCTCGTCGTCGTCGGCGTCCCCCACCAACGCGTGCGCCGCCAGCGCGCCGGCGTTGACCAGGGCGTTGGGCGCGCGGCCCGTGCCCTCCTCGAGCGAGATCTCGTTGAACGCCTCGCCCGACGGTTCCACCCCGATCCGGTCGGCGACCTCGTCGACGCCCTTCTGGTCCAGCGCGAGCGCGTAGACGAACGGCTTGGAGGCGGACTGCAGGTCGAACAGGAGCTCGTCGTCACCGGCCGAGGTGATCTGGCCGTCCATGTCGCAGACCGCCAGGGCGAGGGCGTCCGGACTCGGGTGCTCGTAGTCGCCGAGGTGCGGCACCAGCTCCCCGGAGGTGTCGTCGCGGACCTCGTCCAGGATCTCGGCGAGAAGGTCGGCGGAGATGTCCGTCATGCTGCGACCGTACCGGCGCGCGCCCCCGCGCGCCCCCGGTCAGTGCGCGGAGATGGCGGAGCGCTCGCGCAGCAGGTGCTCGGCGTCCGAGAGCAGGGCGAGTGCCCGGGCGGCGCGCAGCGCGCCGTGACCGCCGTCCACCGCGCGGACCCCGCGCACGCCGCGCGAGTGGAGCTCGAGGGCGAACAGTTCGGCGTCCAGGCCGTCGTCGCTGACGAGGACCACCTCGCGCCCCTCACCGACGGCCGCGAGGGGCGCGGCCGAGCGGGGATCGATCAGGTCCACGGCGGGTCGCGCCTCGACGGCGATCGCGCCGGCGAGAACGCCCTGACGCTCGCGCTGCGCGCGGGACCGGATGTCCACGACCAGCGCGCCCGCCCGCACGGCGGCGGGATACTCGGCGGCGGTGAGGACCGTGCCGCCGGTGGCGGTGGAACGGGTGGCGGTGGTGGCGGTGGGGACTCGTGAAGTCATCTGGTGCTCCCGGGAGGGGTGTCGGCGTGGGACTGGCTGAGGGGCTGCCGGCCGGGAACACCAGTGCTGAACCCGCACGGATGGCGCCGGACCGGCCGGGGGCATTCGTCGCGTGTTCATGACGCCAATAGTAGACAGACCGGTCTATCTGCCGCAAGGTCGGGAGCACGGAAGGATGGGGGCGCTGGCGCCGACAGACGTAGTTGATGCATCATGTACAGAGAACGAAGGAGTAGCGATGTCCCCCTCACCCGCCCGCCAGCCCGCCGTCTTCATCGGCCACGGCGTCCCCCTCAACGCCCTCGAGGTCAACGAGTGGACCCGCTACTGGGCCGCGCTCGGCGACTCGCTCCCCGAGCGCCCCCGGGCGGTGCTGGCCGTCTCGGCGCACTGGTACATCAACGCCACCGCCGTCACCGCGATGAGTTCACCGCGCACCATCCACGACTTCTTCGGCTTCCCCCGCGAGCTCAACGAGTTCGAATACCCCGCCGCCGGCGCACCCGAGCTCGCGGCCGAGGTGGCCGAGGTCGTCAAGCCGACCTGGGTGGGCGCCGACCTGGACTCGTGGGGCCTCGACCACGGGACATGGTCGGTGCTCGCACACGTCTTCCCCGACGCCGACGTGCCGGTCGCCCAGTTGTCGGTCGACGCCACCAAGCCGGCGAGCTACCACTTCGAGCTGGGCACGAAGCTGGCCGCGCTCCGCGACTCCGGCGTGCTGGTCCTGGCCAGCGGCAACGTCGTGCACAACCTCGGCGCGGTCGACCCGTCTCGCGGCAACGCCGGCACCGACTGGGCGCACCGCTTCGACGACCACGCCCAGGACCTGCTGACCTCGCGGCCCGAGGACGCCCTCGCGTTGCTCGAGCATCCGGACGCGCAGGCGTCCGTGCCGACCGCCGACCACTTCCTGCCCCTGCTGTACACGGCCGGGATGGCCGCCGGGACCGGCGAGACGCTCGACGCCTTCAGCAAGGGCTACGCGTGGGGCTCGGTGTCCATGACCAGCTACCGCTCCGCGGCCTGACGCCGCCGGAGGCCGACCGCGCCGGGTCAGTCGCGCACGCGCTCGGCGAGGTGCCCGGCCAGCGGTAGCAGCACGGCCAGGGACAACCACGACCACTGCGCGACGGCCGCCCCGAGGGTCAGGGCGATCACTGCCGAGACGAGGAACACGGCGGGCGCGACCGCCGCGGCGGCCAGCCGGGCCCCGTTCTCCCGCGCGGACGTGGGCCGCCGCTCGAGCCCGGCAGTCCGCCCGAGCTGGTAGACGGCCGCCTGCGCGACGGCGACGCCCGCGATGTTGAGCGCGTAGAGCACGGTCGGCAGGGCGAGATCCGACGTCTCGGGATGCGTGATCGCGTCGGTGGTGAACGGCACGAGAATCACCAGTCCGGCGGCGGCGAGGTTGGCGACCATCATGGCCCCGGTGATCCCGGTCAGCGCCTTGAACACGCGCACGTTGACACGCCACAGCCCGCAGATCACCACGAAGCTCAGCACCACACCGAAGAGCTGCTGTCCCAGGCCGGACTCCGCCAGAGAACCCACGTCGCGCCACGCCTCCGGCCCGGGCAGGTCGACGTTCGCGATGAGCAGCGTCACGGCGAAGCCGTAGATGGCGTCGAAGAAGGACAGCCCGCGGTCGAACTCCGACGACTCGCGGCGCAGGACCTCGTCGTCGTCCCCCTCCCGACCGGCGTGCGCACCCTCCACCGGCCCAGCATGCCCGACCGACGCACCGGCGCGGCCGGGTTCGCCGGACCGACGGGTCAGCAGTTGCGGTCGAACACCAGTCGCAGGCCCTCGAGCGCCAGCTCGGGCTCGACGTCGGTGATGGTCCGCGACTCCTCCGCGACGACGTCCGCGCGCAGCCCGGTGAGCACGACCGACGCGTCGGCCAGCTCGTCGACGTCGGTGCGCAGTCGGTCGACGAGGGCGTCGATCTGGCCGGCGAACCCGATCACGATCCCCGCCTGCAGCGCGGCGACGGTGTTCTTGCCTAGCGCGCCGCGTGGCCGCACGACCTCGATCTTGCGCAGGAGGGCCGTGCGGTCGGCGAGGGCGTCGACGGAGATGTCGATGCCCGGCGCGATCGCCCCGCCGAGCAGCTCGCCGCGCGCGGAGACCGCGTCGACGGTGGTCGCCGTGTCGACGTCGACGACGACGACGGGCCCGTCGAACAGGTGGTGGGCGGCCAGCGCGTTGACCACGCGGTCCGAGCCCACCTCCCGCGGATTGTCGACCTTGAGCGGCACCCCGGTCTTCACCCCGGGCGCGACGACGACGGCCGGCAGCTGCGACCAGTAGTCGGCGGCCATCCTCCGGAGCTCGCCCGTGACCGACGGGACCACCGACATCGCGGCGATGCCGGTGAGCTCCTGAGCGCAGTCCCCCAGTAGTCCGCGGATCGTCAGGGCGAGCTCGTCGGACGTCACCGCCGGGGAGGTGCGCATGCTCCAGGTGCGCTCGAGCGGGCCGCCGCCGGGGTGGAAGACGCCGAGTCGGATGTGGGTGTTACCGACGTCGACGGTGAGCAGCATGTCCGGTCCGTGCGGGCTAGACGGCGGCCGGCTCGGGCACGCGTGGGTTCTTCAGGCCCGACCCCTCGGGGACGTCCGCCGGGTCGGTGCCCTCGGTGAGCATGCGGTTCTCGCCATCGACGAACACGACACGCGGGGAGTAGGCGCGGGCCTCGGCGTCGTCCATCTGGGCGTAGGCGATGATGATGACCAGGTCGCCGGGGTGGACGAGGTGCGCGGCGGCGCCGTTGATGCTGATGACCCCCGAGCCACGCTCGCCGGTGATGGCGTAGGTGGTGAGACGGCTGCCGTTGTCGATGTCGACGATGTCGATCTGCTGTCCCTCGAGCAGGTCGGCGGCGTCCATGAGGTCGGCGTCGATCGTGCAGGAGCCGACGTAGTGCAGGTCGGCCTGGGTAACGGTGGCACGGTGGATCTTGGAGTGGAGCATGGTGCGCTGCATCTACAGGCCTTCCTTCAGGTCTTCGGCCATCTCGGCCTGCTGGGCGGCGACGGTGGCCTCGGCGGCGGCGAGGAAGCCGGTGCCGATGGCCACCCCGACGTTGTCGATGAGTCTGGTGGTCCCGATACGGGCGGCGACGAGGAGCCGGCCGGGGCCCTCCTCCGGCGGTTCGCCGAGGTCGGCTCCCCGCAGCTCGAGGTAGTCCACGGAGATCTGGGGACGCTCGCCCAGGACCGCGCGGGCGGCGTCGACGACGGACTGCCGTCCGCCCTTCGCCGCGAACGTCCCGGCGACCAGGGCGGCGTTGAGAACGGTGGCGAGTTCCCGCTCGTCGGCGGAGAGGTAGCGGTTGCGGGAGCTCATGGCCAGACCGTCGGACTCGCGGACGGTCGGCACCCCGACGACGCGGACGTCCATGTCGAGATCCGCCACCATCTGACGGATGAGCACGAGCTGCTGGTAGTCCTTCTCGCCGAAGAACGCCTGGTGCGGTCGGACGATGTTGAACAGCTTGTTCACCACGGTGAGCATCCCGGCGAAGTGGCCGGGGCGGGCCGCGCCGTCGAGGATCTCGCCCGTCGGGCCCGGCTGCAGCGTCGTCCGCGGGCCCTCGGGGTACATCGCGGCGGCGCTGGGCGCGAAGACCAGCTCGACGCCGGCGTCGGCGAGGCGGGCGACGTCCTCGTCCAGCGTCCGCGGGTAGGCGTCGAGGTCCTCGCCGGGGCCGAACTGCAGCGGGTTGACGAAGATCGACACGACCACGACCGAGCCGGGGGTCCGCCGGGCGGCCTCGACCAGCGCGAGGTGGCCCTCGTGGAGCGCACCCATGGTGGGCACGAACGTGACCTGCCTGCCGACCTTGCGCAGCGACTCGGTGACCGCGCTCAAGGTGGACGGGTCGTGGTGGACGGTCAGCTCGCCGCGGTTGTAGCCGGTGGCGGGACGGCCGGGCACCGCGGTGCGCACCGCATACGTCGTGGAGGTCATCGAAGCTGCTCCGTGAGGTCGGGGGCCAACAGGTCGGTCACGTCGGGGCCGGCGCCCACGCGGTCGGCTGTGCGCAGGGCGAGTGCCCGGTACCCGGTGGCGATGCCGCCGTCGACGTCCTCGAGGGCGTCGAGGTGGCGGGAGACGGTGACGGCGTCCCCACGCATCACGGGCCCCGTCAACGCGGCGTCGCCGGAGGCCAGGACGTTGTCGAGGGCCGCCCGCAGCAGCGGCTCCAGCGTCCGGCGGGCGAGCGCCTCCGCGTCCGCGCCGAGCATGCCGTCGGGATCGCCCTCGACCGCCCCGCCGGGCAAGACGGAGAACGAGGCCGCGAGCGCCTCGGCCGCGTCGTTGACGAGGGTGACCAGGTGGTTCGCGCCGTGGGCGAGGGCCGCGTGATACAGCGCGCGGTGGGACTCGGCGACCGTGACGGGCAGGCCGCCGGTCTCCATGACCAGCATCTGGCCCACCACGAGGCCGACCTCGTCCGGCGAGGTCAGCGCCCACGAGCAGCCCTCCATGCGGTCGACGTCGGCCGAACCGCCGGTGAAGGTCATGGCCGGGTGGGCCGCCACGACCACCGCGCCGGCGTCGGCAGCCGGGCGCAGGACCTCGGCGCCGACCGCGCCCGCGACGTGGACGACGATGTGGCCGGGCCTGAACGCGTCCGCCTCGGCGAGGTCGGCCACGACGCCGGGGAGTGCGGCGTCCGGCACGGCGAGGATGAGGAGTTCGCCGGCCGCCGCGACCGCGGCGGGATCGGCGATGCGGGCTTCGGGGAGGCGGCGCGCGGCGAGGTCGCGCGAGCGCTCGGAGCGCGCGACCAGCGCGGACACGACGTGGCCGCGGCGCTCGAGGGCGGCTCCGACGGCGGTGCCCACCCGGCCGGCGGACACGAGGCCTATGGACAGGCGGGCAGGGGGTGTTCCGGTGACGCCGTGGTCGGACATCTCAGGGGTGCTCCAGTGCTCGATCCGTTCCAGGCCCGCTCACTGTCGGCAGGTCCCGGACATCTCGCAGGGAAGAGTAGTCCTGTGGACGGGCCGAAGCAGTATCGAGTGGCGCACCTCACAGAACCGGAGGAGCCGCTCGCGCGTCAGTCCTCCGCGCGGCGCCGGCGATGGCTCGGCTTGGGCGCGTCGCCCTCCCCCAGACGTGCCATGAGTTCGGCCACCGACAAGCCGCGGCCCTCGCCGTGGCGGCTCGACGGCGCCGACTCGGAGGCGGGCTGGGACGCGGGCCCGGGAGCCGACGCCGGCGCGGGCTCCGACGTGCGCCGCGGCTCGGACGTCGATTCGGCCTTCGCAGCGGACTCGCGCTTCGGCTCTGTCTGCGGAGCAGGCTTCGACCCGGTCTTCGGCGCGGCCGCCGGGCCGCTCGAGCTCGGGTCACGGGACGGCTGCCCGGCCACGGGGCGCACGGCGGGGCGACGCGACTCACCGGTCGGCGAGTCCGCGGCGGCCCCACGTCCGGCGACCGGGGAGAGCCGCTCGGTGCGCTCGGTGCTCGGGGTGGCATCCGGCCCGACCCCGGCCACCGACGGCTCTGTCGGGGACGGCTCGGTCGGCGACGAGGGACTCCCCGGCTGCGTCGACCGCGTGAACGGCGCGGACTGGCCGGGCCGGTCGGAGGTCGTCTTCTCCCCGGACGATTCCGTGTCAGCGGAGGTCCTCGCGCCGACCCGCGGCGGCGTCATCCCGGGGGTACGACGGCGGGGCGCGACCCGCTCCGACGGGACGGACGGCAGGGACGATCGCGCGCCGAGCTGCCCGGCGGCGCCCGGGCCGCCCACGGCGAAGCGGTCCTCGGGGAGGCTGACCCCCAGCGCCGACAGCTGCTCGCGCAGCGCGGCGATCTCCTGACGCAGCGCGAGCACCGAGTCCTCGGTCTCGGCGCGGACGCTGGCGCGCAGCTCCTTCTCCACCACCAGTTCGTGCTCCCGGCGGGCCGAGATCTCACGCTCGAGCTGGAGCTCGTAGACGGTGTGCAGGTCCCGGACCCGGGCGGCCTCGGCCGCGGCCTGCCTGCGGTAGCGCGCCACGAGGAACGCCCCGATGAACGCCGCCCACAGGGCGGACAGTGTCCCGATCCGCATCCACACCGGGTTGTCGGAGAAGACCATGACGACTGTGGCGATGAGCGCCAGGACCAGCAGCACCCCCAGAGCGATGCTCGCCAGTCCGCGATCGTCGCCGCGCGCGGGGCGAGCTGACCGGGGCTTGTCCATCGCGCCGTCGGAACTCATGCCCCGCATGATACTCAGAGAATCACGGGTCACACAGGTAACCAGCGCGTGTCCGCTCCAACGGGGCCGACGAGAGTCGGGTCGCCAGGCGGGATCTCACCCGCCGGTCCCGCACGGCCGGCTCAGGCGGGTTCGCCCAGTCCGCCGTTCTCGTCGTCGTCGGGCGGGGTCTCACACGCCGACTCCAGGAACAGGCCGGCCCCCACCAGGACCGCCCCGGACACCAGGACGGCGAGGGACGCGGGCAGCTCCGCCGACGCGGCCGCCAGCTCACCCAGGCGCGGGAGGAAGAACAGGGCCAGCCCCGCCCCGAACCCACCGGCGACCGCCCCGAGCACCGCCGAGGCCTGCCCCAGCGCCGCGCAACGGGCGATGGTGAGCGGGTGCATCTGACTACGGTCCTGCCCGACACCGCCGTCCGAGATCGCCGCGCGGATGCGGATGGCCAACAGGACGTCGACCGCCGCGACCACCAGCAGCGTCACCCAGCCGAAGCCGATCGGCGGCATGGATCCCAGGAACGCGTCGACGAGGACGTAGGCGGCCACCGCCGCGACGAGCGCCACCAACGCGAGGGTCGACTTGGCCACCCGCGTCATGACGGCGACACCCGGCCCTGAGGAGCGAGGGCCCCGGGAAGCCGACGCACCGCGGAGACGTCCGCCGGGTCGAGCGCCGCGAGGTGGTCGGTGACGGGCACGCCGGCCAGGCGGGCGTCGGGATCGATCTCCAGCCACGGCACGAGCACGAAGGCGCGCTCGGCCGCACGCGGATGGGGAAGGATGAGGGCCGGATCGTCGGAGACCACGGTCTCGCCGTCGACGTCGGCGGTCACCACGTCCACGTCGAGGGTCCTCGGCCCCCACCGCACCTCGCGGGTGCGGCCGGCCGCGCGCTCGCGGGAGAAACCCCACTCGAGGACGTCGGCCGGAGTGCCGGAATGCTCCACGACGAGAGCGGCGTTGAGGAAGTCGTCCTGCTCGACGCCGCCCCACGGCGGGGTGGCGTAGACCGAGGACGCCGCGCGCAGGATCCCGTCGGTGGCCGCGGCGTCCACGACGCCCCGCAGGAGCCCGAGGGCATCGCCCTGGTTCCCGCCAATCGACAGCACCGCCCGGCAGCTCACCGCTCGCCCCGCTCGCGACGGTTCCCGCCGCCGCGCGAGCGCCGTGCCACGACGGCGACGTCGGCGAACTCGGCCGGGATGGGGGCCTGCGGCTTGTGCAGCGTCACCTCCACCGCGTGGGCGTCGGGGGCCATCTCCATGATGCCGTCGGCGATCCGCGAGGCCACCGTCTCGATGAGGTCGCAGGACGGCCCGGCGACGACGTCGCGCGCGAACAGCGCGAGCGCGCCGTAGTCGACCGTGTCGGCCAGGTCGTCGGAGGCGGCCGCGGCGGTGAAGTCGGTCCACAGGACGAGATCCACGAGGAAGTCCTGGCCGTCCCGCTTCTCGTGGTCGAAGACCCCGTGCGTGCCCCGCACCCTCAGTCCGCGGAGTTCGATGCGGTCGGCCATCAGCGCGCTCCCGCGCGTCCGGCCGCCCACGCCGCGGCGACCCGCACCGCGTCCGCGCTGGGGGCGACGTCGTGGACGCGCACGGCCCACGCACCGGCGGCGGCCGAGAGCGTGGTGATCGCCGCCGTGGCCGGGTCCCGGCCCGACACCGCGCGGGGCCGCCCGTCGGGCTCCGGCAGGAGGGAGCCGAGGAAGCGCTTGCGGGAGGCGGCCACCAGGACCGGGAACCCCAGATCGACGAGCCGGTCGAGCCCGTGCAGCAGCGCCCAGTTGTCCTGCCCGTTCTTCGCGAAGCCGAGGCCCGGGTCGAGGACGATGTCCGCGGCGTCGATCCCCGCCGCGAGGGCGGCGTCGGCCCGGCGGGCCAGGTGGTCGCGCACCGCGCCCACGACGTCATCGCCGTAGTCGGCACGGCCACCTGCACCGGCCCGGTACTCGTCCGGGGACACCCAGTGCATGAGGATGACCGACCTCCGGTGCTCGGCGACGACCCGGAGCATGTCGGGGTCGGCGAGCCCGCCGGAGACGTCGTTGATGATCGCCGCGCCCTCCTCCATCGCGCGGGCGGCGACCCGGGAACGCATGGTGTCCACCGAGACCGGCGCGAAGCCGCAGACCTCGCGGACGAGCGGCACGACGCGCTGTTCCTCGTCGGACTCCTCGACCCGCAGCGCGCCGGGCCGGGTGGACTCGCCGCCGATGTCGATGAGGTCCGCGCCCTCGGAGACCATTCGCCGGGCGTGCGAGACCGCGTCGTCGAACACGAGATGCCGTCCACCGTCGGAGAAGGAGTCCGCCGTGACGTTGAGGACCCCCATCACCGCGCAGTGCTCCGGGCGGGGCAGCCGACCGGGCGCGCTCACGTCCCGCGCAGGAGGCCGAGCGCCTCCGCCCTCGTGGAGGCGTTGGACCGCATGATGCCGCGGACGGCCGACGTCGTGGTGACCGCACCCGCCTTGCGGATCCCGCGCATGGACATGCAGAGGTGCTCGCACTCGATCACCACGAGCACGCCGGAGGGGTCGAGCTTGTCGACCAGCGCGTCGGCGACCTGACTGGTGAGGCGCTCCTGCACCTGGGGGCGCTTGGCGTAGAGGTCGACGAGGCGGGCGAGCTTGCTCAGGCCCGTCACCGCGCCCGACTGCCCGGGGATGTAGCCGATGTGGGCGACCCCGTGGAACGGCACGAGGTGGTGCTCGCACGTCGAATAGATGGGGATGTCACGCACCAGCACGAGCTCGCGGTGATCCTCGTCGAAGGTGCGGGACAGCACCTCGGAGGGGTCCGTGTACAGGCCGGCGAACACCTCGCGGTAGGCCCTCGCCACCCGGGCGGGCGTGTCCTGCAGGCCCTCGCGGTCCGGGTCCTCGCCGACGGCGATCAGCAGGTCACGGACAGCGGCCTCCGCGCGGGCGGCGTCGAAGACCTCCCCCGTGTGCCTCGAGCGCGCATCGGCGGGGGGTATGTGGTCAGGGGTCGTCATCAATCCTCTTCTCGCACGAAGCGGCCGCGGCGGTCAGTCCTCACGTTCCCACGGCGGTTGCCAGTCGGGGTCCTTGTCCTCACGGCGGTGCGAACCACCGCTCGGGACGTCGGAGTCGGTGTCGCGGGGGACGTCGTCCGTGTCGCCGTCTCCCGCCCGGGACCAGGCTCGGTTGGAGGGCTCGGCGGAGTGCTCGCGGCGGTCGCCGCCCTCGGGGCCGCCCCACCCGTCGGTGGGTCGACCGTTCACGGGCGCGGCGGGCAGACGAGTGGTCTCCGCCCCGCTCGGCCCACGGTCACCGTGGTGGGCGGGCTGGCGCGGGGGCCAGCCCGGCGCCGACCAGCCCGGGGGCGGCGGCGTCCCGTAGGCGGGGATGCCGGACGATCCCTGACCGCGGTCGGGAGCTCCCGGACCGCCGGGCACACCGGCGGGGGCGCCGACGCCGTTGCGCTCGTCGCCCGGCCGGTCGTGGGCCCGCGAGTCGCCGTCCGACTCGCGGTCGCCCGCCTCGCGACCGGTCGGCAGGATCGGCATCGCGAACGGGTCGGTCACCGGCGGGGGCCACGGCTCGCCGCGCTCCTTGGCCAGTTCGCCCGGGGTCTTGATGGGCGGCCGCGTCGACGGGATGCGGCCACCGAAGTCGTCGAACTCGGTGATCCGCGGGCGCTTGACCACGTCCGCGAAGAGCCTCTCGAGATCGTCCTGGCGCAGGGTCTCCTTCTCGAGCAGTTCGCCCGCGACCGCGTCGAGGATGTCGCGGTTGGCCTCGAGCACCTGCCACGCCTCGGTGTGCGCGGCGTCGATGATCCGGCGGACCTCGTCGTCGATGATCTTGGCGACCTCGGGCGAGTACTCCCCCGCCGCGGAGCCGCCGCGGCCGAGGAACGGGTCCCCGCCCTCGCCGCCGTACTTCACGGCGCCGAGCTTGGCGCTCATGCCGTACTCGGCGACCATCGTGCGGGCGATGCGGGTGGCCTGCTCGATGTCCGAACTGGCCCCCGACGTGGGCTCACCGAAGATGTACTCCTCGGCGGCGCGGCCACCCATCGCCATGACGATCCTCGCGATCATGTCAGCGCGCGTCATCAACGACTTGTCGTCCTCGGGGACCACGAGGGCGTGACCGCCGGTGCGGCCGCGGGCGAGGATGGTGACCTTGTGGACGGGTTCGAGGTCCTCCATCGCCCACGCGGCCAGGGCGTGGCCCGACTCGTGGTAGGCGGTGACCTTCTTCTCGTGCTCGCTGATCACCCGGTGCTTCCGGCGCGGGCCGCCCACCACGCGGTCGGTGGCCTCCTCGAGGACCTCGATGTCGATCTCGTCGCGGCCCAGACGCGCCGCCAGCAGCGCGCCCTCGTTGAGCACATTGGCCAGGTCCGCGCCCGACATGCCGATGGTGCGCCGGGCCAGCGACGTCATGTCGACGTCCGCCGCCAGCGGCTTGCCGATCGAGTGGACGGCGAGGATCGCCTCACGGCCCTTGAGGTCCGGATTGGTCACCGGGACCTGACGGTCGAACCGGCCCGGGCGCAGCAGCGCCGGGTCCAGGACGTCGGGCCGGTTGGTCGCGGCGATGAGGATGACGGTCGAGCGGTCGTCGAACCCGTCCATCTCCACGAGGAGCTGGTTGAGGGTCTGCTCGCGCTCGTCGTGGCCACCGCCGGTGCCCGACCCGCGGTGCCGGCCGACGGCGTCGATCTCGTCGACGAACACGATGCAGGGCGCGTTCTGCTTGGCCTTCTCGAACAGGTCACGCACACGCGAGGCACCGACACCGACGAACATCTCGACGAAGTCCGAACCGGAGATGGAGTAGAACGGCACCCCGGCCTCGCCCGCGACGGCGCGCGCGAGCAGGGTCTTACCGGTGCCGGGCGGGCCGTACAGCAGGACACCGCGCGGGATCTTGGCGCCGAGGCGCTCGTACCGCGCCGGGTTCTGCAGGAAGTCCTTGATCTCGTTGAGCTCCTCGACCGCCTCGTCCTCGCCCGCGACGTCCGCGAACATGGTCTGGGGCATGTCCTTGGTGAACTCGACGGCGCGCGACTTGCCCACACCGAACAGTCCGCCCTTGCCGCCCTGCATCCGGGACATGAAGAAGAACAGCAGCCCGAATAGGATGAGCATGGGCAGCAGGAACGACAGCATCTGCGACAGGAAGCCCTGCTGGGTGACCGCGGTGTCGTACTTCTCCGGCTCCGCGGCGGCCACCCGGTCGAAGATCTGATCCGCGGCCCGCTCCGGGTACTTGGCGAGGAGCTGATCGGTCTCCTCCGCACCCTCCTCGGGCGTGATCGGGTTCTCGAGCGTGAGCCGCAGCTGCTGCTCCCGGTCCTCGATCAGCGCTTCCCTGACGTTGCCCGCGTCGACCTGCGCCAACGCCACCGAGGTGTCGACCTCGGCGAAACCGCGGTCGTCGTTCGCGAAGAACGAGAACCCGACGATCGCCAGGATGATCACGCCCGCGATCGCGACGTTGCGGAAGACGGTGTTGCTCTTGCGTTCCATTCGGCCCTCGTGTGGAAGGACGGCCCAGCCGGTCGGAGGGCCCGGTCGTGCACCCGACGTCGTCGGTATCGCCCCAGGCTACCCGCCGGCACCGACACCCCACCCCGATGATCGCCACGGGCGCACACCCCCGCCGTCGTACGATCGGGGCCGTGACCACCGATCCCTCGTCCGCGACCGCGACCGCGGAGGCCGTGCGCACCGGCGTCACCGGCGCGCTGGAGACCCTCGACGCCGCCTTCGACCGGGTGGACGATCTGAACCCGTCACTACGCGCCTTCACCACCCTGCTGCGGGCGGACGGCCGGGCGGCCGGCGCCGCCGTCGACGCCAGGACACGGGAGGCCCGCGCACGACTCCCACTGGCGGGGGTCCCGCTCGCGATCAAGAGCACGGTCACCCTCGACAACCCCGTGGTGGCTCCCCTGCTGGCGGCCGGCGCCGTCCCGGTGGGTGTGACCGCCGCCCCGCAACTGTGCACGTGGGGGATGACCGATTCCGACGCCCACGGCATCACCCGCAACCCCCGGGACACCGCGCTGTCGGCCGGAGGGTCCTCGGGCGGCTCGGCCGCGGCCGTGGCCTCCGGCATGGTGCCGCTCGCGGTGGGTGACGACGGGATGGGCTCGCTGCGCATCCCCGCCGCGGCCTGCGGGATCGTCACCATCAAGCCCGGGCCCGGTGTCGTGCCCACGCGTCTGTCCGGGGACAACTGGGGCGGCCTGGCCGAATCCGGTCCGCTGGCCCGGACCGTCGGGGACGTCGCGCTCGCCCTGTCGGTCATGGCGGGCCGCCCGGAGCTCGCCAGCATCGGCCCCGTGCCCGGCGGGACCCGCGTCGGCCTGTCCGTCGCCAGCCCGATACGGCTGGGCCGTGATCTCGTGCGCGTTCACGCACCCTGGGTTCGCGCGGCGCGGGAGGCCGTTTCACTGCTGCGCGCCGAGGACCTCGTCGTCGTCGACACCTCCCTGCCGTCCCCACGCGACCCCGTCCTCTACCTGGCGCGGTGGACCTCCGCCGTGGCGCGCGCCGCCGAGGAGGAGAACCTCCCCCTCTCGGCTATGGAGCGTCGCACCCGGCACCACGCCCTGCTCGGTCGGACCGTCTTCCGGCGCGGCGGCGCCGGCGACGGTGACACCCGCTGGAACCGCGGCGTCCGGGCGCTCCGCGCGGACGTCGAGCGCGCCATGGACAGCGCCGGGGTCGACGTGTGGCTGACCCCGGCACTGGCCGACGTCCCGCCCGAGGCGACCGACTGGCACCGGCGATCCTGGGGGCGCTCCCTGTGGGCCTCCATGCGGTTCTCGCCCTTCACTCCGCTGGCGAACGTCCTGGGCTGGCCGGCGGTCTCCGTACCGTGCGGCAGCACCACCACCCAGGCGGGACGGCCCCTGCCCACCTCGGTCCAGCTGGTAGGGCGACCCGGCTCAGAGGCGACGCTGCTCGCCCTCGCGGCCGTGATCGAGCGGGCGACCGTCAGCGAACGGACCCCGGGCGAGGCCGGCGCTTCCTGACGCTCGGTCTCCTGACACTCAGTCCTCCGGCAGGTCGGCGAAGCGCTTCTTCACGTCGCGGTACCACCCGAGCGACTGCCTGGGCCGACGCCACCTGCCCTTCATGTCCTCCCGCGCCGGCACGTGCGCCTCGTCGCCGGCCCGGACGCGCTCCTTGAGGTGGGCGTCCTGGGCGCTGATCACGTCGTCCGCCGTCTCGCCGTGGTGCGCCAGGTCGCAGGGCCCGCCCAGGTCCTTGCAGGTCATGGTCTTCATGCGGAATTCGTCCTCTCGGGTCGTGGCGGTCGCCGATCGCACCGCCTCACCTCGTTGACGAGCGGCGCGCCCCGGATGTGACCGCGGCGCTCACCCCGTCTCGCCGCCGGGCGCTCACCTCCGGTCGCCGCCCCGACGCCGGCGCAACCCGGCGAGCACGTCGGGGTCCGCGCGGAAGGCGATCCGGCGGACCAGGCCGTCGGTGACCAGGAAGTCGAACGCCACCCGGGCCTCGCCGCGGTCGAACCACGCCGCGCCCGGTCTGTCGTGGACGAAGACGGGCAGCGCCGCGGCGGCCGCGCCGTTGAAGAACTCCGCCACGGCGTCGCGGCCGTCGATGCGCGACGGGGTACCCACGCGCACGGCGACAGGGTCGCCGGTGACGACGACGTCCGGCGCGAGGAGCTCGAGGAGGCGGGTGAACTCGCCGTGTCGGGCTGCGGCGAGGAAGGCGTCGACGACGAGCCAGTCCGCCTGCTCGCCGGTGTCGCCCGCCCCGGTGATCTTCGCGCGGGCCCTCGACGCCACTTTGCGCGCCGTGGCCGGGAGGCAGTCGAGGATGTCGGCGACCGTGGCGAAGTCGACCGAGAACAGGTCGTGCAGGACGAAGGCCACCCGCTCCGACGGGGTGAGGCGGTCGAGGACGACATGCAGCGCCGCACCCATCGAGTCCGCGAGCACCGCCTCCTCGGAGGGGTCCGGGTCGACGGAGGCGCGGTCGGTGGAGGCCCGGTCGATGGAGGCGCGGTCGATGGAGGCGCGGTCGGGGTGTTCTGGGTTGCCGGGTTCGAGCGGCCGCGGCACCGCCGCCTTGAGCCGGTCGAGGCACAATCGCGTGACGACGGTCGTGAGCCAGGCGGGCAGTGAGTCGATGGTCGCATCGTCCGCGCGGGCGAGGCGCAGCCAGGCCTGCTGGACGATGTCCTCGGCCTCCGCATGGTCCCCCAGCAGGCGCCCGGCGATCCGGACGAGTCGGGGCCGCTCGCGCTCGAAGCTCGTCACCACGTCCACGCCCGTCCCCCTCTCACCCCACGCACGCTCCCACCATAAAGAAAAACCGTCAAAGCGCCGGCCCGGTCGGCGACCTCCGGGGATGATGAAACCGGCTACGGAGGCGACGCCGATCGCCCGGTGCCATCAGCCGGATCGCGCCGGCGCCGCCCACCACAGACCGGCCGCCCCCTGACGGGGAGCCGTCGACAGTAAAGGACGAACAATGGGAAGTCTCGCCACCCTCGCCGCCGGATCCGCCGAGTTCGCACTCGACTCGGGCTCCACTCTCGCCGACATGGGGACGAGACTGCCGTCGCTGGCGCTGTCCTTCCTCGCCGCACTGCTCGACGGAATCGCCGTCGACCTGGTGGCCAGCGTCGCCGACTGACGCGCAGAACCGGGGCTTGACTAGACCAGATAAAAAGAGCACCATCTTCGGCGGGGGGTTTATGTGAGTTATCTCACAAATGGTTTCGTCAAGCCGGACGGGGCGTCCGGCTGCCAGCCCCTCCTTCTCCTCCTCTAGGAAGGACTCCGTTATGGGCAGTCTCAGTGAATTCGCACAAGGCTCAGCCGCTTTCGGGCTGAACTCTGGCTCCACCATCGCAGATTTCGCCACCAATCTCCCCGCCCTCTTCCTCATGATCCTGGATTCGGTTGGATTCGGCGCGTCGGCCGACCTGACCGCCAGCGTCGGCGACGGCGGCGGTCCGCTGGGCTGAGGGGAAGCAGCCCAGCGGGAACATTCCAACACGCAGGAAGCCGCCGACCGGGAGGTCGGCGGCTTCTCTCTTCTGTCTGCGAAGTGGGCGGACCGGGACGCGGGGTCGCCTCACGGCGAGGGGCGCAACGCGGCTCCAGCCGAACGGAACTCCGCGAGGGCTGTGTGATTGAGCCCGGGGGACACTGCCGCATCCCGATCCGCCCAGTAGAACCACGAAGGCGGCGGATCTGTTCCCGCACACCGTCCGAGAGTTCCGCCACACTCCCCGGCGGCAGCGTCGACCGGCGCCGCCGGGGCCGGCTCAGACGTACTGCTGCACGATGCGGTGCTTGACCAGCTTCCCGGTGGGCGTGCGGGGCAGCTCGTCGACGAGGTCGAGACCGCGGGGGATCTTGAAGTCGGAGATCCTCCCCCGCAGGGAGTCGAGGATCTCGCGGGCGAGCCCCGGGTCGTCAGCGCGGTCCGCGGCGGGCACGACCACGGCGTGGACCCGCTCCCCCATCTCCTCATCCGGCAGTCCGATCACGGCGACGTCCTCGACGGCCGGATGCAGGACGAGGGCGTTCTCGATCTCCTGCGGGTAGATGTTCACGCCACCGGAGATGATGGTGAACGCCTTGCGGTCCGTGAGGTACAGGAAGCGGTCCTCGTCGAGGTATCCGACGTCGCCGAAGGTCGCCCAGGTGGGATGGTCGGGGTGGCGCACGGACGCCGTCTTCTCCGGATCACCGTGATAGGCGAAGCCGCCCTCGTCGTTCTGCCAGTAGATGGTGCCGATCTCGCCGGCCGGCAGCTCGTTGCCCTCGTCGTCGCAGATGTGGGCGATGCCCTTGAGTCCGTCACGCCCCACCGATCCGGGGCGCTCGAGTGCCTCCTGCGAGCTGATGAACGTGATGCCCATGCCCTCGGTCGCCGAGTAGTACTCGTGGATCACCGGCCCCCACCACTCGATCATGCGGCGCTTGACCTCGGGCGGGCACGGCGCGGCGGCGTGGATGGCGTGGGTCAGGCTCGACAGGTCGTACTTCGCGCGGGTCTCATCCGGCAGCTTGAGCATGCGCACGAACATCGTCGGCACCCACTGCGAGTGCGTCACCTTGTAGGCCTCGATGAGTCGCAGCGCCTCCTCCGCGTCGAAGCGGTCCATGAGCACCACGGTTCCGCCGACGGAGTTGACCACGCCGCAGAAGCGCAGCGGCGCAGCGTGGTACAGCGGCGCCGGGCACAGGTAGACGCTGTCGGCGTCGAAGCCGTAGAGGAAGCTGAAGACCGGCGTGTAGTGGTCGGCCACCTCGTCGATCTGCCCCTCAGGCGGGTCCACGCGGACGCCCTTGGGCCGGCCGGTGGTGCCCGACGAGTAGAGGAAGTCGTGGCCGCGCGGCTGATCCGCCGGAGGCTCGGTCGACTTGCCCTCGAGCAGCGACCGGTAGTCGTCGAACCCCTCGAGCGCGCCGCCGAACACCACACGGTGCTCGACGCCCGGGTGGGCCTCCGGGCTGAGGTCGACGTGGTCGGCGACCGGCGCGGAGACGAACAGGGCGCGGGCACCGCAGTCGCCGATGATGTACGACGACTCGTCCGGGGTCAGGTGATGGTTGATCGCGGCGATGTACAGGCCGGTCCGCAGGGCCGCCCAGTAGATCTCGAGCATCTCGAGCGTGTTGTCCGAGACCACGGCGATCGTCTCTCCGGGGCGCAGCCCCCAGTCGTCGACCAGGAGGTGCGCGAGCTGGGCCGAGCGGGCCTCGAGCTCGGCGTACGTGATCTGCTCACCCGTCGCGGGACGGATCACGGCGGGCTTGTCCGGGGTGATGACGGCGAAGGTTCCTGGATACATGTCCAGAGCGTAACCCCGTCATGTGACCTGCGTCACGGAATCGTTATCGCACTCCGCGGGTCCCCGGCGGCCGCATCTCCGCCGCAGGTCAGGAGTACATGCGCGGGTGCAGCTTGCCGATGTACGGCAGATCGCGGTAGCGCTCGGCGAAGTCGAGGCCGTAGCCCACCACGAACTCGTTGGGGATGTCGAAGCCGATCTCGAGGATGTCGAGATCCGCCTTGACCGCGTCGGGCTTGCGCAGCAGCGTGACGATCTCCAGCGAGCGCGGGTTACGGGTGCGTAGGTTGCGCATGAGCCACGACAGGGTGAGGCCGGAGTCGATGATGTCCTCGACGATGATGACGTCGCGGTCGGCGATGTCGCGGTCGAGATCCTTGAGGATCCGCACGACGCCCGAGGAGCTGGTGGACGAGCCGTAGGAGCTCACGGCCATGAACTCCATCTCGGACGGGATGGGCAGGGCCCGCGCGAAGTCGGAGACGAAGATCGCGGCGCCCTTGAGGACGGCGATCAGCACGATCTCCTTCTCGACGTCCGCGTAGCGCTCGCCGACGGTGGCGGCCATCTCGGCGATCCGCTCCCGGATCGCGTCTTCATCGAGGAGTACGGACTCGATCTCGTCCGCGTACTTGTCCGTGGTCATCTACGTCCCCACTCCACTCGCCCGCTCGTTCTCCAACACCACCTTTCCATGTCGGCGCCGGGCGACCAACCTGGCCGTCGGGCCCACCCCGCACGCCCCGGCAGGTCCGGTGCCACCGACCGCGACGCCGCCCTGTCCGCGCCAGTCCGTGACGAGCGCGGCCACCGCCGTCAGGTGTGCGTACGTCGGAGAAGTGACCCCCCGGGACAGCAGCCAGCGGCGCAGGACCCGGGTGAGCACGGCGGTCGGCAACCGCTCCAGTCGGCTCACGTCCAGTGCGCCGTCGTCGCCGACGGGAACGGCCTCGGCGAGGCGGTCGAGCTCGTCGTCGTCGACCCTCGCCAGTTCCGCGGTGCGCGCCAGTCCCTCGGCGACCCCACCCCCCAGGACGTCCTCGAGGAGCGGCAGTACCTCGCGGCGCACGCGCACGCGCGTGTACGTCGGGTCGGTGTTGTGCGGGTCGTCCCACCAGGTCAGGCCGAGGTCGCGGCAGGCGGCGCGGGTGTCGTCGGCGCGCACGCCGAGGAGGGGGCGGCCCCACGGCGCGTCCCACGCGGCCATCCCGCGCAACGACCGCGCGCCGGAGCCGCGCCCCAGGGCGAGCAGGACGGTCTCGGCCTGGTCGTCGATGGTGTGGGCGAGCAGCACGGGTCGGTCGCGGCGCGCGGCGTCGAGCGCGGTGTACCGCGCGGTGCGGGCGGCGGCCTCGGGGCCGGAACCGTCGGAGTCGACGACGACGACGAGGACCTCCGCGGCCGCCCCGAGCCCGCGAGCCGCGGCGGCCGCGCGACGGGCGACCTCGTCGGACCCGGGCTGCAGGCCGTGGTCCACCACGAGGGCCGTCACGTCGGCGAACTCGGCGACGGCCGCGGCGATCAGGGCCAGCGAGTCGGCGCCCCCGGACAGGCCCACGCACACCTCGTCGCCGACCTCGGGGTGGGCGCGCCGGAACGCCCGCACCGCGGCGCGCACCGTCCACGCGGCGCCGGTCCAGTCGCCGGCCACGGCCCTACCTGCACCCGCAGTCGCGCAACGCCGCCGCGATCCGGTCCAGCACCGGGCGGGCGACGGCGGGCTCGGTGCCCGAGGACAACAGGGCGAAGCTCATCGAGCGGCCGTCGGCGCTGGTCACGCTGCCGGCGAGGGCGCTCGTGCCGGCCAGCGTGCCGGTCTTCGCGCGCACCCACCCCGCGCCCGAGGCGGACGGGCCGCTGAAACGGTCGAGCAGGGTGCCCGAGCCGGCGGCCACGGGCAGCGTGTCGAGCAGGTCGCGCATCTCGCGGGTCGCGTCGGGCGCGGCGGCGGTGCGCAGGACGTCGGTGAGGGCGGTCGCGGAGAGCCGGTTGCCCGGACTCATGCCGGAGCAGTCGTCCAGGCGGACCCCGGACATGTCGAGGCCGCGTTCGGAGAGCGTGTCCACGACCGCGGCGGTGCCGGCGGCGAAGTCGGCCGGGCTGTCCGGGTCGCGGGCCAGGGCGACCTCGCGGCAGATCGTCTCGGCCAACACGTTGTCGGAGTAGACGAGCATCGAGCGGACCCGCTCGGTGAGTTCGGCCGACGACACCCGCCCCAGCTCGTCGGTCGTGTCGACCCTCTCGGTGGCGACCTTCACGCGCTCGGGATCGACGCCCAGTTCGCGGGCGAGCGCCCGGCCGGCGGCGAGTGCGGGGTCGGTGGAGCGGGGCGAGTACTCGTCGGCGGGGTCGAGGCGGCCGGCGTCGAGCATCCACGCCTCGATCGGCGCGATGTTGCCCGCCGGAATCTCCACCGGGGACCAGCCCGGCCCCAGGTCGGGGCCGGTGTACGGGCCCGGATCCACCACGATGCGTGTGGGCCTGAGGTCGGAGGCGCGGACGATCTCGGCGGCCTCGGCGAGCGTGGCCGAACCGGGGAACAGTGGGCCGGGCTCGTCGCCGCGGGACATGGTCGGGTCGCCGTCCGGGACCACGACGAGCGTTCCGGCCTCGGCGCCGCGCGCCAGGACCGTGTCGACGCGGGCGTCGCCGGGCAGCCTGGTGAGCGCGGCGACCGCGGTGAGCAGCTTGGTGGTGGAGGCGGGGACCTTCGGGTCCCTCGGGCGGCGCTCCCACAGCACCTGTCCGGTGGCGTCGTCGACCACGCTGGCGGTGAGGTCGCCCACCGCCGGCGCGGCCGCGAGGGGGCCGAGGATCCGCTCGAGGGCGGCCGGGTCGGGCATCGGCGCCGAGCCGTCGGCCGGGAGCAGGCCGGGGTCGACCTCGTCCGCGGCGTCGGAGGTGGCCTCGCCGATGATCGCGCCGCGCTGGTCGACGTCGGTGACCAGGGCCGCCGCCACGAGCCCGGCGACGAGGACGGCGACGACGACGAGCACGACCCCCGCCCGCCACACGAGCCCCCGCCCGCGCCACACTCCCCGCTCGGTCACTCGACCCACTTCCCGGACGCCCGCGCGTCCACCGCACCTGTCCATGTCGCCTGCTGCCGCCCCACGCTAGCGGCCCGCGTGACGGCGCCCACCCCCGACGCCGGTGGCGCCTACTAGAATCACCCCGAATCGCCCGGGAGAGCCGTCTCGGGTTCCGGAGCATGACGATTTGTGAGGTAGCCCGTGACCGTCGAAGTGACCATCGAGATCCCCAAGGGTTCGCGGAACAAGTACGAGATCCACCACGAGACCGGCAAGATCTACCTCGACCGGTTCCTCTTCACCTCGATGGGCTACCCGGCCGACTACGGCTACATCGACAAGACCCTCGCCGACGACGGCGACCCCTGCGACGCCCTCGTGCTTCTCGACGAGTCCGTGTACCCGGGCGTGATCGTCAAGTCCCGCGTCGTGGGCGTCTACACGATGTCCGACGAGGCCGGCGGCGACGACAAGCTGCTGTGCGTGCCGGACCTGGACCCGCGCTGGGATCACATCCAGGACATCGGCGACGTCCCCGACTTCGAGCTCAAAGCCATCGAGCACTTCTTCCTCCACTACAAGGACCTCGAGCCGGGCAAGCACGTCACCCCGGGCGAGTGGCGGGACAAGGCGCACGGCGAGTCGCTCGTCGCCGCGGGCCTGGAGAACTTCTCCGAGCACCCCGAGGAGAAGGCCGAGCCCTTCCGCGGCTGATCCGCGGCGCGGGGCGGCAGCCCGCGGCACGGGGCGCAGTTCGCGTCCCGGCGCCGCCGCCGTCCGGGCCCGACCGACCTCATCGAGAAGACAGTTCCGCCCGTATCGCCCGAGTGGCGATGTGCGGAACTGTCTTCTCGTCGGCGGCAGGGTGGCGGACGCGCGGTACCGGGGCCGAACTCGACCGGTCAGCGGCCGGTGAACTTGGCCTCGCGCTTCTCCAGCGTCGCGCTGATCGCCTCCATCATGTCGGCGGAGGCCAGGAAACCCGCATTCCACGTGGCCACGTAGCGGTTGGACTCGTAGATCGGCCCCTCGATCGCCCGGTTGAGCACCTCGCGGGTGCCGCGCACCACCAGCGGCGGGTTGTCCGCGATCTCGGCGGCCGTGGCGTGTGCCGAGTCGAGGACCCCGGCGGCGTCGTCGGCGACGTGGGTGACCAGGCCGTACCGCAGCGCGGTCTCGGCGTCGATGTCGCGGCCGGTGAGCGCCAGCTCGCGGGTCAGGCCCGAGCCGATGATGTAGGGCAGCCGCGCGAGTGAGCCCATGTCGGCGACGATGCCGACCTTGACCTCGCGCACCGAGTACGTCGAGTCCGCGGAGCCGTGGCGGACGTCGCAGGCCGAGATGAGGTCGATGCCGCCGCCGATGCAGCGGCCCTGCACTGCCGCCACCGTCGGCGTCTTGGCGGACGCGACGGCGTCGACGGCCCGGCGCATGTCCTCCACGGAGTCGAGGATGCGCTCGTTGCGGGACGCGTCCGGGGCCTTGTCCTGCGGCAGGAACTCCATGAACTGCGGCATCATCGCCATCAGATCGAGGCCGTAGGTGAAGTTGCGGCCCTCGGCGGCGATGACAGCCGCGCGGACGTCGGGATCGGCGTCGAGCTCGGCCATGACCCGGGGCATATCCGCCCAGAAGTCCGGGCCCATGGCGTTGTTGCGGCCCGGTCCGGTCAGCGTCACCTGGGCGACGTGCGGGTGCCGGGTGGCCTTCTCGACGCGGACGGACGCGTACTCACCGGAGGCGGACGAGGCGGCGGCTGAGGTGTCTGCAGTGCTCATGCGCTCAGCCTGCCAGAGCGACCCCGGCGACGGGGCGGCCCCTCCGCCCGGTCCCCGGTCAGGCGCGGGCGTCGGGCATGACGAACCACAGGATCACGTAGACGAGCAACTGCGGGCCCGGGAGCAGCAGCGAGGCCACGAACAGGACGCGCACCAACGCCGGGTCCAGGCCGAAGTAGTCGGCCAGGCCACCGCACACGCCACCGATCCAGCGGTCCTCGGATCGGGTCAGGCGCTTTGGCTGAGAGGCGGGTTCGTAGGTCATGGTGATCTCCTCGTCGTCGTCCTGTCCGGACGACCGGGGACGTGTTCCCCGGTGACCTCCACACTCCCCCGCCGCGCCCCGCACCACATCGGGGAATCACCCGGATTCCGACCCTGATCCCGCGCCTCGGGGTGGCGCGGCGCGGTCGGGGTGGCGCGGCGCGCTCAACACGGACCCGGGCGCGCGGCTCGCGTCAGGTGTGGAACTCGCCGCAGTCCACGGTGAGGGTCTGCCCCGTGACGGCCGACGCGGCGTCGGAGAGCAGGAACAGGACCGGGTCGACGATCTCCGCCTCGTCGGGCAGGCGACGCAGGTCCATCTTCTCCGCCGTGTGCGCGTAGACGTCCTCGACCGTGCCGCCGTACTTGGTGGCCAGACTCTCGAAATACGCCTTGAGGGTGTCGCCGTAGATGTAGCCCGGCGCGACGGTGTTGACGCGGATGCCGCGCGGCCCGAGCTCGGTGGCCAGCGAATGCCCCAGCGCGACCAGAGCGGTCTTGGCGATCTTGTAGCCCGCATAGCGTTCGCGGGAGTGGTGGATGACGGCCGAGGCCATCATGACGACCGAACTCGTCGCGGGGCGGGCGGCGGCAGCGGAGCCGTCGCCCCGGGCCCCACCCGCCACGCCGGCCTCGAGGAGCGGGGTGAACTCCTGCGTCGTGCGCAGGGCGCCCAGGACGGACAGGTCGATCCCCGCGGAGATCTGAGCGTGGTCGGTCCGGGCCAGCGGCTTCATGCTGGGCACCGCGAACGCGCTGTACACCAGCCCGTGGACCGCGTCGGTGTGACCCTCGACGGTCTCGCGCAGGGCGCGCACCGAGTCGGGGTCGGTGGCGTCGACGGGCGCGGCGATCGCCGTACCACCCGCGCGGCGCACGTCATCGTCCCGGCGGACCGCGTCCGCGATCTCCTCCACCCGCGACGCCGTACGCGCCGCGACCACCACCGACGCGCCCTGCGCCGCGGCGCGCAGGGCCAGCGTGTGACCGAAGCCCGGGCCCGCTCCCACGATCACGACGGTCCTGTTCCGAAGATTGGGTGAAGTCATGCGCCTCACTTAACCAGCCCGGAGGCGACCGTGGCGGGGTGTTCACCTCGGGGCGATACCATCCGCAGGTGGTCACCATCGGAGAGCAGTATCTTCGCAGCTCACACGCCGCGAAGCCCCGGACCCTCCTCGACGTGTTCGGCTCGGTGGTCGAGCGCCACCCCGACGCGGCGTGCCTCGACGACGGCACCCGTGTCCTCACCTACGCCGAGGTCTGGAGGCAGATCCAGGTCTCCGCCGCGTGGATGCAGGACCAGGGCGTCGGCGCCGGTGACCGGGTCGGCATCCACATGCCCTCGGGTTCGGCCGAGCTGTACCTGGCGATCCTCAGCACGCTCGCCGCCGGCGCGGCCTACGTCCCCGTCGACGTGGACGACCCGGCCGAGCGGGCCGAGCTGGTGTTCGGCCAGGCGCGGGTCGCCGCCGTGTACACCGCCCACGGGATGCGTGTCACCGACCCCGGCCGGGCCGACGACCCCGCACGACACCGCCGGCCGACCGTCGACGACGACTGCTGGATTATCTTCACCTCCGGGACCACCGGCCTGCCCAAGGGCGTGGCCGTCACGCACCGCAGCGCCGCCGCGTTCGTCGACGCCGAGTCACGGGTCTTCCTCCGGGACTCCCCCCTCGGCCCGGGCGACCGCGTCCTCGCCGGCCTGTCCGTGGCCTTCGACGCCTCGTGCGAGGAGATGTGGCTGGCCTGGGCCCACGGTGCGTGCCTCGTGCCCGCGCCCCGCTCGATCGTCAAGTCCGGGCTCGACCTGGGGCCCTGGCTGCGCGAGCGGCGGATCACCGTGATCTCGACGGTGCCGACGCTGGCGTCGATGTGGACGGACTCCATGCTCACCGACGTCCGCCTGGTCATCCTCGGCGGCGAGGCGTGCCCCCCGGAACTGGCCGCGCGGCTCGCCGCCGACGGCCGCGAGGTATGGAACACCTACGGCCCCACCGAGGCCACCGTCGTGGCGTGCGCCGCCCCGCTGACCGGCGCCGGCGAGGTGTCGATCGGGCTCCCCCTCGACGGCTGGGACCTCGCGGTGGTCGATTCCGCCGGGCAGCCGGTGGGCTACGGCGAGTCCGGTGAACTGGTGATCGGTGGCGTCGGGTTGGCCCGCTACCTCGACCCCGCGAAGGACCTCGAGAAGTACGCCCCCATGCAGACCCTCGGCTGGGACCGCGCCTACCGCTCCGGCGACATGGTGCGGCTCGAGGCCGACGGCCTGTACTTCCACGGCCGTGTCGACGACCAGGTCAAGATCGGCGGACGCCGACTCGAGCTGGGCGAGGTCGACACCGCGGTGTCCGCGCTCCCCGGCGTCAGCGCGGGCGCGGCCGCGGTGCAGAAGACGGAGGCCGGGCAGCCGGTGCTCGTGGCGTACCTCGTCGCCGACGACCCGGACGGCTTCGACCTGGCGGCGGCCGCCGGGCTGCTGCGCGAGCAGCTGCCGGCGGGCGTCGTACCGCGGCTCGCGCTCGTCGAGGAGCTGCCCACCCGTACCTCCGGGAAGGTCGACCGCGCCGCCCTGCCCTGGCCGCTGGCCCAGACCTCGGCCGCGGAGTCCGAGCTCGACGGCACCGAGGCGTGGATCGCCGAGCTGTGGTCCCACGCCCTCGCCGCCGACGTCTCCGGCGTCGACGAGGACTTCTTCGCCCTCGGCGGCGGCTCGCTGGCCGCCGCCCACGTCGTGGCCCGCGTCCGCGAACGCTTCCCCGCCGTGACGGTGGGCGACATCTACGAGCGGTCCCGGCTGGGCGACTTCGCCGAGTACCTCGATGACCTCGAGCCGGAGGCCGAGGTGGCACCCCGCCACGTGGCACCGGTCGGCCTCGGCGCGCAGGTGGTCCAGGTCCTCTCGACGATCCCGCTGCTCGCCGTCACCGGTGTGCAATGGCTGACCTGGCTCGGCCTGGCCAACAACGTCGCGGCCGGGCTCGGCGTGGCGTGGGCGCGACCCGTGTCGTGGTGGGTACTGGGCGTGCTCGCGGTACTGCTCCTCCTCCCCGTCGGCCGGATGGTCGTCACCGCCGGCCTGTGCCGGCTCCTCACGGCCGGCATCCGTCCGGGGACGTACCCGCGCGCCGGGTCCGTGCACCTCCGCCTGTGGGCGGCCGAGCGGCTCGTGGAGTCCTCCGGCGCCGTCTCCCTGACCGGGGCCGGGTGGCTGACCACCTTCGCCCGGCTCCTGGGCGCGCGGATCGGACGCGACGTCGACATGCACACGCTGCCGCCGGTGACCGGCCTGCTCACCGTGGGCGACGGCGCCTCCGTCGAGCCCGAGGTCGACCTGGCCGGGCACTGGGTGGACGGTGACGTGGTGCACATCGGCACTATCGAGATCGGCGAGCAGGCCGTGGTCGGCGCGCGGTCCATGCTGCTACCCGGCGCGGTGATCGGCCGCGGTGCGCACGTCGAGATCGGCTCGGCCGTGGTGGGCACGGTCAAGGCCGGCAAGCGCTACGCGGGTTCGCCGGCGCTCAAGCGTGGCAAACGCGGGTCGAGTTGGCCCGCCGAGCCCGCGCCCCACCGCCGCGGCTGGAGCCTCGCGTATCAACTGTCCGCCCTGGTGCTGGGCGGGGTGCCGCTCCTGGCCCTGGCCGCGGGACTCGCGCTCGTGACGAGGGGCGCCGGCGACGCCGCGGGTGTCGGGGAGCTGGCGGCGCGCGCCGCGCTGTGGTCGGTCCCCGGTGCCCTGCTCGCATTTGCCCTGTTCGCCGCGTTCACGCTGATGTCGATCCGCCTGCTCTCGATCCGCCTGACCCCGGGCTTCCACCCGGTCCACTCCCGCATCGCCTGGCAGGCGTGGTGCAGCGAGCGGATCATGGACGCCGCCCGCACCTGGCTCTATCCGCTGTACGCCTCCATGCTCACCCCGGTCTGGCTGCGTCTGCTGGGCGCGAGGATCGGCCGCGACGTCGAGGCGTCGACCGTCCTGCTCATCCCCTCGCTCACCACCGTCCGCGACGGCGCGTTCCTCGCCGACGACACCATGGTCGCCCCGTACGAACTGGGCTCGGGGTGGATGCGGCTCGAGCACGCCCAGATCGGCAAACGCGCGTTCCTCGGCAACTCCGGGATCGCCTCCGCAGGCCGCAAGGTGCCCGCCCGCGGCCTGGTCGCCGTCCTGTCGTCCGCCCCGCAGAAGGCCAAGAAGGGCACCTCGTGGCTGGGCTCGCCGCCGCAGAAACTGCCGCGCGCCCTCGCCGACGGCGACGACGACGGGCGCACCTACCGGCCGCCGCGCCGCCTGAAGATCGCGCGTGGGGCGTGGGAGACGCTGCGACTGGTCCCCGTGTGGCTGTCGTTCCTCCTGCTCGTCGGCGTGCTGGTGCTGTTGCAGGCCGCGCACCGGGAGTGGGGCTTCGGCGTGGCCGCCCTGCTCTCCGGCCCGGTCCTCGCCTACGCGGGCCTGGTCGCCCTGGTGGTGGCCGTACTCGCCAAGTGGGTGCTGGTGGGCCGGATCCGCGCCGGTGAGCAACCCCTGTGGTCGTCGTTCGTGTGGCGCAACGAGGTGGCGGACATGTTCGTCGAGCTGATGGCCGCGCCGTGGGTGGCGCGGCCCGCCTCCGGCACGCCCGTCCTCAACCTCATGCTGCGGCTGTTGGGTTCGCGCGTGGGCCGCGGCGTGTGGTGCGAGTCGTACTGGCTGCCCGAGGCCGACCTCATCTCCCTCGGTCGCGGCGCCACCGTCAACCGCGGCTGTGTGGTCCAGACGCACCTGTTCCACGACCGCATCATGCAGATCGACCGCGTCGATCTCGAGGAGGGCGCCACCCTGGGCAGCCACTGCGTCGCGCTGCCCGCGTCGTCGATCGGCGCGGGCTCCACCGTCGGACCGGCCTCGCTGGTCATGCGCGGCGACCGCATCCCCGCCGGCACGCGGTGGCAGGGCAACCCGATCTCACCCTGGCGGGGCTAGAGCGGGCGCCGGGCCGGGCGGGTCGGCGCGCGATCAGGCGCCGGCGATGGCGCGCAGCGCCGCGAGGTGGGACTCGTACGCCTTGCGCCCGTCCCGGCTCAGCGAGAGCCATGTTCGGGGCCGCTTGCCCACATAGCCCTTGCGGACCGTGACGTAACCGGCCTTCTCCAGCACGGCGACCTGCTTGGACAGCGTCGAGTCGGTCACCTCGACCGCATCGCGGATCGTGGCGAACTCCGCGTCGTCGACGCCGGCCAGCGCCGCCACGATCGAGAAGCGGACCGGGGCGTGGATGACCTCGTCGAGACGATGCCGGGCGTGACCCCCGGGCCGGACCTGCTCATCCCGGCGGGAGCCCGCCCCCGGGGCGGAGCCCCCCGATGCGCCGGCGGTGCTTGTCGTCGTCACCTTCCCGTCCTTCATCGCGCCGCACCTCGCCGGGCGATGATCGCGGCGGCCACCAGGCCGGGCAGCGCGACCAGGACGACGCCGAGCGCGTACCACCAGGCGGTGAGGCCGATCGTCGTGCGGAGGACGTTCAGGGCGGTGACGACGACGAGGATCATCACGCCCGATCCCGCCATGCCCCACGTGTACGTCCGCCCCGAGCCGCGGGGGCTGGCGCTGATCGCGCGCCGCTGCCAGTAAATCGCCACGAACAGCAGTGCCACGTACGGCAACAGTGCCCAGTTGGTGAACATGATCGCGATGGTGCCGACGCCCATGAGCACCGCGATCGCGGCGGCGAAGCCGGCGAAGATCCGGACGTCGTGGGCGGTGCTCACCGGCGGGCGGCCCTCCGCCTCGGCGAGCAGTCGGGCGGCCTCGGCGCGGTCGACCGGGTCGGTCGTGGGGTTCTCCGTGTTCATGACGACACCTTTCTCGGTGGACCCCGTTGGCGTTTCCTCCGAGGCGATGACTCAACTGTAGGCAACTACTTTCTCGATTGGCAAGTAGTTTCTCAAGATCGGTGATGAGGGGCGTCGGCCGGGGCAGGCGAGCCGGGAGGTCCTCTAGACTCGCGCAGGTCATGGAATTGAAGGCAGCCAGCAAGGACCTCGTCGCCAGGCTCGCGGGCCACCACGCCCCGGCGAGCGGCGATCCGGTCGACCCCTACCTGCCGACGGCCGGCAATCACGGCTACCGCGTCGCGCGCTACGAACTGGACCTCACCTACAAGATGAGCTCCAACAACCTCCGCGGCGAAGCCGTCATCACCGCGACCGCCACCGAGCCGCTCGACGCGCTCCGGCTCGACCTCTCCCCGCACCTGGACGTGTCCAAGGTGACGATCGACCGGGGCCGCGTCGCCCGCTACTCCCGGCCCCGCGGCAAGCTCGCCGTCACGCTCGCCGAGCCGCTCGAACCGGGCACCGAGTTCACGCTGACCATCCGCTACTCAGGCAATCCGCGGCCCATCCGCGGCACCTGGGGCGAGGTCGGCTGGGAGGAACTCACCGACGGGGTGCTCGTCGCCAATCAGCCCAACGGCGCGGCCAGCTGGTTCCCCTGCGACGACCACCCCTCGTCCAAGGCACCGTTCCGCATCCGCCTGACCACGGACTCGCCGTACCGGGCCGTCGTCACCGGCGCGCTGGTCGGCAAGAAGCGCAGCGGCAGCACGACCACCTGGGAATTCGACCTGCCGTACCCCACCTCCACCTACCTGGTCACCATCAACCTCGGCCGCTACGAGCACCTCAAGGTGGGCGACGGTGCCGTCCCCGTCCACGCCTTCCTGCCCGCCGACCTCAAGCGCGGGTTCCGGCAGGCGTTCGCCCGACAGACCGAGATGATCGACGTGTTCAGCGGGCTGTTCGGCCCCTACCCGTTCGACGAGTACACGGTCGTGGTCACCGACGACGAGCTCGAGATCCCGCTCGAGGCCATGGGGATGTCGACGTTCGGCCGTGGTACCGCCGAGTCCGGCGACCGCGACGAGCGGCTGATCGCCCACGAACTAGCCCACCAGTGGTTCGGCAACGCCGTCACCGCCGCCGAGTGGAAGCACATCTGGCTGCACGAGGGCTTCGCCTGCTACGCCGAGTGGCTGTGGACCGAGTTCTCCGGCGGCGCCGACGCCGGCAGCCACGCCCTGCGCTACTACTCCAAGCTGCAGAACTCCCCGCAGGACATCCTGTTGGCGGACCCCGGGCCGAAAGACATGTTCGACGACCGGATCTACAAGCGCGGCGCCCTGACCCTGCACGCCCTGCGCCAGGCCGTCGGCGACACCGCGTTCTTCGACCTCCTCCGGGCGTGGGTATCCACCTACTCCGGCAGGACCGCCACCACGGACGACTTCCTCCGCATGGCCGCCGACCACTCCCCCGTCGACCTGCAGCCCTTGTGGGACGCCTGGTTGTTCTCCGAGCCGCTGCCGCCGACCCTCGGCATGCCCCATGACCACCCCGGCCGCCGCTGAGGCGGAGCCCGGCGCCGCCCCGGGGGCCGCGGGCGGCATGCGGGCACTGACCCTCGCGACCGTGTTCGCCGCGGCCTCGGGGTACCTGGTGATGCTCATCGCCGGCCGCGCCCTGGGCCCGGCGGACTATCCGCTGTTCGCCACCTACTGGGGCGCGTTCTTCGCCCTGGGCGGAGTGGCCAACGGGCTGATGCAGGAGGTCACGCGGGCCGTCCGCTCGGCGCGGGAGAACCGCGCCCCCGGTGCCGATGCCGGCGCCGGCGCCGGCGGTGCCGCGGAGGCGCGCACACGATCGTCGAGGGGCGCCGTCCGGCTGCTGCCGGCCGGACTCACCCTGGGCCTGATCCTGGCCGCCGCGGTCGTCGTGAGCGCACCGGCGTGGCCGCCACTGGGACTGCCCACGTTCTCCGGCGCCGGGGTGGCGATCATGGCGTTCGGCATCCTCGGCTTCAGCCTCCAGGCCGCCACCGCCGGTGCCCTGTCCGGGACGGAACGGTGGGGGCTGTACGCCGTCCTGCTCACCGTCGACGCCGCCCTGCGCCTGGCCGTCGCCGGCGTCGCGTGGGGGCTCGGCGACACCGGGCTCGGCTTCGCCGTGGCCACCGTCGCGGGCGCCGTGACCTGGGCACTGCTCATCGCACTGTCGCCCGGCACCCGCGCCGCACTTGCCTCCGCCGTCGACTCCGGCCGCCGACGCTTCTGGCGGAACACCGCCACCGCGATGCTCGCCTCCGCCGGCACCTCCGCACTGGTCACCGGTTTCCCGCTGTTCGTCACCGCGACCGTCCGCGACTCCGATCCGGCTCCGCTCGTCGGTGCGGTGATCCTCGCCATCACCCTCACCCGCGCCCCGCTGCTGGTGCCGCTGACCAGCTTCCAGAGCGCGATCATCGTCTACTTCGTCCGGCGCCGCGACAGCGGCCCGCGCTCCCTGGCCGCGCCGCTGGGCCTGGTCACCGCCGTCGGAATCGTCGGCGCGGGCGCCGCGTGGCTGATCGGCCCCTGGCTGATCCGGGTCCTGTTCGGCGGCGACTTCGAGCTGCCCGGCGCCGTCCTCGCCGCCCTGACCGCCGCCTCCGTGGGTACCGCCGCGCTCATGGTCACCGGGAACGCCGCCCTCGCCTTCGATCGCCATCTGCTCTACAACGCCGGGTGGTGGGTCGCGGTCGTCGCCGCCGCCATCCTGTTGGTGGCCGTCCCCGGCTCGCTCGACGTGCGCGCGGCGATCGCGCTGCTGGCCGGACCGGGCATCGGGGTCGCACTGCACGTGGTGGGCCTGATCGCCGCGGCGCGGCACCCGGGAGCCGCGGAGTGACCGCACTCCGCCCGCTCGCCCGACGGGGAGCCGAACTCCTCGCCGCGCTCCTCGTCGCCGCGGTCGTCGGTGCCGTCACCTTCCTCGCGGTCGACGCGCTGCCGTTCGCCGAACCGAGCTGGCTGCCCGAGACGTTCGGCGGAACACTCGCAGCGCTGGCCGTCATCGCCGCCGGGTGGCTTCTGCTGCGCCGCTCCACCGGTGACCGGACCCTGTGGGCGCTCGGCACCGCCGGCCCGGCCTTTCTCGCCTCCTCCCATCTGGGTCTGCTGCTCAGCGGCACCCCCCACTACCTGTTCGGTCTGGGCGGCGACCAGCTCAACCGCGTCGCCTACGTCACTCGCTTCGCCGACTCCCCCGCGATCGCGGACCCCTTCTACGCCGACGCCGCGCCGTTCTACCCGCCGCAGTGGTTCTGGGTGGGCGGACGACTCGCGGCACTGTTCGGCATCGACGGCTGGGAGTTCTACAAGCCGTACGCGATCGTCACCATGGCCATCGCGGGCGCGATCGCGTTCGTGGCGTGGCGCTGGCTGGTCCCCGCCCGGCTGGCCGTGCTGTTCGGCCTCGCCACCTCCGTGGTCGGCGGTCACACCAACGCCTACGAGCCCTACTCGTGGATCCTGATCTGCCTGCTCCCGCAGGTCGTCGTGGCGGCCTTCCTGCTCTGCGCGCGCGCCGCCGACGCCCGGGCCGGGACCGGGGCGGGCCATCCGCCCACGTGGCCGCTGGTGGTGACGATCGGCGTGTACCTCGGCTGGGCTGCGCTCGGCTACACGCTGATCGCGGGTTTCGCGGCGCTGATGGTCGGACTGGTCGTCGTCCTCCATTCCTGGCGGCACCGCGCCGACCGCGCGGTGGTCGGGGCGCTGCTCGGACGGCTGGCCGCCATAGCCGGCATCTCGGCGGCGATCGCACTGCTGTTCTGGCACCGCTATCTGCTGGCGGTGCTGGGCGGCGCGGAGACCGAGCCGTCGGTGGCGAACGACTTCGCGCCCGAGGTCGCGTCGCGGTGGCCGTTGCCGATGTTCGAGCCGTCCGCCGCCGGACTCCTTTGTCTGATCGGCGTCGTGTGGCTGGTCGTCACCGTGTGGCCCGCTGGGGCCGGAGCGGTCGCCGATCACGCGGCGGAATCGGTGCGAGCACGTGTCGGTGCCAGCTCCGGTGCCGGGGCCGGCGCCACCGCCGACTCCGCGCGCCGAGAGGACGGCCCGCTCCCCTCCGTCGGGCGCCGGCGGGTCCTGGCGCACGCACTGGGATTGACGGTGGTGGCCGCGCTCGGGTGGTACATCCTGTCCGGACTGCGCGCGGTCACCGGGAGCACACTGCTGCCGTTCCGCATGATCCCGGTGGTCACGCTGGTGCTCGCACTGGCCGGGGTCGTCGGCGCGGTCGCGCTGGCCCGTTGGGCGGTGCGGACCTCGCCCGAGCAATCCCGCGGGCGTGTGACCGCCGCCGCGGTCGTGATCGCCGGACTCGCCGCGGTGCAGATGGTGCAGCACGTCTCCGAGGAGGACGCGCAGTTCGCCGCGGCCGCACGGGGGAACCCCGGGGTGCCGCACGATGTGCTCGGGGCGATCGACGAGATGACCGGCGACCGCGCACCGTCCGACCTGGTCCTGCTGACTGCGGACCCGGCGCTCTACTCGTACGAGCCCTTCCACACCTTTCAGGCGCCGGCACAGGCCTACGCGACCCCGGCGGGCCGGTACGAGGAGCGGCTCGACGAGATCCGTCGGTGGTCCGACACCGACTCGCCCGCGGAGCTGACCGCCGCGATCGAGTCGAGCCCGTTCCGCGGTCCGGACGTCCTGGTCCTGGATCGCGAAGGGTCCCGCAGGTGGGTCTTCCCGGCCATGGTCAACGTGATGCCGCGGGCCCAGAACAACGCCCGCGAGGAGATCGTCTTCGCCCCACGTCAATTCGACGATCCCGCGCTGTTCGATGTGCGCGAGGTGGGATCGCACATGGTGATCGTCCGGCGCTGACGCGGCTCTGCGGCCTGACCGGGTTCGCCGTGACGGGGCCGCACCAGCTCGCGCGGTCATGCGGCGATCCGGGTGTCGGTGAGGCGCTGCGCGATCGCTGTGTCGAGGTCGTGGAGAAGGGCGAACGGTAGGACTGGCGCGTGCAGCGGCGTCAGTGGTGGTGGGCCGGGTGTGGGTGGCGGTGGGTTGGTCGCGCGTGGGGTTCCGGCTGGTGGGATCCATCGGACGCCTTGGGGTGCGGTGCGGTCGGGGATGGTGGTCCAGCCGGTGTCGTGGATCATGGCGTGGCAGTCGGCGCTGGTCAGGGCCAGTTCGTTGATGTTGGTCAGCCCGCCTGCGGCCCAGGGTTTATCGGCGTGGTGGGCTTGGCAGTGTCGGGCGTCCTGGTCGCAGTCGGGGTGGGTGCAGCCGCCGTAGGCGGCGAATAGTGCCAGGCGTTGGTAGCGGGAGGCGGTGCGGCGACTGCGGTAGAGCTTCAGGTCGATCTGCTCATCGCACAGGGTGAGGAACCAGTGGTTGCCGGCCGCCATGGCGATGGCCTGGTCGACGGGGACGCGGATGCCGCCGTCGGTCTCGCCGCATCCGGCCAGGGTGGCCAGTTGGTCGAGGTCGACGCGCACGACGATCGTCGCTGCCGCGCCGGTCTTGCTCGCGTCTGTGGCCAGCGCGAGGGTCAGGGCGTGGACGAGGGCGTCGTGCATGCGTTGACCGTCGGTGCGGGTGTCCTTGTCGTCGGGGTCGGGTCACAGGCGTCCGGGTTGTGCCCAGCGGGCGTGGATCTCACGCATCAGGGCCGCCAGTTGGGGGTCCATGGTCATCGACGCCCGGGCCATCAGGTCCAGGCCCTGGCCGGAGCAGGTGACCGAGCGACGCCTAGCCCGTTCGCCGGCGCCGCGTTCGGTGCGGCCCGGGTCGATCTGGTCCAGCAGGCGGTGGGCGTTCTCCTGCAGGCGGCGGGTCGTGCACTGTCCGGCGGCCAGGGCGATCAGCTCGGCCTCGAGGCGGCTACGCTCGTCGTCGTCGACCTCGTCCGGTAGCGCGGCCAGGGTAGCGGTGATGATCTTCAGGTGCCCGGCCGAGATCTTCCCGGCCGCGGTGGCGGCCATGCGGGCGGTGTCGGCGATCGCGGAGTCCTCGAGGCGGCCGCGCGCCTCGCCCGGCGCCAGGCCGAGGCCGCCGGTGAGCATCTGACGTTCGTTGATGTAGCCCATCTGCCTGGCGGTGCCGGAGGTGCGGGCGGCGGCCATGACGCGGGCCTGGGTGGCGCGGAGGCGACGTTGGGCCTGCTCGAGTGCGACGAGCTCGGCGTGCAACTCAGCCGCCGGGGCCTCGGACCAGTCGCGGCGCAGGTGCGCATCGAGCGCGGACAGCACGGCGGCCATCTCGCCGCCCGCCGTGGAGGCACTGCTCGCACCACTCACCCTGTCGCTCATGTGTTCGATTAGATCATCCGGGTACGACACGAACCCGTCTCCGCAGGTCGGTAGGGCTGGACTAGACGGTTCCGGTGCCCGCCGTCACTTCGGCGTCACCCCGCGCCGCCCCACCTTCCCCACGCGCGGACCTGGCCATGTGGACGTGGAAGTACGCCATCAGCCCGAGTGGGAGCACGGCCGCCAGCGACCACTCCGACGGCGTCGACAGTGCGAAGATCGCCGAGACGATCAGTCCGTAGAGGGTCACCGCGCCGGTCAGGACAGACAATGGGGATCGCGCACCCGGCGCGCGTACTCGAGTGCGGCTGGCCAACCAGCCGCCGATCAGCGCTGCGGAGTAGAGGCAGAGCAGGCTGCACGTCAGCAGGACGTACTCCAGCGGTAACTCGGTCGGCCTCGGGCGAGCCTCGAATGGCGACGCGGTGGACCACGCGAGCCAGGACCCCCAGAGTCCCAGTGCGAGGATGACCACGATCGTGGCGACCCAGTTCGCTGTCGAATACTTCCCCGTCTGACCGTTCGCCACGACGATTCCTTTCCTCGGCTGCCCAGTAGGACGGGCGGGTGGCCCGGGCGGTTCCCCCGAGTTCGTCTGGTCCCGACTGCGCGGCAGCAGCCGGCACCGACGACCGCGGAGACCCACCCACTGGTCGTCGCCGACTGCGAAGATCATCGACCGTGAGCTCCCACCACGCCGACGCTGCCGCTGCTGAACTGCCCGAACGTGACCTGCCAAAGAAGTCGGCGGGTCGGGGGAACCGCCGCGCGCCGTGGCCCGTCGTACAGGTTGTGGGGAGAAGTAGAGGTGTCGCGGCCGCGGTGGTCACCGTCGGCATGATCGCTGCGGGGTGCGGTTCGGCAGACGGAGGAGAAGGGACACCGACGACGACGAGCGCATCCGCCACTGAGGAGTCCGGCAATCCGTGGGATCTGCCGGTCGAGCAGAGACCCGCCCTTTTCGACCCGTGCGCGGATGTGCCCACTGATGCGGTAGAACGCGCCGTCGGGGCCCCAGTCCGCCAGGAGGCGCGTCTCACTAAGAGCGATCCGGGAAACCTCCAGGCGTGTGGCTGGAGCACTGACGAGTTGATTGTGGATCTAGTCGCGACCTGGAAGTCACACGCCGACTATCTAGTGGACCCAACCGGTGTTATCGCAGATGAAAGCTATCCCGTTAGTGACCGGATTGCTCTGCGGCTACTCGACCGAGCGGATGATCCCAATACCTGTCGATATCTGTTCTTCACAGAAAAAGGGACGGTCGCTGTTTCTGCCAGTTTGACTACGTCCTTCAAGACTTTTCGAGGCGAGCGCTTCGCGGACGTGTGCAACGTCTTGCACGAGGTGAGCAGCCCACTAATCCAGTTCGTCCCCCCTGGAGACTTCCGATGACCGTGCGCTTGGGACCAGGCGTCGCACAAGCATGCTTCACCCACTGCGATTCTTTCGTCAGCGCCCTCACGACTGCCGTGGCCGACGAATGGCAGACAAGTCAGAAACCTAGCTTCGCAGCCTTCGATACCGCCCGTCAGCTCGGGACTGTTTACTCCTTGTTCGTCGGAGAAGACCTCCGAACGCTCCTCAACGGATTCATCGACCAGGGCCGGGCCATGTCCATGCTCTTCGCCGTAGGCGGGGGTCTGATCGAGGCGCAGGACGAGGCGGTGGCGGCCGCACTGGGCAAGGCCGCCGAAGAGCCCGCGGGGCTGCAGAGTCTCGGACTCACAGGATCACTCGGATCGACCACCGCGCTGCTCGACGCCGTCGACGGCACGACCACGCTCGGCGCCTACGGCCGAGTCGGGCCCGAGGACGTGTCGACCTCACCGCTGGAACGGATGGTCGAGGCTGCGCAAGCGCTCGATGCAAACCAATTCGCAGCCATCGCCACGCGGATGACCGAGGTCTCGACCGCGCTCGAAGACGCGGCCACCGAGCTTCGCAGCGGGTTGAGCACCGTTCTCGGCCACACGTGGCAGGGCGACTTCGCCGACCGCGCCCAGGAATCAGCACACGGGCTCGTCACGTCCGCCCTCGAACTCGCCGGCCAGCTCAACGCCGTCAGGAACAAAGCCGATGTCGCGCAACGCGGCTTCGTCACCACCCGCCAGCGCATCGCGTCCGAAGCCGCGGACGTCACACTCGCCGAGAGCCGCACGCCCGGGTTCGGGCGACTCGCCGGCCCGGTGGCGCCGTCAGTGAAGGCGGAGGTCGAAGCAGCTCGGCAGGCGGCGGAGGAGCAGGCGCGGGCGATCGTCAACACCGAGTACAGCCCCGCGGTGATGGACGCCAACCTCGACGATCTGGACTTCACCGCGGCATACCGGGTGGTCTCCACGACTGCGCTGGGTGGTCCGGACGGCATCGACATGGCGCGGGTCTGGAACACCGAGGGCATCCCGCGTCCGGCGCAGCCGGCCGCGCCGAACCCCGCCACGCTCGCCGCGCTCACAGCCGGCGCCGGAGAGGCCGGCGGCCCCGCGAGCGGCGCCGCGGGCGCTGCCGGGACGACGACGAACCCGCCGGGCGCGGTGAGCGATGCCGCGACCGAGCAGGCGCTTCTGGCCGCGTGGACGGGCGCAGCCGACGGCGGTGGGACGGCCGCGGCGGGAGCGGGCCAGGCGGGCGCTGGGCAGTCGGATGCAAGGCAGCCGGTGGCCGGACAGCCTGGTTCGGGCGGCGGGGTGAACGCGGCCACGACCGCGGCCGGAGCGCCGCTCACGCCGATCACCGCGGCGGGCGGCCAGCAGGGCGGCGCGACAGGCGCCGGTGCGGGCGGGATCCGCGGGATCCGGGGTGGGGCGAGCGGGGACGGCCGGGGCCGTGATCGCGGGTTCGGCTCGACCAGCGGCCTGCTCGGCGGTGGTGGCGCCGCCGCGGCCGGCGCGGGTGCGGGCGCATCGCGCATTGGCGGTGCTGGGACGCTGGCCGGTTTCGGTGCCGGCGGCGCGGCGGGCCCCGGCGCTGGCGGCCCGGCTGCGGGTGCTCCCGGTGCCGGTCCCGCGCCCGGTGGAGTGGCGGGGTCGGGTGCGGGGGCGCTCTCGTCGTCGTCGACAGGCACGGCCCAGGCCGGGCGCGCCGGGGCGATGCCGATGGGCGGGGTGATGGGCGCGGCCAACGCGGGCCAGAACAGTGATCGGCGCGGGCACACGCCGGCGAGCTACCTGACCAACGCCACCAACACCACCGCCATCATCGGCGAGCCGGTCAAGGTGGCCCCGGCGGTGCTGGGCCGCCCGCGAGTCGAAGACCCAGCGCCCCCGGACGACGCCGCCGAGCCGTACCGCGGACGCACCCTCGGCCGCGACTACACCGGCGGAGGCGCCGGAAACCAGTAGGGATCCGCGGTCCGGGCCGCCGATAGCGGACGACCCTGGTACTGCTGTGAACACGACCATCCGCATCATCGGGAGGCTCGACCGCCGATGTCCTGGACGCCTATGCGCCGCCTGTACGCGCGAGACCCACTGCGCCACTTCCTCGTATGGCTCGCGCTCTACCTGGGCATCGACATCATCGCGCTGAACCTCGAGAGCGCGCTGGACCTCCCCGGCCACACGGTCGTCGCCATTCCACTCGCGATGCTGGCGGTGGTGATCACCATCTATCTCGTGCGCAGCGGCGTGGGCCGCGACATCGGCCTCGGCGTACGCCCAGCGGTATCGCTGCCGCGGTTGTGGTTCTATCTACCGCTCGTCGTCCTGGTCGCGTTGCCACTGAGCACTGGGGTTCGGGCTGATCTCACGGTGCTGCTGATCGTGGCGATGGTCGTGCACTACGTCGCATCCGGCTACCTGGAGGAAGTGCTGTTCCGCGGTCTGCTGCTCACGCATCTGCTCAGGGAATGGCCGGCCACATCCGCGATCCTCCTGAGCGCGCTGACCTTCGGACTAGGCCACGCGACCAGCATGCTGGCTGACCAGAGCGGCGCCGACACCATCTGGCAGGTCATCAACCCCACTGTGGTCGGACTTCTGTTCACTCTCGTGGTCGTGGCGACCGGCAGCCTCACCGCCGTCATCGTCGCCCACGTCTTCTACAACATCATCGCCGAGAGCGCCCAGGTCCCGGACGGCCTCGGCGTCATCCTCACCGGGCTCGCCGTCCTCGCGGTGTACGGGCCGTGGTTGCTCTACGGAGCCGGCGGTCTCACGCGGCTCCGCGAGGACACACGGACGTCCGGGGCTCCGGTCCACTGAGTCACTCCACGCGTCGGAGCCCGGCCGGCGCCGGGAAGGGCACCACGATCTCGCGGCCGACCTCCTCGATCGCGTCGGTGAGGGCGGTGGTCAGCACGATTCGGTCGTCGTAGACGTGGGCGATGCGGACCACGGTCTCGCGGCCGCCCTCGTCGATGACATAGCGATCCATGAGGAACCGCAGGCCCACGCGCTCGAGGACCTGCTCGGCCTCGTGCCAGTCGTCGACCGGGTCCGTCGCCCGGCCCAGTCTGTCGATCGGCACGAACAGCGGCTCGGCGACCGCCATGTCGATCCAGCCGACCACCTCGCCGTCGTCACGCCGGTGCGGCACCCACGACGCGGGGATCACGACAGCCCCACCGGACCCACCACCCGGGTCACGCGGTGACCACCGCCTCCTGACGAGGAACGCCACCAGCGGCACGACCGGGGTCGCCACCATCGCGGTCACCAGCAGCCAGAACCGTCGACGCCACCACATCAGCCCCGCGAACGCGGCGACGGTGACGAGCCACGCGGTGATCGGCGTGGCCGCCATGATGGTCTGCCAGCGCGGCTCGCAGATCAGCTCTGGGCTCTCGCGGAAGCAGGTGTCGGCGAGCATCGCGGACATGCCGCCGAAGAGCAGGCACAGGAACCCCACGGCCACGACCTCGACGGCGTACATGGACAGGCCCAGGCCCCACCGCGCGCGGACGGGGTCGCGACCCGCGCCTCGGCGCCCCTCACCGCCGGGACGCGCGCCGGGACGCGCGCCGCCGGGGCCGACTCCGCCGGGACCCGCGCCGCCGGTCATCGCCTCGTCAGAACTTGCGGAAGGTGTGCCCGAGCAGCTTCTTTCCGCCCTCGGCGAGCTTGCCGGCCTTCGCCGCCGTCGGGATGAGCGACAGCGCGTTGAGCCGCGACGTGACGTGCAGGCGGGCGGCCCGCTCGGCGTTCTTCCAGCCGCAGGCGGCGAACGCGTCGGCCTCGCCGGCGAAGAAGCGTGCCTCCTCGTCGAACCGCCGACCGTCGAGGGCGCGGACGGAGGAGTCGGAGGCGGAGTGGCGGCGGTAGAGGAACGCCAGCGTGGGGTCGTAGATCATGTGGCCGCCGCCGGTGATGACGTCCACCAGCAGCGCGAGGTCCTGCACCACGTCCAGGCCCTCGCGGAAGCCGATCCGCTTGACCCACTCGGAGTTCCACGCCAGCGACGGGAAGTAGGTCCAGTTGCCGTGCATGAGCGAGGTCATGAGCTTCTCGCCGTGCAGCACGGTGCGGCCCTGTGTCTTGGGCTGGGTGAAGGCCTTGACCGAGTCGGACAGGCCGCGCACGGGCGCTCCGTGCTCGTCGATGACGCTGACGCCGACCTCCATGACGGCGGCGTCGGGCACGGCGGCGAACCCGTCGGCCACGACCTGCAGGTAGTTGGGCAGCATGACGTCGTCGGCGCCCATCACCACGACGATCGGCGCGGTGACCATGTCGAGGCACTTGCGGTAGTTGCCGTTGGCGCCGAGGTTCGTCTCGTTCTTCTCGTACGAGACCCGCTCGTCGCGCGCGGTGATCTCGCCCATGTAGCGGGCGGGCTCGGGGTCCGGGTAGCCGTCGTCCACCACGACGAGGCGGAAGTCCCGGTAGCTCTGGGCGAGGACACTGTCCACGGCCTTCTTGAAGTGGTCGACGTCCCCGTAGTACGGGAGCATCACGTCAATGGCCATCAGGGGAACCGCCGTCCTTCTCTTCACCGGGTTGTCCGACTGATCGCATAGTATCGACCCGCGATGACGGGTGACAGTGTGCGGGATGGCGAGCCGGGCGCGGCGGACGGGCGGGCTGACGGCTCGGGCCCCGGCGGTAACCGCGATGTGTGGCTCATCGTCCCGTGTTTCAACGAGGGCACCGTGATCGAGGACGTGCTCGCCGGCGCGCGCGAGACGTTCCCCAACATCGTGGCGGTGGACGACGGTTCGGCCGACGACTCGGCCGCGGCGATCCACCGCGCCGGGGCGCACCTGGTGCGGCACCCGGTGAACCTCGGTCAGGGCGCGGCCATCCAGACCGGCGTGGAGTACGCCCGCGCCCAGCCCGGCGCGCGGTACTTCGTCACGTTCGACGCCGACGGTCAGCACCAGGTCAAGGACGTGCAGGCGATGGTCGGTCGGCTGCGCAGCGAACCGATCGACATCATCGTCGGCACCCGCTTCGGCCGCCCGCGCGGCGAGGACGACCAGGTACCGCTCATCAAACGGCTCGTCCTGCGCACGGTCGTGCTGCTCAGCCCCCGCACCCGCCGACTGGGCCTGACCGACGCGCACAACGGCCTGCGCGTGTTCAACCGCCGCGTCGCCGACGAGCTCAACCTGCGGATGAACGGCATGAGCCACGCCAGCGAGTTCGTCGAGCTCATGGACTCGCACGGCTGGCGGGTCGCCGAGCAGCCGGTCGACATCCTCTACACCGAGTACTCCATGTCCAAGGGGCAGTCGCTGCTCAACGGCATCAACATCCTCTCCGACGGCTTCGTGGGACGGAGGCTGCCCCGATGATCAAGGTCCTGCTCCTGCTGGCCGGCGCCGCGCTGGTCCTGTTCTTCCTGGCCAATCGCCGCAAGGCGCGCGCCAAGGCAGGCGTGAAGATCGGGTTCGTCCTGTTCGTGGTGTTCATGGTCTACGCCGTGATCCGCCCCGACGACCTCACCGTGGTGGCCAACGCGCTGGGCGTCCAGCGTGGCACGGACCTGGTGCTCTACGCGCTGGTCATGGGCTTCGCCTTCGTCACCGTCTCCACTTACGTGCGGTTCCGCGAGCAGGAGCTGCGCTACTCGCGCCTGGCGCGGACGATCGCCCTGCAGAACGCCGTGCGTCCCGACGACCGGGTCGACGTCCGCGCGATGAAGCCGGCGGCGGACGACGACCCGCTGCGGCCCTGACCCCGCCCGTGGATGGCGCCGAGGGAGGGACCAGCCGCGCACCCTCCGCGCCCGACGTCGAGCAGCCCGGTGACGCCGAGGGCGGTGGCGACGCCGTGCGTGGTGAGGCCGCGCGCCTGCTGCGACGCCTCGAGGTGGCGCGCGACCGCCTCGACCGCGCCCGTGGCGAGCGCACGTCCGACGCCGCGGGGGCCGACAGGGGCGACGACGACGAGGTCCGCACCCTCCTGAGCCCCGCCGCCGACCGGATCGCGCGATTGGCCGAGCTCGCGGGCGCCCTGGCGGACGGCACGCTCACAGAGGCGTCGGCCGGCGAGGCGGCCCGCGCGGTGGCCGCCTCCCAACCGCACCGCGGCGTCCGATGACCGGGGCACTGCCGGAGTACCCGCCGCCAGCCCGGGTCGTCGCGCTACTCGGGCTGGCCGCCGACCTCCTGGCGACGCGGGACGCCCTCGCGACCGCGCGCGACGCCCTGCTGACCTCACCGACCCGCTCCCCCGCGCTCGACGCCCTCGCCGACGCGATCGACGGCGAGGCCCGCGGCCTCGACGAACAACTGGCGGGCGTCTACCGGCTGGTCGAACTCGCCGAGGACGCCTTCGACGACCTCGACGGGCCGGACCCCCTGCCCGCGCCGCAGCGCGCCCGGCAACGCGAGCGGCTGGGCCGGGCCCGGAGCAACGCGCTCGCCGACCTGGCCAGGCTCGCGGGACTAGCCGGGCCCGCGGCTCCCGGCGGCATCGACACGGCCGCGACCGTGGCCGGCTGGGCGACGGCCGAGCCCGAGGAGGTCTACTCGCGGATCGGGCACCTGCCGGTCGCCGACAGGCGCGTGCTCACGCTCGCCGAGCCCGAGGCCGTCGGCGCGACCTACGGCGTGCCCTGGCCGATGCGGGCCCGCTCCAATGCAGTGGCCGTGCGCAGGGCCCTCCACCGCGAGCAACTGGCGGGCACCCCGTGGTCCCCGCGCATCGGGAGACTGGAGACGATGGCGCGGCGCGACGCTCGTCGTCGTCGGTCCTTCCCCGCCTTCTCCCCGCGGCGCGGTGGGCGGATGATCGAGGTCGTGGGCGACCTCGGGCCGCGCACCGAGGCGGTCGCGGTGTACGTCCCCGGCACCGGCACCAACCTCGACATGTCGCACGTCAACACCGGCGTCGCCGTGGACCTCGTCGACGCCGCCGACGGCCGACTGGCGGTGATCGCGTTCCTCGACGGCGAGTTCCCGCAGGACATCATGGCCGACGCCGGCAACCCGCGGTACGCCGAGACGATGGCGCCGCGGCTGGTGCGCTTCTGCCGCGAGGCCGACCGGGTGATCGAGATCGAGTGCCCCGGCGCCGTCCTGACGGTCGTGGGTCATTCCTACGGCGGCCGGATCGTCGGCACCGCCGAGCGGCTTGGCCTGCGCGCCGACCGGGTCATCTACGCCGAATCCCCCGACCTCGGGGCGGGGGTGACCGGGCCGTCGGACTGGCGCGCCCCCGGCCCGGTGCTCCGCTACACCCTCACCGCGCCGGGCGATCCCGTCGAGCTGCTCCAGGTGCGCTTCGGATTGCGGCGGCGGTGGTCGCACTCCGACCTCGGCGACGGCGGCGTGCGCCTCGACACCGGCTACTTCGCCGACGGCACGCCCGTCTACGGCACGCGCGGGCACGGCGGGGTGTTCGACCGCGACTGCGGCGCGTTCCGGGCGATGCTCGCCGTGATGCTCGGTGGGCCGGTGCCCCTGTGGCGCGAGCGCGAGATCCGCGCCCGCCACACCGCGGTCCGGCGGGGCGACGAGGGTCGGCTGCTGCCCGTCCTCCGGCGGCACGTCGCCGGCCTCTGGCTGCGCCGAGACCGCGAACCCTACGGCGATGCCGAGGTCACCTGGGAAGCGCCCGAACGACTGACGATCGTCCCGCCGGCGACGCGCGCGGCGGGGGAAGGTGTTGGCGTTCGCACGGAGGCTGTCTGATACTGGGGCCCATGGCATCGCTCGACACCCGGTTCAGCCGCCCGTCCCTCACCGCCGTGGGGATGAGCGCGCTGGGGGTCCTGTCCGTCGGCCTCATCACGACCGGCCTCTGGTACGACTCGCACCGCAGCGCCCAGGCCGTCGAGCGGGCCCGCGCCCAGGTGGAGACCGCCCAGACCGGCGGACCCACCGCCGAGCCGATCGCGAGCACCACCTCCGAGTCGACCACCGAGGCCACTTCGGAGGAGACCAACGAGCCGCCCACCGAGACGACGACGCCGGAGGAGACCACAGAGACGCCCGTCGCGACGCAGACGCCCTCGACGACCGTGCCGACCGCGGCCCCGGCGCGGCAGGCCACCGCCGGCCAGCCGGTCCGCCAGGCGCCGGTCGCCCCGGTCGCCCCCGTCGCGCCGCCGGCGGCGGGTGCAGGTCAGGACGCCGGGACGGGTGAGGGAGCGCCGGGCGTCGACCCCGGCGCAGTCCCCGGCACCGGCGAGACAGGCGACGGCGAGGCCGGCGAGCCTGGTCAGGGTGAGGCCGCCGAGAACGGTGAGGGCGGCGAGCAGGGCGGTCAGGGCGACCTCGAGGTGCGGCAGCCCGACGGCGCCCGGCCCGCGCCCGGATTCCCGGACCTGCTGCGGCCGTTCCTCCCCCGCCCGAACGTGCTCCCCCAGCCGGACACCGTCGGAGCCGCGGCAGTCGGCGCGAACGCGACCGAGGCGAAGGCGACCGCAAAGGTTGAGGCGACCGACGAGGCCGTCGGCGACGAGCGGGGCGAGTAGACCCGGGGGGTCAGTCGCGGAAGTAGTCGACCGTGCGGGCCACGCCCTCGCGGATCGTCACCTGCGGGACCCAGCCCAGCACCGCGGCCGCGCGGCCGGCGTCCAGCGCCGAGCGGGCGACATCGCCCAGGCGGGCGGGCGCGTACTCCGGATCGTCGGCCGCGCCCGCGGCCTCGGCGACCAGCGTGTGCAGCCCGCGGTCGGTGGTCTCGACGCCCGTGCCCACGTTGAACCGCAGCCCGGCGGCCGCCGGCACCTCGGCGGCGCGCACGAAGGCGTCCACCACGTCGTCGACGAACACGTAGTCACGGGTGTTGCCACCGTCGCCGAACACCCGGGTGGGCTGCCCGGCGAGCAGGCGCTGCGAGAAGATCGCTACGACGCCGGCCTCACCGTGCGGGTCCTGACGCGGCCCGTACACGTTCGCCGGCGCCACCCCCGCCCATTCGATGCCGTACAGCCGCGAGAACATCTCCAGGTAGATCTCGCCCGCGACCTTGCCCGCCGCGTAGGGGCTCAGCGGATCCACCGTGCGGGTCTCCGCGACCGGCAGCTCGGTGACGGGCCCGTAGATCGACCCGCCGGAGGACGTGAAGACGATCCGCCGCACACCGGCCTTGCGCGCGGCCTCCGCGAGGCGGACCGTGCCGACCACGTTGACCTCGGCGTCGTGCACCGGGTCCTCGACCGACAGGCGCACGTCGATCTGCGCGGCCAGATGGAAGATCACCTCCGGACGGGCCTGCGCGACGACGTCCTCGATCGCCGGGTCGGTGAGATCCAACTGGTGGAAGACGAAGCGGTCACCCGCCTCCCGCGCGGCGGCGAGGTTCTCCAACCGCCCCCGCGACAGGTTGTCCACCACCGTCACGTCGTGGCCCTCGCCCAACAGCCGGTCCACCAGGGTCGAGCCGATGAACCCGGCCCCGCCCGTCACCAGTGCACCCATACGTTCCCCTCCCTCGCGCGACGGGCCCCGCCGCCGCTCCCCCCTGTCGGAGGACAGTGTTCACAATACGACCGCGGGGTTCCCCGCGAGCTCACTCCGGCCCGTATATCTCCGTCGCCCTGGTGAGCGGGGTCCGCCGCTCGGGCGGGAACGGCGAGTCCTCCAGGATCTGCGCGAGCTCGGCGTCGGTGAACGCGGCGCGCACGGCGTAGACGCGCACCTGCGAATCCGCGTACACGGTGACCAGACCGGGCGTGGTCGCCAGGTCGAGCAGGTGCTCGTTGGGCCGCTGGAACCCCCAGTAGTTCGGCGGGCTGACGTACACGTAGGTCACGCCCAGCTCGGCGAGCGCCTGATCGACCCGCGGGTCCTCGCCGGCCCGGTCCATCCGGGAGAACAGGTAGGTCGTCAGCGGGGCGGTCGAACCGGGCTGGAGGTAGTGCCGCGCCGTCGAGGGCAGCCCGTCGGTGGCGTACATCCACCCGGAGCCCTCGTCGGGGTTGGTGTAGATCAGTCCGGAGTAGGCCCGCGGCTTCTCGGAGAGCCACCGGAACGCGCGCAGGTCGTGCTGGTCGACCATGCGGCCCCAACGCTGGCTGGTCCCGGCCGCGGAGGCGTACTCGGGCGAGGCCTGGACGACCCACGAGCCCACGCCGACCAGGGCGGCCAGCGCCACGGCCACCCGCGCCAGCTCCACGCCGCGGCCCTCGGGATCGGTGACGGGATCGATGAGCCGACCCAGCCAGCCCGCTAGGCCCTGCACGGTGGCGCCCACGCCCACGCCGACGGCGGCGGCCACCACCACGGCGAGCACCACCCCGATCCGGCGGGGATCGTTGTAGTAGATGCTGCCGATCCCGCGGAGCACGCCGCCGGTCCAGTTGCCGAAGACGCTCATCGCGTTCACGCACACCACGAGCGCGCCGCCCCACAGCAGGAGCGGCCACACCACGCGCCGTCGCAGCATGACGAGCAGCCCCAGCGCCGCGAGAGACAGGAGCACCCAGCGCACGCCCCAGTCCTCGACGTGCCGGACCTGCAGGGCGACCGCCTTGCCCCACGTGGCAGCGCGGTCGGCGCCGATCTCGAACTCGAACGCCGAGATGTCGTCGGCCTCCTCGGACACGGTGAGCACCTGCGGCAGCAGCGTCAGCACCCCGGCCAGGCCGATGCCGGCCAGCACCGCGAAGTCGCGCACCCGCCCGCGCACCGGCCGCCACAGCCCGTCGAAGAGCCACCAGAACAGCACGAACACCCCGGCGGTGACCATCGCCGAGGGGTGGACGCCGCCGATGCCGACCAGCGCGAGTGCCGCGGCGGGGATGAGCCGCCGGTCCGCCAGCGCCGCGACCACCACCGCGGCCCCGAGGCCGACCATCCCGTTGGCCACGGCGGACGGGGTCGCGGCCACCATGACCTCGACGAACGGCAGCCCGGGGAACAGCGGGGTGGCCATCGCGGCGACGGCCGCCGACGTGGCCACGACCGGCCGCGAGAAGTGCCGGTGCGTGATGAGCCATGCCAGGGCCGCCACGCCGAGCGGGAAGACCAGCGCGACGCTCCCGATCTGGACGAGGTTGTACGTCTCGACCGCCCCGATGCCGCACAACCCCATCACGAGCGCGGCGATCGCGTGCCACGTGCTCGGGTAGTACAGCGTCGCGCCGTTCTCCGGATACCGCAGCTCACCGGCCTGGTCGGGCGATGCCAGACCCACGTCGTGGATGAAGCGGATGTAGTTGGCGTGCCAGTGGGCGTCCCAGCCCTGGAAGATGTTCGCGGTGCCGCCGGGCATCGCCGACAGCTCGGTGAGGATCATCTGCCCGATCAGCCAGGCGCTGACCAGCACCGCCGCGCCCGGCAGCAGCCACCACCGCGCGCGCCGCCCCCGCCGACCGCTCAGCCGGCCGGGCTGCTCGACCCCTGTGGTCCGGGAAGCCCTGCGGATCCGGCCGACCCGGCCGGTCCCGCCGCGCCGGCGACCGCCACGCCCGCCCGCCGGCGCGGCGACGCGTGCTCGTCGTCGTCGCCCCATCCACAGCACCCCGGTGATGGCCAACCCCACCACACCCACGACGGCGGCGGTGGCGGCCGTGGCGACCACGTACCCGCCGAGTGACCACGGCACGCCGATCCGGCCGTAGACGTAGCCGGAGATCGCGGCGATACCGAACGAGACGGGGATCGACGTGGCCACCGACAGGCGAAGGGGCAGTTGCGCGGCGGCGCCGACGATCACGCCGGGCACCACCAGGAGCGCGGTGAGGGTCATCATGACCATCGCGATGTCGATGACCCGCCTCCGTTCCCCGCCCTGTCAGCGTCTCGTCCCGGCCCGCGGGCTCGTCTCGTGTCCCGCCGTCCGACCCGCCCATTATGGTCCACCGCGTCGTGAAACCTCAGCGCGGCACGAGCACCCCGACCGGTCCGCTGCCCACACACAGGCCCGACAGCCCTCCGATCGGCGAGACGGTGAGTCCGCTCCCGCCGCCGACGAGACGCACGTACACCGTTCCCAGGCCCGCCTCGACGGGCGCGATCGCGGGCTCGCCGTCGTCGAGACGCACGGACACGTGACCGTCGGCCTCGGCGAACGTGTGCAACCGCACCACCCAGTCGCGCCCGATCAGCGGCCCGTCCAGCTCGATCCGGGTGCCGTCCGCGCCGATCCGGTGGCCGCAGCCCGGCTCGGGCCCCTGCGGGAGCGTGCGGCCGGGCACCACGTCCGCCGACCAGAGGGTGCCGCCCGCGTCGATCACCACCGGCTCACGGGTCCACGCCCCCACCTCCGGGACGCCGGGCATCCCGCTGAGCAGCCAGGACAGCCGGTGCGCGGGGGCCGTGACGGGCAGCAACACCTCGGGCGGGAGGTCCTTGTCCAGCAGCGGTTCGGTGCGGTCGCGCAGCGCGGCGAGCAGCGGCTGCACGTAGTCGCGGGAGGGCTGCTCGGCCCAGGTCTGCCGGTAGGTGACGGTGGAGACCGCGGAGGAGGCGAGCAGCGCCACGAGGCCGAGCGCGCCCGCGGCCGGCCACCCGCCGAGGGTCGGCGCGTTGTGCGTGCGGCGGGGGTCGTTCCTGGGTCGTGGCGCGTTCGCGCGTCGGGGGGTGGGGGATCGTCGCGGCGCGTTCGCGCGTCGGGGGGCCGCCAGGGCGAGGGCCGTCGCCGCGGCCAGCACGACCGGCAGCTCGGCGTGGTAACGCAGCGTCTGGACGATCTCCGCGGCCGTGTCCGGGCCGGCGCGGCCGACCGCCACGAGGACCACCGAGACCAGCGGGTACAGCGCCGCGCCCGCCCAGATCGCGCCGGTGCGGCGTCGGGTGGCCAGGGACCACGCCAGGACCGCCGCGCACGCGACCGCGCCCGCGATCACCGCGGCGAGCGGCGGGTCGGCCATCGGCGGACCGGGGTGCCATCGGTCCCACCGCCACGGCCCACCGCCGAGCGTCGGCGCGACGGCCAGCCGGTAGGTGTGGTCGACCAGCGCCGCGAAGTCGGGGCGGGTGCCCTCCGCGGCGCCGAACGAGCCCCGCCCTCCGAGACGGCCGACGACGACGAGGAAGACCGCCGCCCACACCGCCACGATCACGGACTGAGCGAGCCAGGCGGCGCGGGTCCGCCGCCACAGTGTGGGCAGGTCGGCGCGCGTTCCGCTCGTCGTCCACCACCCGCCCAGCAGCACGACGGCCGCCACCACCGGGACGAAGACGGCCTTCTCCACGAACAACAGTCCCAGTGCAGTGGCCACAGCCGCGCCCACTGCGTGCTGAGCCCCGCCCGTGCGTGCGAGGAGGACCATCGATGCGACGGCCCACGCCATCGCGGCGGTGAGCGGGAGCGCGTTGAGCGCCGCCGCCCACCAGGTGGCGGCGGGCAGGCCCAGCGGGATCACCAGCGCCGCCGTCAGCGGGACGAGCAGGACCGTCCGCCCGGACAGCAACACCCACAGCATGCGCGCCAGCGCCGCGCCGGAGACCAGCTGGAGCAGCGCGATCTGCAGCAGCGGTACCCGGAATTCCAGCGGCGCGAGGTGGGTCGCGAGCCAGACCAGGGCCATCCCGCCGGGCATGAGGTGGCCGTCGTGGTCGGTGAACAACAGGTCCGGATCCGGCCACGCGTGCCGGGCGGCCAGGCCGTGGAGGATGAGATCGTCCCAGTAGAACCAGCCCGCCGCCGCGACCCACAGCCGCGCCCCCGTGGCCGCCAGCACCACGAACACGCAGACCATGAGCACCGGGCGGCGGCCGAGCACAGGGCGGGAGGCCGCGGGCACGGACTCGGTGCGCGGATCGGTCTCGGCAGCCGGAGCCGTCTCGGCGGGAGGATCGGTCTCGGCGGGTGCGGGACTGCGGTCGGGGGTCGCGGGCGGCATCGCGGGCAAGGCTAGCCGGATCCCGGCCCCCGGTGTCCTCGACGTCCGCGCGCCGGCCGGGTACGCCCGCACTCGCCGCCTCGACCACAGCCGCGCGCCGCCATGGCGTCTCGCCCGTCCCGCTGCGCAGGCCAGACGCCATGGCGAGGAGCGACGACGAATTCCGCGTACATCCACAAGAGCGAGACGCCAGGGATGAGAGCGGCTGCGGGCCGGGCGTGCGGGCTCGATGCACACGCGGATTCAGACGGTTGCGCGCAGGCTCGGGCGAGGTTGCACGCGCTCCCGCTGATGCGCAGCCGCCTGTGCCGATGCCCTGCCGCGGGCTGGGATGTCCGAGGGCGTCGATAGGGTGCCCCGCATGAGTTCCGGAACCCCTCGTGCAGTCGGTGCAGTCGTCCTCGGTGTGGCCATGCTGGCGGGGATCGGCTGGTGCGCGGAGGCCGAGGACGGCGCTCCCGGCACGACCGGCACCCCCCAGAGCTCGCAGGTCGATCCGGGCGGGCCCGTCTCGTCGTCGTCGTCAATCCCACCGGCTCCCCCGGCGCCGGACGCGGGCGGGGCGGCCGAGCCCGTGCCCCCGGCCGCCCCGCCCGCGGACCCGTCGGGCGACCCGCAGGTCATCGCCGCGAAGGTGGCGCTACCGCAGCTCGAGGTGAAGGGCCGTGCGCCCAGGACGGGCTACGACCGGGACCTGTTCGGGCAGGCCTGGACCGACGACGTGTCCGTGGAGTTCGGACACAACGGCTGCGACACCCGCAACGACATCCTCAAGCGGGACCTGACCGACCTCACCTTCCGGCCTGGGACCCGCGACTGCGTGGTCCTCACCGGCGTCCTCGAAGGCCCGTACACCGGGGAACGCATCGAGTTCACGCGCGGGCAGGACACCTCCTCGGAGGTGCAGATCGACCACGTCGTGGCGCTGTCCGACGCGTGGCAGAAGGGCGCACAGCAGCTCACCGAGGAGCAGCGGCGCGATCTCGCCAACGACCCCCTCAACCTCATGGCGGTGGCGGGGTGGGCCAATCAGCAGAAGGGCGACGGCGACACCGCCACGTGGCTACCGCCGCGTCGCGAGTTCCGCTGCTCGTATGTGTCGCGGCAGGTGCTGGTCAAGGAGCGCTACGGGCTGTGGGTGACGGCCGCCGAGCGCGACGCGATGGACCGGATCCTGGCGGGCTGCTGAGCGGGCGCGGGGCGGACCGGCCCTGAACGGCGGGCGCGGCCGGACCGACCGACCCGCCGCCGGCCGGCCTCTCAGAAGTCGAAGAAGCCGCCGCCGTCGCCGCCGAACAGGCCCCCGTCGAGGAACCCGCCGCCGCCGTCTCCCCCGCCGTCGCCGCCGAACAGCCCGCCGTCGAAGAAGCCACCGCCGTCACCACCGGCGTCTCCGCCCTCGCCACCGTCGCCGCCGAACAACCCGCCGTCGAGGAAGCCCTCGCCGTCACCGCCCTCGCCCCCGCCGAGGTCGCTGACGTCCTCGCCGCCCTCGCCGACCCCGGCCTCGAAGTCCTCGCCGGAGTAGCCGACGCCCGCCATGCCGGCGAACATCATGTTGAACATCATCATCGAGCCCATCATCCACACGCCCGTGGCCAGCGCCGACGCCCACCAGGGCTCCGAATACCAGCCCGCGGGCACCGGGCGACCCGCCACGACGCCACCCGGGTAGTAGTGCGGAGTCTCGTCGCTCGGGTCGGTGGCGGCCTTCATCTTGCGGCCCTCGACCTCGACCTCGCGGTCCTCGGTCACCCGGCCGGCGCGGTCCTGGCCGGGAGTCGGCGGCAGCTCCGGACCGGGGTCGAGGCCCATCGCCGAGCGGGCGGCGCGCACGTAGTACAGGCCCTCCAGCGCGGTGTCCTTGGCCAGCTGCGCCTGCACGGGCGTGCGCGCCTTCTCCAGCTCCGCGACGGCGGCGGTGTAGCGCTCGGAGGCGTCGGCCATCGCCTGCTTGGACGCCTCGTCCGTGCCGTCGAGATTGAACACCTGGCCGCCGAGCCGCTCGATCCAGCGGGACGCCTCCGCGCGGTAGTCCTCGAGATGACGGTTGTGGTGCGCCTCCAGCTGCGTCTGACCCTTGTTCTGGCTGCGGGAGATCACAGCGACGGCCACCGCGATCACTGCGGCGATGAGGAGGAATTCCACGACACGACCTTTCTCGGTACTGGTTCCGAGGGTACCGAGATCGCGGACGGCGGATCAGTGGGTGACGTTGCTCGACGCCTCCTCGCGCGATAGACCTTCCGCGGCCGAGCTCGAGTCCACGACGCCCGCGCGTCGCAGTGCGTCAGCCTGCTCCGGATCGACGCCGAACTCCGCCAGCACCGAGTCGGTATCGGCTCCCCTGGCGCGCGGACCGAAGCGAACCGCCCCCGGCGTCCCGGAGAGCTTCACGGGGATACCCATGCTGCGGTACCCGTCGCGTTCGACGACCATCTCGCGGTGCAGCACCTGCGGCATCGACAGTGCTTCCCCGACGTGATTGACCGCCCCGGACGGCACTCCCGCCGCGCGGAGGCGATCCGCGAGGTCCTCACGGGTCACCCCGCCGACCAAGCCGCCCAGAATCGACCTCAGCTCCTCGGCGTGCGCTAGTCGGTCGGGGTTGGTGAGGAACCTGGGATCCTCCACGAGGGCGGGTGCGTCCAACGCGACGGCGAGCGCGCGGAATTGACGATCGTTTCCAGCACCGATGAAGAACGGACCGTCGGCGCAGGTGAAGGTCTCGTACGGGCAAATCGTCGGGTGTGCGACGCCAGTTCGTTCCGGGGGCTCGCCCGTGGCGAACCACTTGGCCGCGTGGGGGTGAAGGATCGATATGGCGTTGTCGAGCAGTGCTAGGTCGACGAGTTGTCCACGCCCGGTCGCGGCTCTCACATGGAGCGCCATGAGGATGCCGTTCATGGCGTTGAGGCTGGTGACGATGTCCACGAGCGGGATGCCGATCCGCATTGCAGGGCCATCAGGCACCCCGTTGATGCTCATCAGGCCGGACAGCCCCTGCAGGACGGCGTCGTATCCCGGCGCCCCTCCCAGCGGGCCGTCGACGCCGTACCCGGTGATGCGGCAGTGGATGAGCCGCGGGAACCGTTCGGCGATCACGTCGTCCGCCAGCCCCCACCGTTCCAGGGTGCCGGCCTTGAAGTTCTCGATGACGACGTCCGCTTCTTCCAGCATTCGACCCAGCAAGGCCTGACCCTCCTTCTCGCGAAGATCGATGCTGATATTCCGTTTGTTGCGGTTGAGGCCGTCGAAGTAGGCGCTGTGGCCCTCCCGCACGAATGGTGGGCCCCAACTACGCGTGTCGTCTCCGCTGGGAGCCTCGACCTTGATGACGTCCGCGCCGTGGTCCGCGAGCATCTGTCCGCACAGTGGTCCCGCGAGCACACGGGAGAGGTCCACGACCCGGATGTCGGTAAGCGCGCCCGAGCGAGGGGGCAGCGTGTTGTCGTCGTCGAAGCCGGAGCCGGGGTTCGTGGTGTTCATCTGTGTCTCAACTTCCTGTCGTTTTCTGTGTGTCCGAGCGCGTCCGAGAGGTCGTCGGGCAGGTCTGTTCGGTGGCCAGGGGGTCCCCGGACCGCTCACCCGCTGAGGGAGGCGCCGCCGTCTCGAGCTCAGCGATCGGGGTTCTTCTCAACGACACGCTCGTCGAGACGGCCGAGATGGCTGACACCCCGCCCAGGAGCAGGAACACGCTTCCCGGTCCGGCTACCGCCGCCACCGCTCCCGCTCCGAGCGGGATGACCACCTGGGCCGCCCGGTTTCCCGTCAGCCGGAGTGACAGTGCGGCCGAGCGGTCCCCCGCCGGCGCCACCGCCGTCACCCAGTTCATGGTCACCGGCTGGTTGAGGCCCCAGAAGAAGCCGATCACCGCGAGCGCGACGCCCAACACCACCGTCTGCTCGCCAAGGCCGAGCGTCACCGCGGCAGGAACCGTGACCAGCGGCGTGAGTGTGAGGATCGTTCTCTGCGGCCACTTCCGGAGAATCCACGGCAGCGCTGCTCTCGAGATCATCGAGAACACGGAGCGCACCGCCACGAGCAGAGTCACCACCATCGGACTCAGACCCACGGACTCCCCGATCACGGGCATATATGCGGTCACCAAGTCGACGCCGGTGATCACCACCAGGGCGGCGTAAATCGCTGGGATCATGCCCGGCCGCCGCAGGAGGGCGATCATGGACGCCCCTCCCTCGGGGCGGGCCACTCCGCCACCCGGTGCCCGGCGTGGGAGGCTCAAGGCGAACGGTAGGGCGATCACGATGACCGCCGCCATGACGAACAACGGGAAGGTCGTTTTTACCGGCCCCGCCGTGCCACCGCCCCCGAGCAGGAGACCTATGGCCGGTGTTCCGACGGACTGCCCGAGGGACACCGCGAGGGTGAACGCGGCGAACCCGTTGACGTGGCGGGACCTCTCCGTGAGTTCCATGACGAAACCCTGTGCGCCGATCATCGTCATGATCTGGCCGAGCCCCAGGACCGTGTTCGACACGGCTAGCACCCAGATCGAAGGCGAGAGCGCGGCGCCGGAGACCGCGAGCGCGGATAGCGCGATCCCGGTGAAGAAGACCCCACGGCTACCGGAGCGGTCGACGAGGCGTCCGAAGTGCAACGCCAGCAGCATCGGCAGGAGCGCGAAGGTGCCCGCGACGATCCCCACGGTGGTGGCGTCGCCGCCCAGGGCGAGGACGCGATAAGACACCGCCACCCGGACGGCGTCGTACGCGCCGTTGATGAGAACGGCTGCGATGAACAGCCGCACGAGAGGGGTCATCACGGGCGCGATTCTCAGCGGCCGGTGATGGTGTCGAGCCAGGTGCCGGCGACGTCCCCGAGGTCGGTGCCCTCGACCACCATCGGCCATGCGCCGCTCATCCCCCCGGCGATCGCGGATCGGGTGAGTGCCGTCTCCCACAAGAAGGGTGAGCCGAACTCTCCTCTCCACTGGAGCGCCGGGAGGGTACGCCGGTGCAATGTGTGTTCATGGGTGGTGCCGATCGCGCCGTGGACCTGGTGCGCGTTGCGCACGGTCACGGCCAGCGCCTGGGACACGACGCTGCGGGCGACCGCAACCGAGTACCCGGAGCGTTCCCCCGTCTGGTTTGTGGCGATCGCGTCGGTGAGGGCGGAGTCGACCGCCGCGCGCGCGAGCACGGTCTCCGCGGCCAGGTCGACGACGAGGTTCTGCACGGACTGGAACTTGGCCAGTGACCGTCCGAACTGGTTGCGCTCGGTCGTGTGCTCGATCGCGAGGTCCAGCATCCCCTCCATCGCGCCCACGCACTGGAGTGAGCGAACGAGGGCACCGCGTAGGACATGACCCCGCACGGCCGTGGAATCCACGGGGCGCCAGTCGAGTTCCCCAGCCACTGAGACGTCCGCGTGAGGGACGGCCGACACCGCCTCGACCGGGGTGATCGTCAGGTCTGAGGTCACCGCGTCAGCCACCTCGAAGGTGCCGTCCGCGGTCCGTCGGACACACACCACGCCGTCGGTCTCCCCTGCCCAGGGCACCGAATGTGCGGTGCCTTCGGCCCCCAGAACCGCGACAGTGGACGTGGCATCGGTGGCGTCGTCGATCCCCGACGCCCGCCGCAACGGCCCCGCCAGCAGGTCGGTTTCGGCGAAGGGTACGGCGACACCCGCCGCAGCAGCGGCGCGGAGCAGCGCGGCGGCCTCGGCCCATCCGGCCCCGCTGCCTCCGGTTTCCTCCGGCGCGGTGAGCCGCGCAAGCCCCACTTCCCTGAGGGTGTTCCACACCGCCACGTGCTCGGGTTCCACCGAAGGGCCCGAGTAGCCGGCCAGAACGTCCGCGATCATCGCTTCCACGTCCGGGTCGACGGTCAGGTCGACGCTGTCCGTGCTCGTCTGCTGCTCAGTCATCGCATCCCCAGTCCCCGCGCGATCACACCGCGCAGAATCTCGTTGGTCCCGCCACGGAGAGTGAAGCCGGGGCGTTGATGAAGGCCTGCCCGGAGCAGGCTCTGGATCTCGGCGGCGCCGGGGGCATCGGTGGTGTCGCCGGGCACGAACTCATCGCCCACCCGGGCCGAGACGTGGTCCACCAGGTCGCCCTCGGTCGTCGTTCCGAGGAGCTTGACCAACGCAGCGGCCGTGTCCGCCTTCTCACCGCGCTGGAGCGCACCGGCGACGTTTTGGCTGAGCGCGTGCAGACCCGCCATCCGCGCGACCGATCGGCCCAGGTCACTACGTTCGGCGAGTCGCCCTTCGGCGATCGCGCCGATCTCGGCGGCGAAGAGCCGGAACGAGGAGAGGAAGCGCTCGGGGCCGCTGCGCTCGAAGGCCAGCTCGGAGTTCACCTGCTCCCAACCGCGACCGATGGTCCCGAACACCATGGAGTCGGGTACGAAGACCTCCTCCATGACGACCTCGTTGAAGTGATGGTCCCCGGACAGCGAGATGATCGGCCGAATGGTCACCCCCTCGCTGCGGAGGTCGACGATGAACTGACTCAGGCCCGCGTGCCTGTCGGAGGTGTCCAGGGGTGACGTACGCGCGAGTGCGAAAAACGCCTCCGCGTGCTGGGCCCCGGACGTCCACACCTTGGTGCCGGTCACCAACCAGCCGCCGTCCACCCGGACGCCCTTGGTGCGGACGCTGGCCAGGTCCGAGCCGGAATCCGGCTCGCTCATCCCGATCCCGAAGCAGCACTCCCCGGAGGCGATACGCGGCAGGTACTCACGCTTCTGCTCCTCGGTTCCGTACGCGAGCAGTGAGGGGGCGATCTGTCGGTCCGCGACCCACTGCGCCGCGACCGGCGCCCCGACCGACAGGAGTTCCTGGGTGACGACGAAACGCTCGAGGTGAGTTCGCCCCCGCCCGCCATATTCGGTGGGGATGGTGATGCCCACCCAGCCGCGTTCGGCCAGCCGGCGGGTGAAGTCCTCGTCCCAGCGTGTCAGCCACGTGTCGATCCACGGGGTGAGGCGGCCGGCGGCGATCTCCTCCGCCAGGAAAGCGCGGACCTCCGCGCGAAGTGAGTTCATCGCGTCGGTGGACGCCGTCGTCGGCGGTGCGAGGGTCGAACTCATGGGGCCTCCTCTGGGCAACGGGTGATCGGTGTCACCACCCTAGAGTCACACACGGCCCCACTTTACGCAATAGCGGATTCGTATACGTGTTTTTGTAGCTGCTGGAGCATGAGGCTCCGCGGAGCCGCTGCTGCCGATACTGTTACGCCATGACGGAACGCACTACAGCTGACGGCAGCGGCCCAGTCGGGCGACTGAGTGTGGAGAAGGCCCCGGAGCGTCCGCGGCACAGGATGGTCGACCGCGTCGCGGCCATCATGGAGCTGGTCGCCCGCTCGCGGTCCGGGCTGACCCTCACCGCCATCGCCAAGGCCCTCGACGCCCCGGTGAGCTCCACCCAAGGACTGATCAACGGCCTGGTCGCCGTCGGTTACCTCGACGAACGGGATCGCGTCTACACGCTGGGCACCGCCCCGTATCTTCTGAACGTCATCGCGGGTCGACCTCCGGTGACCAACGTCAGTCGCGAACAGCTGGAAGCGTTGCACGCCGAAACCGGGTTGACAACGGCACTATCGACCGATGTCGGTGACGACCTGTTCTACGTGGACCACCTCTCGACGGATCCGCACTACGCCTACCTCGCCGAGAACAGGCTCCGCCGATCACTGCTGCGAACCTCTGCGGGATGGCTCCTGCTCGCCGACCGGGAACGACGCGACATCTGGGCATACCTGAATTCCCGCCCGGCCAACGAGGCCGACATCGTCGAGCAGTTCCTGCGGTCCCTCGACGAGCTGCGCGAAACCGGGGTCTGTGTCTCGCCCCGCGTCGCGGTGGACGGCGGCGACGGCGTCTCGGTGGCCCTGCGTGAGCGGGGGCGCACCATCGCGACGGTGGGTGTCATCGGAAAAGCCGAGGAGATCGCGGCGCGGAGTGACGATCTCGCCGAGATCCTCCTGCGCTACGCGCAGGACTGGGGGATGCGCTGACAAGGACGGGAGGGGCGGCCAGCAGCCGCCCCTCCCAATCTCTAGTGCTCAGTTGCCGCTGTAATCACCGGCGCGCTTCTCCATGAACGCGTCCAAGGCCTCACGGTGATCCTGCGTGTGATGAGCGAGGGCCTGCATCGCAGCCGAGAGTTCCAGGAGGGACTCAAGCGACTGATGCTGCGATTCCCGAAGGAGCTTCTTGGCCATGCGGACGGAGTGGGGGGGATTCTTGGCGACCCTCGCCGCGAGCGAGGTGGCCGCCTCCAGGAGCTGTTCCGGCTCCACGACGTCGTTGACCATGCCCCACTCCAGCGCCTTCTCTGCGGGCACGCGGTCGCCGGTGAGCGCCATCTCCGCCGCCCGCATGGGGCCGATCGCTTTGGTGAGCAGCCAGGCACCTCCGTCACCCGGGATGATTCCGAGCTGAACGAAGCTCTCGGCGAAAAAGGCGCGGCTGGAGGCGACCCTCAGGTCACACATCATGGCCAGGTCGCATCCTGCCCCCACCGCGGGACCGTTCACGGCGGCGATCACCGGCACCTCGCAGTGATATAGCGCGCGGGGGATCCGCTGGATACCTCCGCGGTATCCGTCGCGTAGCTCGTAGGGGCTGCCACCGAACATTCCGTTCCGTTCGACCATGTCCTTAACGTTGCCGCCGGCCGAGAACGCCGATCCGGCCCCGGTAAGCACCACCGCCCGGACCTCGCGGTCCGCGTTAACCGCGGCCACGCGAGCACAGAGCGCCTCCACGATCGACGCGTCGGAGATTGGATTGCGACTGTCGGGGAGGTTGAGGGTCCACGTCTCGATGTGTCCGTCACGCCGGACGAGCACGGAATCATTGGAAGACATATCTCAATTCAACTTTCTTTTCAGGATCACGGCCGGGCCGGCCGGGACCGGGAGTGTCGACTACAGCCCTACATGGATTGCGGCACCCACAGAACGACCTGCGGGAATATGAGGAAGACAAGCGCCGTCACCAGCATGGCGACAACGTATGGGAACGCCCCCCGGAACACTTCCTCGACCCGCTGCCCCGCGGATCGGGCCACCACGAACACGTTGAGCCCCATCGGCGGCGTGACGAGTCCGACCTCTGCGAGCAGCACCATGAACACGCCGAACCAGATGGGGTCGTATCCGAGCGCCTCCACGAGCGGCAGCACTACGGGGACGGTGAGCGCGATGATGGCGATCTGGTCCATGAAGAACCCGAGCACCACGTAGATCGACCCGATGAAGACCATGATGACGACCGCAGGCACCGGAAGATCACCCACCCACGCTACGAGGCTCGGCGTAACGCGGGATTCGGTGAGGAAGTGGCCGAACACATGGGCGCCGATGATGATCGCGAAGATCATCGCTGTGGACTTGGTGGTCTCGACGAGCGTGTGCCCGACGGCGACCATAGTGAACCGCTTGCGAGCGATCACCAGTATCAACGCGGCGATACTTCCCAGCGCGGCGGCTTCGGTCGGGGTCGCCAGACCGAGGTAGATGGAGCCGACCACGGCCGCGAAAACGAGTACCAGCGGCGCGGCGGTCAGCAGCGCCCTTCCCTTCTGCCCCCAGGTGGCGGGCTCGCCACGGGGCACCGTGTCTGGGTTACGCATCATCGTGACGTAGAGCATCACCACGAGACCACAGGCGATGATCACACCCGGCACCGCTCCGGCGACGAGCTGGTCGCCGACGCTCACCTCGGCGGTGATCGCATAGAAGACGAGAATGATCGAGGGCGGGATCATCGCGGCCAGCGTTCCCACTACAGCGACGAGGCCACTCGCGGTCCTGGGGCTGTACCCCTCGTCGATCATCTTGAGCGTCGAGGTCTGGGCCAGGGTCGCAGCCGCTGCGGTCGACGAACCGGACACCGACGCGAAGGCGGTTCCGGCGCCGATCGATGCCACGGCGGTTCCGCCGCGGATGCGGCCCACGAGCGCCCGGGCCGCGTCGAAGAGGGAGTCGAGTAGCCCGGAGAGCATCAGCAGGTGCGCCATGAGGATGAACAGCGGCACGGCTGACAGCGAGTAGCTCATCACCGATGTCGCGGGCACGGTCTGCATGACGCCGTCGACGACGTTGCCGCCGCCGATCATCAGGAGCCCGACCAGTCCGGCGCCCAGGATGGCGAAAGACACCGGCACCCGGATAAGGATGAGAAGGAGCAGCAGTACTACTACGGCGAGCGCGGTCATATCAGCCTTCTTCCTGGAAGTTGCCGGGCTCGTAGTCAGTGACCACGCTGGTCAGAGGCGCCGTGATCTCGCGGTAGAGATCGATCGCCACCACGACCAGACCGAGCACGCTGGCGGTGGGGATGATCGTCTTCCACCACCAGGTGGGCCAGGGCAGTTCCGCCATTCCCGGAGGAGGCATCTCGGCGGTGACGAACGAGAAATGAGCGGCGCGCGTCCCCGAATACGTCAGCAGGACGAGCCCCGCGAGGACGATGAGGTAGGTCGACACCAAGAGCAGCTTTCGGACGACCGGCGGCATCTTCTCGAAGATCGTCACCACCGCGACGTGCGCTCCGGCGCGGTATGCGGTCACCGTCCCGAAGAACGCGACCGCCATCATCAGGTACTGCTCGACGAACCCGACGTTCCATCCGAGCGGAGAGCCGAAGGCCGTTCTGGTGAACACTTCGAGGGCGGTCAGTGCGGCGATTGCGACGATCGCCACGCTCGCGATGGCGGCGCAGACCCCGGAAATCCCGTTCTGGAACTTGTCGAGTCGTGAGTGATCTTCGGTGATGTAGCCGAATGGCGTCCGGACCGCCGGAGTTGAACCCTGCCGCGGGACGATCACCTCGGGAACGTTGTTGCTCATGATCGTTCTCCCCCGTGCTCGGACTCAGCGCGTGCGAGCGCTGCGGTGAAGTCGTCCAGAACTTGCTGGGCTGGGAGCCCGATACTTTCGAGATCGTCCACCCACGCCTCTCGGACCGGTGCGGCGAGCGCCTCCCACTCGGGACGCTGCGCGTCGGTGACCGCCACCATCTGGACTCCCGCATCGCGCATTGCCTGTTTGGACTCGTCCATCGACCGCGTGAGTTCTTCGCACACCTCCACCTGGGCGAGTTCGGAGGCCTCCGCGAGAACCGCCTGCTGATCCGGGGTCATCTCGTTCCAGACCGAGTTGGAGACCGAGTAGGTGACCGTGAACGAGCCGAGACGGGCGCCGTCCGTGGAGTAGGAGATCACTTCCTCGAGGCTGTACGGAGTGATGCTGATCGGGCTGGCGAGGGTCCCTTCGACGGTTCCGCGCGAGATGGCCTCGTACATGTCACCTAGCGGCATGGAGACGCCCGCGGCCCCGGCCTGGTCCACGACCCGGTCTGCGGCGCCTCCGGTCGATCGCATGATCTTGCCTTGCAGGGCCTTCACCGAGTCGACCGGGAACGCCCCGGACATCGCCTCGTAACCGGGGATGTACGCCACCCAGAGCGGCCTGACATCCTGCGGCGCGAGCTCCGCTTCAAACAGCGTGGTCCCCGGCTGCATGATCTCGAGCATCGCGTCCCCGCCCACGCACGGGTCCTGAGTGAAGCCGGGGAGATCCCCGACGTTCGACATCGGGAGCTGGGTTCCGACATAGGCGGGCGACACAGCGGCGATCTGGGCGATCCCAGTCCGTAGCACCGCCGGCATGTCTCGCTGCTTACCGAGCTGGCCCGACGCGTAGTACTCGATGTCCATTCCTGCGTCCGGCCCCTTGCTCTCGAGGACCTCCATGAACGCGGCAGTGCCACTGCGCCCGATGGGGTGGGTCGCGGCAAAGCTGTCGCCGATCCGCACCTCGGTCAGATCAGCGCTTTCGGTCGACGAACCCGCACATCCGGCCACCAGGGCGATCGCGAGGCCGGTAACGGCGGCACCAGAGACTCTGGACACAGTGCGTCTGCGCTTCGACTCCGCCCGCGGAGGCGGTCCGCTCGAGCGGGGGCGGGCCGTGCCAGGCCAGGAAAAGGTAGCCATGAAATTCCTTACTTAGGGAACGGGCTATGTATATACGTACCGGTCTGGCCCGAGGCTACTTAGTGACATGAGTCACTGTCAACGGAAGAGGCGAAATACCAGGCAGGAGACACATCTGCACAAGAAAAAGCCCCTGTCTCATTGAGTGAGACAGGGGCTTCCTGTAGAGCCGCGTGTCGGAATCGAACCGACGACCTTTTCATTACGAGTGAAATGCTCTACCGACTGAGCTAACGCGGCGAGCCCTTGTGGGGCGACGCAACTATATCCGACGGACCCCCGAGCCGAAAAACGGCCTGCACCGGAGCGCCCCATACGGCGCTCGCGCCGGACGACTCCGCCCCGGCGGTCAGGAGCCGAGCGCAGCGCGGATCGCGCCGACCATCGCTGACACCGCGAACTTCGGCTTGACGTTGACCTCGATCGCGGCCCGGCAGTCCTGCACCGCCTCGATCGCCTTGAGGATCGAGGCGGCCGGGTAGTGCCCCCCGAGGCGTGCGGCCTCTTCGGCCTTGTCGGGGTGGACCGCCGCGACGTCGCGGGCGCCGAGCGCAACCGTGAGCGCGTCGCGGTAGAAGCCGGCCAGGTCGACCAGGGCGAGGTCCAGCGAGTCCCGGGTGGAGCGGGTCCGCCTCGACTTCTGCACGCGTTCGAGTTCCTTGACCGCGCCTGTCGCCCCGCGGCCGGCGGAGGCGGTGCCCTTACCGGTGCCGCCGGCGCCGAGGGCGGTGCGCAGTTCCTCGACCTCTCGCTCGTCCGACTCGCTGTTGCGCGCCAGCGCTTCCTGCTCGGCGGAACTGACGAGCCGGCTCGCGAGCGGGAAGGCCCGCCCGGGGTTGTGCATGACCATCGGCAACTGGAGGACGAGGTCCCGGCGTTCGCGGGTTGCCTCGTCGGTCGCCAGCCACCGCGCGCGCCCCACGTGTCCGGAGGACACCGAGGCGGCCCACCGGGCGAGGTCCGGGTCGATCGCGTCGCCGTCGGCGAGAAGGGCCCGCTCGACCGCCTCGGCGTTCTGCTGGTGCAGCGCGACGTTCCGAGAGCGCGAGCGCAACGTGACCATGATGTCCATCGGATCGGTGGTCGGCGAGCACAGCAGGAACACTGTCCGACTCGGTGGCTCCTCCACCACCTTGAGCAGCGCGTTGCCGGACTGCTCTGTGAGCCGGTCCGCCTCCTCGACCACGACGATCTGCCACCGACCGGTCCCGGGGCGACTGGCCGCGCGGTGGATGGTCTCCTTGACGTCCTTGAGGAGGATGTTCACGCCCTGCGGGGCGAGCAGGTGCACATCCGCATGAGTTCCCGCCAGGACGGTGTGGCATGCGCGGCACCGACCGCACCCCACCACGTCGGGGTCCTCGCACTGCAGGGCCGCCGCGAACGCCATGGCCGCAACGCTGCGTCCGCTGCCCGGCGGCCCGGTGAACAACCACGCGTGGACCATCCGGGGGTCGGACTCGTCCCACCCCTGGCCAGGGACGCGGGCACGGGCGGCCGTGGCGGCAGCGGTCAGCTCCGCCACGACGTCGGCCTGTCCGGCCAATCGTTCGAACACCCCGGGCATGGCCCCACCTTATCCCCGCGGACCGACACACCTGAGTCCCCACCGGCACCGGCGCGAACTAGGCTTGGACCGATGGAGCGCTGGGTCAGGTTGTTCAGGTGGCTGTGGGCCACCCCCTGGCCCGTGTATGCGCTGACGATGGTGCAGGCCAACATCATCGGCGCGGTCTTCGTCTTCTCGTTCCTGCGCTTCGTGTTGCCGATGGACCGGTTCCTGGACCTCGACGAGTTCCGGTTCCTCAACCAGTACCTCTTCATCGGCTACCTCTTGCTGGCCTTCATCGGCGGCGTCATCGCCTCGACCCTGCTCCTGTTACCCGTACTCAGGGTGGACCGGGCGGGGGCGGAGTTCGACGGCGCCATCCGTCGCCGCACCCTGCGCCTGCCGTTCCACCAGGCGATCATCTCGGGCGCGATGTGGGTGATCGGGACCCTGCTGTTCGTCGCCGTCAACGTCGGCCACTCCCCCAGGCTGGCTCTCATCGTGGCGGTGACGAGCCTCTTGGGCGGGAGCACGACAGTCCTCATCTCCTATCTCCAGGCCGAGCGGATCATGCGGCCGATCACCGTGCGCGCGTTGGCCAGCGGCGTGCCGGCCAACCGGCACGTCCCCGGTGTCCGGCGTCGGATCTTCCTGGGCTGGGCGCTGACGACGGTCATCCCGATCGCGGGCATCCTGCTCATCCTCACCGGCCACTGGTTCGGACTGTTCGGTGACGATCCCGTGCACATCCTGGTCGCGCTGGCGGTCCTGGCGAGCGTCGCCGTGATCGCCGGCGCGATCGGCATGGGGCTTGTCTCGGACTCGATCGCCGACCCCGTCCGCGAGATGCAGGCGGGCGTCAGCCGCGTCAAGCAGGGCGACCTCGAGACCCGCGTGACGATCTACGACAGCTCGGAGATCGGCCGCCTCGCGCAGGGCTTCAACGAGATGGTGACCGGCCTGCAGGAACGCGAGGCCATCCAGGACCTGTTCGGCCGCTACGTCGGCGAGGACGTCGCCCGCAACGCCCTCGAGCGCGGCACCGAGCTCGGTGGACAGGAGCGGGAGGTCGCGGTGCTGTTCGTCGACCTCACCGGGTCGACCGAGTTCGCGGCAGCGCACGAGCCGGCCGAGGTCGTGTCCGTGCTCAACGAGTTCTTCCGGATCGCGGTCGAGGCCGTCGACTCCAACGGCGGGTACATCAACAAGTTTCAGGGTGACGCGCTCCTCGCGGTCTTCGGCGCGCCCCTCGAGGTGGACAACGAGGCCGGCCGCGCTCTGCGCGCCGCCCGCGCGCTGCAGAGCCGCCTCGCCGAGCTGTCGCCGCTCTCGGCGGGCATCGGCGTGTCTTACGGGACCGTCATCGCCGGGCACATCGGTCACGCCAAGCGGTTCGAGTACACGGTGATCGGTGACCCGGTCAACGAGGCCGCGCGCCTGACGACCCTGGCCAAGATGGAGCAGGGGCACGTGCTGGCCTCGGCGGCGACGATCCACCACGCGGACGACCCGGAGGCCGCCCGGTGGGTGCTGGGCCAGAGCGTCGAGCTGCGCGGCCGCGGGATCATGACCCAGCTCGCCCGGCCCCTGCGCCCCACCCTCGCTGATCGGTGGCAGGCGGGCGACACCGTGCGGCGGTCGGCCGGTGAGACCGGGGCCGGCGCGGCGCCCACACCAGAGGCGCGCCCGGCCGCCGCCCCGTCGGCCGACGCGGTCGTCGACGACGCGACGCTCTGACCGGCCCACCGACGGTCAGCGGCGGGAGGAGGCGGCCTTCTTCGCCGGCGCCTTGCGCGCACCCGACTTCTTGGCGGGCGCCTTCTTGGCCGGCGGCGACTTGGCCCGGCGCTCCGAGAGCAACTCGGAGGCGCGCGCGTCGGTGAGACTCTCGACGGTGTCGCCCTTGCGCAGCGACGCGTTGGACTCACCGTCGGTCACGTACGGGCCGAACCGGCCGTCCTTGACCAGCATCTGCTTGCCGGAGACCTCGTCGATGCCCATCTCGCGCAGCGCCTTGGGCGCGGCGGCCTGGCGGCCCCGGCGCTTGGGCTCGGAGTAGATCTTCAGCGCCTGCTCGAGCGTCACCGTGAACACCGCGTCCTCGGACTCGAGCGTGCGCGAGTCGGTGCCCTTCTTCAGGTACGGCCCGTACCGGCCGAGCTGCGCGGTGATCTCGTCGCCGCTGGTGGGGTCGACGCCCACGACGCGGGGCAGGGACAGGAGCTTGAGCGCGTCCTCGAGGGTGACCGTCGCCGGATCCATGGACTGCATGAGCGACCCGGTCCGCGGCTTGGGACCCGTGGGGTTCTCGGAGTCCTTCTTGGCCTTGCGCGTGACGGCGGCCTTGGCCTTCGTGGCGGCCTTCTTGGCCTCGGCCTTGGCCTCGTCGTCCTTCGCGGCGGCGATCGCGGCGTCGCGCTCGGCGTCGATCCGCTTCTTCTCCGCCTCGGCGTCGGCGAGCACCTTCTTCGCCCACGCGGCCTTCTCGGCGTCGCTGGGCTCGGGCAGCTTCTCGGTGACGTAAGGCCCGTAGCGCCCGTCCTTGACGACGATCTCGTGCCCGGTCTCGGGGTCGACGCCCAGCGGGCGCCCGTCCTGCGGGGTGGCGAAGAGCTTCTCGGCCACCTCGAGGGTGAGCTCGTCGGGGCTCATGCCCTCGGGCAGGTTGGCGCGCTGCGACTCCTCTTCGCCGGACTCGCCCTGCACCATCCGCTCGAGGTAGGGACCGTAGCGACCGACGCGCACGTGGACGGGGCGTCCCTCGGCGTCGTCGAACACGCGGATCGAGTTGATGCTGCGGGCGTCGATGGCCTCGAGGTTGACGTCGACGAGGTTCTTCAGCCCCACCGCGTAGTGCGAGTCAGCGTCGCCATCACCCGCCTCGCCGTCGCCCCCCGGGCCGCCGGCGCCGAAGTAGAAGCGGCGCAGCCAGTCACCCCGGTTCTCGCGGCCCTCGGCGATCGCGTCGAGCTCGTCCTCCATGAGGGAGGTGAAGTCGTAGTCGACGAGCCGACCGAAGTTCTGCTCGAGCAGCCCGACGACCGCGAACGCCACCCAGCTGGGCACGAGCGCGTTGCCGCGCGAGTAGACGTAGCCGCGGTCCTGGATGGTGCGGATGATGCTGGCGTAGGTGGACGGGCGGCCGATGCCCATCTCCTCCATCACCTTGACGAGGCTCGCCTCGGTGTAGCGTGCCGGCGGGCTGGTGGTGTGCCCCTCGGGCGCGAGGTCCGAGCCGGTGAGGGGCTGCCCCTCGGACAGCTGCGGCAGGCGCCGTTCGGCGTCGTCGGCCATGGGCTTGTCGGAGGACTCGGCGGGCTCGTCGGCGGCCTCGACGTAGGCCTTGAGGAAGCCCGGGAAGGTGATCGTGCGGCCGGACGCGGAGAAGGTGGCACGGCTGTAGCCGGAGGCATTGTCGCCGGCCTGCCCGCTGATGCGGATGCTCACCGACGTACCTCGGGCGTCGGCCATCTGGGAGGCGACGGTGCGCTGCCAGATGAGCTCGTAGAGGCGGTACTCCTCGGCGTCGAGCACACCGTGGAGCTGGCCGGGGGTGGCGAACGACTCGCCGGCGGGGCGGATGGCCTCGTGCGCCTCCTGCGAGTTCTTGACCTTGCGCGTGTACTGCCGCGGCGTGGGCGAGACGTACTCGCTGCCGTAGAGCTCCGTCGCCTGCGCCCGGGCGGCGGCGATGCCGCCCTCGGACAGGGTCGTGGAGTCGGTCCGCATGTAGGTGATGTAGCCGTTCTCGTACAGCCGCTGCGCGATGCGCATGGTGCGCTCGGACGTGTACCGGAGCTTGCGGCCGGCCTCCTGTTGGAGGGTCGAGGTCATGAAGGGCGCGTAGGGGCGCCGTGTGTAGGGCTTGGACTCGACGGTGTCGACGACGAAGTCGGCGCCGTCGAGAGCGCCGGCCAGCGCCCGGGCCGCGGGCTCGTCGAGCACGACGGAGTCCTTGGCTGCGCCGGTGGTCTTCAGCCTGCCGTCCTGGCCGAAGTCGCGGCCCTGCGCCACACGGGCGCCGTCGACGGCGGAGAGTTTGGCGGTGAAGCTGCGTGGCTCACCGGCGTCGCCTCCGGCCGAGCGCTGCGTGGCCAGGGTGGCGGTGATGTCCCAGTAGTCGGCGGCGACGAACGCCATGCGCTCGCGCTCGCGCTCGACGATGACGCGGGTGGCCACAGACTGCACACGTCCGGCGGACAGCCGCGGCATGACCTTCTTCCACAGCACGGGCGAGACCTCGTACCCGTAGAGACGGTCGAGGATGCGGCGGGTCTCCTGGGCGTCGACGAGGTCGGTGTCCAGCTCGCGGGTGTTCTCGGCGGCGGCGAGGATGGCGGGCTTGGTGATCTCGTGGAACACCATGCGCTTGACGGGGACCTTGGGCTTGAGCACCTCGAGGAGGTGCCAGGCGATCGCCTCACCCTCACGGTCGGGGTCCGTCGCCAGCAGGAGCTGGTCCACCCCCGCGAGCTCCTTCTTGAGCTCGGAGACCTTCTTCTTCTTGTCGGCGCTGACCACGTAGATGGGCTCGAAGTCGTCCTCCGGGTTCACGCCCAGCCGCGCCCACGGTTCCTTCTTGTACTTGGTGGGGATGTCCGCGGCACCCTTGGGCAGGTCGCGGATGTGGCCGACGGAGGCCTCGACCACATAGTCGGACCCAAGATAGGGCTGGATCTTGCGCGCCTTGGTGGCGGACTCGACGATCACCAGGCTCCGCTTGCCGCCTGATGCTGTCTTCTTGCTCGCCACTGGAGTGCTCCCAACCTGCGCTGATCCGTCGACGACGCCCGCCATCGACTCCGGTCCCGGCTACGGTACGCGTGCCGAGGCCTTTCCATACAGATTCATACCAGGCCGGTCCGTCACGGGAGGAAACGCGATCCACCCCTGCGCGGGCCCCGTGAGCCCGCCCGCCCGGACGCCACGACCCCCCGGGACGGTCCGGCCTATTCCTCTATATGCACCCGCGAACGAAAGCGCCCCCTCGTCGTCGTCCCCCCAGGCCACACCGGCGAGAGTGGCAGAGATAGACAGGTCGGTCTATGATGAAAAGGAACATCCACGGCCGCGGATTGCAACCTGTTACAGTTCCGGCAATCCGGTCGTGGCCGCGGGCTACGCCGTAAAAGGCGTACCGTCGATGGCCGTACGGGAGCCACGACGAGTCCCGACCATCACGACTTTCTGGAGGTCAGCAGCGGTGGGCAATGCGTCCAAGACCAAGCTGGACAAGGTGGTCATCCGCATCGCGGGTGACTCGGGTGACGGCATGCAGCTCGCCGGTGACCAGTTCACGTCCGAGGCGGCCGCCTTCGGCAACGACCTCGCGACCCAGCCCAACTATCCGGCCGAGATCCGGGCTCCCCAGGGCACCATCCATGGTGTCTCGAGCTTCCAGATCCAGATCGCGGACTACGACATCCTCACCGCCGGTGACCGGCCCGACGTGCTGGTGGCGATGAACCCCGCCGCGCTGAAGGCCAACATCGGCGACCTGCCCTCGGGCGGCATCCTCATCGTCAACTCCGACGAGTTCACCAAGCGGAACCTGACGAAGGTGGGTTACGAGTCCAACCCGCTGGGCTCGCCGGCGTTCGAGGCGTTCCAAGTGCACGAGGTCGCGATGAGCACGCTGACCATCGGTGCCGTGGAGTCGGTCGACATCGGCAAGAAGGACGCCGAGCGCTGCAAGAACATGTTCGCGCTCGGTCTGCTGATGTGGATGTACGGGCGCACGGTCGACTCGATCGAGAAGTTCCTGTCCGACAAGTTCGGCAAGAAGCCGACCATCCTCGAGGCCAACACCCTCGCGCTGCGGGCGGGCTGGAACTACGGCGAGACCACCGAGGCGTTCGCGTCGGAGTACGAGATCGCCCCCGCCAAGCTGCCCGCGGGCCGCTACCGCCAGGTCACCGGCAATACCGCGATGGCCTACGGGCTGGTGACCGCGGGCAAGTCCGCCGACATGCCCGTCTTCCTGGGCACCTACCCCATCACGCCGGCCTCGGACATCCTGCACGAGCTGAGCAAGCTCAAGCAGTTCGACGTAACCACCTTCCAGGCCGAGGACGAGATCGCCGGTATCGGCGCGGCACTCGGCGCCTCCTACGGCGGCGCCCTCGGCGTCACCTCGACCTCCGGCCCCGGCCTGGCCCTCAAATCCGAGGCCATCGGCCTCGCGGTGATGACCGAACTGCCGCTGGTGATCATCGACGTCCAGCGCGGCGGCCCCTCGACCGGCCTGCCCACCAAGACCGAGCAGTCCGACCTGCTGCAGGCGCTGTTCGGCCGCAACGGCGAGTCGCCGGTGGCCGTGGTGGCCCCCCGGTCCCCCGCGGACTGCTTCGACGCCGCCCGTGAGGCCGCCCGCATCGCGGTCACCTACCGCACGCCGGTCATCCTGCTCTCGGACGGCGCGATCGCCAACGGCTCCGAGCCGTGGCTGCTGCCCGAGGTCGACGCGCTGCCGAAGATCGACAGGAACCTGGCCCCCGCACCCGAGGGTGAGGACGCCAAGGACTACCTGCCGTACGCCCGTGACCCGGAGACCCTCGCCCGCGACTGGGCCGTGCCCGGTACCGCGGGCCTGGAGCACCGCATCGGTGGCCTCGAGAAGGCCAACGGCACCGGCAACATTTCCTACACGCCGGACAACCACGACCTCATGACCCGCACGCGCGCCCTGCGCATCGCGCGCATCGACGTGCCGGACCTCGAGGTCGACGACCCGTCGGGAGAGGCCGATGTCCTCGTCGTGGGCTGGGGCTCGTCCTACGGCCCCATCGGCGAGGCCGTGCGCCGCGCCCGCGCCAACGGCCACCGCGTGGCCCGCGCGCACGTGCGTCACCTCAACCCGCTGCCCCACAACATCGGCGAGGTACTCGGGCGCTACCGCCGCGTACTGGTGCCGGAGATGAACCTCGGTCAGCTGTCGATGCTGCTCAAGGCCCGCTTCCCCGCCGACATCCAGCCCATCACCAAGGTGCACGGCATGGCGTTCTCCGCCGAGGAGCTGCAGAACGCGATCGAAGCCGAGTTCGCCGGCCGCCTCACCCACGCCGAGCACGACAAGTACCGAGTCGCGCTCGACGGGGTCGTCACCACGACCGGTGAGCCCGCGGCCCGCGCCCGGCAGATCGGCCACACCGCCACCGGCACCACCACCGCCAACCGAACCCGCTGACGTCACGAGCGAGGAGAGGATCCCCATGACAACGACCGAACCCGGACTCGTCGGCACCAAACTGCCACTCGACGCCCTCAGCTCGGTGCCCAAGACCGACGCCCCCCAGAAGCCCAAGGACTACACCTCCGACCAGGAGGTGCGCTGGTGCCCGGGCTGTGGTGACTACGTCATCCTGGCCACCATCCGCGCGCTGCTGCCCAAGCTCGGTCTCAAGCGCGAGAACATCACCTTCATCTCCGGCATCGGCTGCTCGAGCCGCTTCCCGTACTACCTCGAGACGTACGGGATGCACTCGATCCACGGCCGCGCCCCCGCCATCGCCACCGGCCTGGCCACCACCCGCCCCGACCAGTCGGTGTGGGTCGTCACCGGTGACGGCGACGCCATGTCCATCGGCGGCAACCACCTGATCCACACGCTGCGCCGCAACGTGAACATGAACGTCCTCATGTTCAACAACCGGATCTACGGCCTGACCAAGGGCCAGTACTCCCCGACCTCCGAGACCGGCAAGGTCACCAAGTCCAGCCCCATGGGCTCGTTGGACCACCCGTTCAACACCCTGTCGCTGGCCCTTGGTGCTCAGGGCACCTTCGTGGCCCGCGCCCTGGACTCGGACCGCAAGGGCCTGACCGAGGTCCTCGAGGCCGCCGCCCGCCACCGCGGCACCAGCTTCGTGGAGATCATGCAGGACTGCCCGATCTTCAACGACGGCTCCTTCGACCTGCTGCGCAAGGAGGACGCCGCCGACCACCTCATCCCGGTGCGTCACGGCGAGAAGATCATCTTCGGCGACGAGGGCCAGCACTGCGTGGTCCGCCGCGGCTTCTCCCTGGCCGTCGCGGCCACCGCGGACGTCGACGAGGCCGACATCGTCGTCCACGACGCCCACACCGACGACCCGACCTACGCCCACGCCCTGGCCAACCTGTCCAGCCAGGACCTGGAGTACACGGTCACCGGCATCATCCGTCAGGTCGCCCGCGACACCTACGACGACCTCGCCCGCGGACAGGTCGAGCACGCCAAGGAGATCGCCACCAGCGATCTGCAGGCCCTCCTCGACGGCTCCAGCACCTGGACGGTCGAGTAGCACCGCACCACGCGCGCCGCGTCCCTCGAGGCCGACGGCGCACGCACCACCGCTCACGGGGGCGGTCACCGGCTCACACGCGCCGGGTGACCGTCCCCGTGACGCGTCCGCGGGTGTCCCACGTCCGCTCGACGACGTCGGCGACGCCGTGCTGGTCCACGCGGACCGCGGTCGTCGATCGGGTGCCGTAACTCCCGCCGATACGGACGAACCTCGACGACAACCGCCACTCGTGCGACAGGGGCACGCCGGTGCGGGGCATCGTCCACGGCGCGGCCGGGCGGCGGTCCGCCAGTACATCGAGCAGAGCCCGCGACCAGTCCGGGCCTTCGATGAGGTCGGTGCCCAGCAGCGTCCGCACGTCACGGACCGCGCCGACGACCTTGGGCCACGGCGTGTTCAGGGCCGCGTTGGACAGTCCATGGACGCCGTCGTCCAGAGGTAGCGGGCCGCGCGTGGACCGGTTGGAGGCCCACCACATGGCGTCGAGGTCACCGGCGAGGAGGTTGACGCCCCCGTAGGCGTCGAGGCCGTCGACGACGAGGTGGGCGAACTCCGTGACCGGCACCGGACCGGTGAGCGCCTCGACCGGCAGCTCGCCACGCGACGCCGGCGCGGGGATCGCCGGCCCGGGCTCGCGGACATTGGTGACCGCGGCGAACCGCCCGCCCGGCGCCATGGACATCCAGGTCCCTCCGGCGGTGATGTCCCGGCCGGCGACGATGCCCGCGACACCGTCGTGCTCCAGCGTCCACTCGTGGAGCGGCTCGGTGGGACGGGCGAGGACCTCGTCCCGGTTGGCCACCACGATGAGCGGGTAACGGGGGTGGACCCGGCGGGCGACCACGAGCATGCACATACCCCCACGGTACGTCGACCTGCGCCGGGGCACCGCGACGCCGGGGGCGGGGCGGCGCGCGGCGGGGGGTGTGCAGCGCCGCGTCAGCCGGGCCAGTACTCCGCGGGCACCCCGGCGGGCGGCGCGCCGACGTACTGCGCCAGCCGCGCCCGCGCCTTGGCCGTCCCCAGTCGCAGCAACGGACCGCCGCCCTTGGACCCGACGTACGTCGTCCGGATACCGACCCGCTCCAGTGCCGCACGCAGCGCGTCCCGGCGGGGGGCGTGGTGCTCCAGCCCGGCGTCGATGCCCAGCTCGACCACCCCGGTATCCGTGATGTGGCCGGCGGTGAGGACCCAGATGCGCAGCGCCCCGGCCGAAGGGGTCCACCCCTCCGGGACCGCGGTGACGGCGCCCCGCCGCCAGCGGCGTACCACCGGCACCAGCACCGACGTCCGCGCCGTGGAGACCGTGCACCGGCCGTCGGCATCCGGGTCGGAGCGCACGGGATCCAGTCCCGCCTGGGTGAGAGTCGCCTCGAACGCATCCGCCCGCCACGGGGCGTCGAGCGCCACCGACACCTGCGCCACCTCGCCGGCCAGGGTGGACTGCCCACGGGCGGCCAGCACACCCTCGAGGTCCGAGGGGTCGGGGACATGGTCGTCCGCGGCGAAGAACGACAGCTGCGTCACGGAACAGAGCCTACGGTCGGCCCCCGACACCGCCGACCCCGACACGGCGCGAGGCCCCCACCGCGAGCGCGGCGGGGGCCTCGTCGTGCCGGACCGGATCGGTCAGAGGGCGCGGACCTCCTGCGCCTGCGGGCCCTTCTGCCCCTCGCCCACCTCGAACTCGACGCGCTGGTTCTCCTCGAGCGACTTGAAGCCGGTGCCCTCGATGGAGGAGTAGTGGACGAAGAGGTCGGCCGAACCGTCCTCGGGAGCGATGAACCCGTAGCCCTTCTCCGCGTTGAACCACTTGACGGTGCCCTGTGCCATGTTTACTGCGTTCCTTTTCCGTACTGCCAGGTGCGACTCGCGGGATGGCCGCGCGTGTCGGGCCGACGCCCCCGTTCACCGGCTGCCCGGTGGGCGGTTGTGACGACCGGCTCCAGTAGACCACGACAACAGCGGGAGGAGAACAGATCTTGGGCACGTCGGTCCTCCGCCGTCGGCGAATCGACCGGCCGGGCGGATCCCTCTACGGTCGAAGGGTGACGACTTACGGACGCGAACTCCTGGGCCACCTGCTGGAACAGCTCCCGCCCGGTCCGTCGCCACTGACCCACGCCGCCGACCTGCCCGCCCGCGAGGCGCGGTACGCCGACTGGCCCACCTGGGCCCACCCCGGCCTGGTCGACGAACTGCGCGCCCGCGGCGTCGACCGGCCCTGGGCACACCAGGTCGCCACCGCCGAACACGCGCACGCCGGTCGACACGTCGTGGTGGCGACGGGAACCGCGTCCGGGAAGACCCTCGGCTACCAGCTGCCCGCGCTGAGCGCCCTCGCCGAGGACCGCAACGCCTGCGTCCTCTACCTGGCCCCGACCAAGGCCCTCGGGCAGGACCAGCTGTCGTCGGTGATCTCGCTGGTGGACTCCGTGCCCGGGCTCTCTCACGTCGCACCCGCCTCCTACGACGGAGACACCCCGTCCGACGCCCGACCCTTCATCCGGGAGAACTCCCGGTGGATCGTCACCAATCCTGACATGCTCCACCTGTCGATGCTCGGCAGAGCCCGCCAGTGGACACGAATCCTGCGGGGGCTCCGCTTTGTCGTCGTCGACGAATGTCACTCCTACCGCGGTGTGTTCGGCTCCAACGTCTCCCTGGTCTTACGCCGGCTCGACAGGTTGGCCCGCGCCATGGGCGCGGCGCCGACCTTCGTCCTGGCCTCTGCCACCACCTCCGACGCCGGGGCCGCCGCTACCACGCTGGTCGGCCGCGAGTGCGTGGAGGTCACCGACGACGCCTCGCCCCAGGGCGGCCGGACCGTCGCGCTGTGGGAACCACCGCTGATGGAGGGCCTCGCCGGCGAGCACGGCGCGCCCGTCCGCCGACCCGCGCCCGTCGAGGCGTCGGCGCTCATGGCCTCCCTCGTGGCCGAGGGCGCGCGCACCCTGACGTTCGTGCGGTCCCGCACCGGTGCCGAAGCCACCGCGCTGCG